>DASXXM010000418.1:0-4337 GCA_036503065.1 Pseudonocardiaceae bacterium | reverse complement strand
CACCGCGGCCCGCACCACGTCGGCCAGCGGCACCGGGCCGCCGGACCGGCGCGCCGGATCGTCGCCGGAGAGCACCATCAGGTTCTCGTTGTTGCGGCGCATCCGGGTGGCCAGGTGGTCCAGCTTGAACAGGTTGGCCAGCTGCTCCGGGTTCTCCTCGTTGCGCTCCAGCCGTTCCATCAGCCGCAGTTGCCGCTCGACCAGGCCCTGGCTGCGCCGGGACAGGTTGACGAAGATGTTGCGCAGGTTGCTGCGCAGCGTGGCCTGGCCGACCGCGGACCGCACCGCCTGGCCGTGCACGGCGTCGAACGCCCTGGCCAGTTGGCCGAGTTCCTCGTGGGTGTGCACCGGCACCGGTTCGATGGACAGGTCGGTCAGGTCGCCCGCGTCGATGCTGGCCACGACCTCGGGCAGCCGGTACTCGGCCACGTCCAGCGCGGTGCGCCGCAGGATGCCCAACGACCGCAACAGGTGGCGGCCGACGACCACGCCGACACCGACGGCCAGCAGCAGGATCGCGAGCAGGATCACCGACTCGGTGACGGCCGCGCTGCTGGCCTGGTTCTTGAGGTCGGCCGACGTGCTCTTCAGCGAGTCGGCGAACTCGCCCGCGACCTTGGTCAACTGGCCGGCTGCCGCGTCCGACGCCGCGATCCACGAACCCGGCGCGACGCCGAGCGAGTTCGTGCCCTGACCGGTGCTGCCCACGACCATCAGGGTCAGTCCGTTGGCCAGCACCTGCTGGGCGAGTTGCTCCCGGTCGTTCAGATCGTTGGTGATGGCCGCCTGCTGGAACTCGTCGAGCTGGTTCGGGCTGGCGCCGATCTGGAAGTTGTTCAACCGGTCGGTCAGCAGCACGTCCGAGGACTGCACCGTGCTCAGCTCGGTGTTCAGCAGGCTGCCCCGCGCGATGCCGACCGTGACGATCGTCTGCTGTAACCGGACCTGTTCCTGCGCGATCTCGAGGTTGTTGAGCGACAGCGCGAGGCTGGTCAGTCCAGGGTCGCCGAGTTGCGGCGTGAGCGCCTGGTCCAGATCGAGGACGGCGCTGATGATCTGGCCGTAGGCGGAGGTGACGGTGACGGTGTCACCGGTGCCGGTGAGTGCCTGTTTGTGCAGCGACGACAGGCCGCCGAGTTGGCCGACGAGTCCCTGGAAGTGGACACCCGCCGCGCTCACCGGGTCGAGCAGCTGCCGGCCGAGGTCGCTGACCGCACTGGCGTCCTTGTCCACCCTGGCGGTCAGCTTCTGGTAGTTCGCCATGTTGACCGGGATGGTGGTGCCGAGTTTCTGCGCGGACTGCCAGCGTTCGGCCTGCAGGTCGTTCACGAGCGGGATGAGCGAGTCGCGCAGCGTGATCAGCTTCTGCGTGTTGCCGAACTGGTTGGCCCGCGACACGTCGTCGCGGATCTGCACCGCGCCCAGTGCGATCGCGGCGATCGCCGGCACCGCGAGTACGGCGGCGACCTTGACCGGCAGTCGCCAGTTGCGCCATTCGGCGGTGGACGCCCACCAGGAACGGAAACCGCGCAGCCGGTGCGCGGACTGGGCGGAATGGGCCGATCCCCGGCGCGCCGCCGGGGGTTCGGTCGTCAGCGGTTCGGTTGTCGGCGTTTCGGTCATCGCGGACACCGCGCCGGGGACGTGCGCCACTGGACATGCTGAGGCACCACGACGTGCTCTCCTCCTGCGGGGCGGCGGGTGACCGCAGCCCTCGATCGCCATCTGACCGGCAAGGCCGCCCTTCCCGGCCGGTCCGCGCCAGCGAGTACGCGCCCCGTCACGTAACGCTTCCGATCCGGTCCGACCGGTATCCCCGAGCCGCCAGGGACTCCAGACCAGATCGACACGGCCCTCCTTCGTTCGGCGCCGCACTCTCGGTGCGCCGCCGATTCGATCAGCCGACCGATGCCGGCCCGCCGCGGCACACGGTCGGACACGACATGATCAACGAATCGATTCCGTCCGGGCGAACCGGCAATTCGCGGACGGCAGGAGGCTCCCCAAGTTGCCACCTCCACCCACCCAAGATCGCCCATACAGCTAGCACAAGCCGGTGTTTCCCGACGATGGTCGGGTATGACCGGCGGCCGTGATGTTAGGACAGCTATTCCGAACTGACAACGGTCCATCATCACTCGCCCCCGCGTCAACCGGACATCAGAACATTCTCTGTACATCTCACCCGGTCAGCCGATCACGTTGCCACCCGAACGGCCCAGCCCGGTTCGGTTGGCGGCGGTACCGACTACGGCCAGTGCCGCAGAGGTCACATCGTTCCCGGCTGGTACCGAACTTCGTCGAGCGCCCGGCTCCGCAGGTCGAGGGCGTGCGGGCAAACCGGGCCAGGTACACGGGCGGTGTCCGACCGGTCACCCGGTTGGTCCGTTCGGGGATTGGCCCGAAAAACCGTCAGTAATGCGCATAACGGGCTCCGGCCGTGCCGCCGTCCGGCCCACCGGGCGAATTGGTTCAACCATTTATCGGGCGCTACCAGTTCGTTTTCCCGGTCGGCCGCACGCATTCATGCGGAGCCGCCTTTCGGTGCGCGGTGTTGTCGACGACTTCGGCCCGCGTTCCGGTTCGGCACGGACTCCCGTCGACACCCGCAGGGCCCGTCGGTGGGGACCAGCCGGACGCACCGCCAAACAGTGAGTTGACGAGCCGTACGCTAGATGTGGTAGCAGCCTGTGGCGGTGCTCGGGCTGGTCGTCGTGAGCGTCGGCTGCGCCGTCGCGCGTAGACAAGGAACCCGATAGCGATGGCTCAACGTGGCTCAGGCCGGTCCGGCGGCAACGCACGTCCAGCGGGCCGCGGCTCCGGTGGACGCAACTCGTCCGCGGGCCGCGGTTCGGCACCGGGCGGCCGATCGTCGAAGCAGACCTCGGTGGCGGCGCAGCGGGCCATCAAGGGCGCGCGCGGCAGCGGCGGCTCGTGGGTGCGGGTCGGCATCCCGGTCGCGGTGGTGGTGCTCGTCGCGGCGGCCGTGATCTACGGCGTGATCCAGGCCGGCAACCACAGCACCGCGGCCTCCGGCGGCCTGTCGGCGGACTCCGACCGGAGCACGGCGATCCTGGCCAACACCGCGCACCAGGGCACCGGGAACACGGTGGACGGCGTGCAGAGCAACAGCGCGGAGCAGTTGATCTACCACATCCACGCGCATCTGGCGATGTACGTCAACGGGACGCCCAAGCTGCTGCCCTACGGGGTGGGCATCGTGCCGCCGTACCAGTTGCAGCAGATCCCGAGCGGCGGGTCGTTCGTCGCCGGTGGCAGCAAGTTCTACTGGCTGCACACGCACGACGAGACCGGCGTGATCCACATCGAGACGCCCGCACAGCACACCTACACGCTCGGCAACTTCTTCGACCTGTGGGGCCAGCCGCTGACCACGAACCAGATCGGCCCGAGCAAGGGCACGATCACCGCGTTCGTCAACGGCAAGCCGTACACCGGGGACCCGAGGAACATCCCGCTGACCGCCCACAACGTAATACAACTGGACCTGGGCACCGTGGTGCCGTTCAGCAACTTCACGTTCCCGCAGGGCGAGTAACCCCCAAGGGGACCAGATGACCACGCTGCTCACGAGCACCCCGGCCGAGCCGCCCGCGGCGACCGCGCGGTCGCGGCTGCGGATCACCCGACGCGGGCTGCAGGTCACGCTGGGCCTGGTGTGGCTGTTGGACGGCGCGCTGCAACTCCAGCCGTTCATGTTCGGGTCCGGCTTCGCCAGCCGGGTGCTCGCGCCGGCAGGCGACGGTCAGCCCGGCTGGGTGTCGGCCGGCGTGCACTGGTCGGCCGGGCTGATCGGTGCCAGCCCGGTGCTGTGGAACTCACTGTTCGCCGCGGTACAACTCGCGCTGGGCGTCGGCCTGCTGATCCGGCCGCTGGTGCGGATCACGCTGATCGGCTCGGTCGCCTGGGGTCTCGCCGTGTGGTACCTGGGCGAGGGTGCCGGCGGGATCGCGGGCGGCCATGCCAGCCTGCTCACCGGCGCGCCCGGTGCGGTGCTGCTGTACGTGGTGCTGGCCGCGATCGTGTGGCCCGCGCGTGCCCCCGGGTCGCGTGGTTGGACGCGGCAGGACGGGTCGGCGCCGCCCGCCGCGTGGACTCCCGTGGTCTGGGCCGTGGTGTGGATCGGCGGCGCGGTGCTACAGGCGTTGCCCGGCCAGAACACGGCCGGTGACGTCGCCGGCACGCTGACCGGCGGCACGATGCCGACGTGGCTGATGCCGCTGGTCACGTCGGTGGCCAACGGGTTCACCAAGCTCGGTGGCGTGGCGCTGTGGCTGCTGCTGGCGGTGCTGGTCGGGATCGGCCTCGGCGGGTTG
>DASXXM010000417.1:0-2470 GCA_036503065.1 Pseudonocardiaceae bacterium | reverse complement strand
TGCCGGCACCCCGGCGGGTACGGCGCACACGGCGCAACCTCGACCGGGTGGTCAGGCGAACTGGGCCTTCATGTCCGCGTAGAAGGACTTCATACCGGCGTTCGCGGTCACGGTGGTTTGCAAGGCCGTGACGAGTTCGGCGATCTTGCCGCCGGGCACCGACGCCAGGAGCAGGTCGTCGGCGATCTCGGTGAACGTACGCATGCCGATACAGCCCAGCGCCATTTTCGGTTCGTCGCCGGACATGGCCAACGGCAGCGCGGTGCATCCCGGACGGCCGGACACCGTGGCCGGGGACGAGGTCCAACTGGCCGCGCCGGTCGCCTCGTTGTAGACCATGGCCTGCGCCGGGGTCAGCCACATCAGCACGAGGTCGGGGTCGATCGGGAATTCCGCCAGCGGGCCGTACACGATCCCGGACGCGTTGCCGGACATCGACGGCATCTCGGCGACCTCGGCCATGTCCAGGTACCTGGCGTCGCACATCGACTGCACCAGGCCGCCCAACTGTTCCCGCACCTCAGCGGGAAGGTCGAATCCCATGACGTGCGAACCGACCGGACAGTTGAAGTGTTGTTCTGCGCTGGTGTAGAAGACGCCCTTCTCGGCGTGCCGCCAGAATGTGCAACTGGAGGGCACCGCCTGATTGGTGGTGTCCACTCCGTCCGGTGGTCCATCCACCAGTGACAACGCGACCGGTGGGTACGTCAGGCCGAGCAGGTCGGTCAGTGTGGTGGCCAGTTCGAGACGAGTCACGAGAGCATCCTTCCTGGGGTGATGGCGTGCGTTGCCTTGACTCGTCACAATTCCGCGTGGACCGGCCGCACTGATCACAGCACTGGACAAATCCCCCGCGTTGTCACGTCGTGACGAGTACGCCGCACGCACCGGTCGGAGTGTCGTACAGCGGCGGCACCGTGCGTACCCGCCAAGTGAGTGAGTATCCGCGGGCGAGGCCGACCGTTCCGCAGCGTCGTAGGCAAATGCGCGATAATGCGGATGAGCGATTACAAATCAGCTCGACACCGGCCGCGTGGCACACCTTCCGCTACCACAGCACACCCAGGGTGAGCGACGAACCGGGTGCCACCAGGTCCTATCCGTGCACGCGGATATCGCGATAGCCCGGTAGAATGGAAAGTGCCGATGGGTTGGCCTGACCGCGAGGGGTGATGCTGACATGGCTGGGACACGGAAGCGGTCAGCCACGCTGCTGCCGGCCGACCTGGGCGGTGTGGAGATGGTCGCGAAGTTCTTTCGGGCCCTTGGTGATCCGGCGCGCCTGCGGCTACTGCAGTTCCTGCTGAACGAGGAGCACACCGTCACCGAGTGCGTGGAGAGCGTCGGCCTGTCCCAGGGCCGCGTCTCGGTCCATCTGGCCTGCCTGTCCGACTGCGGGTACGTGGTCGTCCGCCGCGAGGGCCGGTTCGCGTACTACAAGGTGCGCGATCCGCGCGTCGCGGAGTTGGTGACGCTGGCCCGTTCGTTCGCCGCCGAGAACGCCGCCGCGCTCGCGGCGTGCATTCGGATCAGCGGCCGAAGCGGCTAGGGGAGTCCGCCCATCGTGCACTGCAACATCGCCAACAGGTTCGTGTTGCAGAGGTCGGAGGTGGGCAGCGGAGTCGGGATCGGCGACGTCGGTGACGTCGGCGGCGGCGTGGTCGTCGTGGTCGACCCACTGGTCGGCGGTGGACCGACGGGCGGCCTGATCGGTCCGGTCGGCGGTGGGAACGTGAGATGGAGCCCCGGTCCCGTCGGTGGGCCCGGCAACAGGATCGGCAGTATGCCGGTGGTCGGATGCGCCAGGGTGGGCAACGTGAACGGTGGCACCGAGAACGACGGCAGCAGCGGGGTCGTGGTCGTGCCACCGAGCGGTGGCGGCAGCGCGGTCACCCGCCGGTCGCCGGCCGGCGTCGTACCGCTCAGGATGCCGAAGGCGGCCGCCCCGGCCAGCGTGACCACCGCGGCGATCGCGGCCACGGTTCGTTTGGTTTCCTGGCTCAGCGGCCAACGACCTGGCGCCACCGGCACTCCCTTCTCGCGGACCGTCGCGGTCACGCCTTCTGGTTCGACCACGTACGGACTGTCGTAACGGATCGTGTGCTCGCCGAGCAGCACCACGGCGCCCGGCTCCAGCGGCACCGGCACATCCGGCCCGGCCCGCAGTTTTCCCCCGGCGGCGATGACCACCGAGATCGGCCGCACCGGGCTGGACACCACCGGCTGCCAGCCGATCAGCCGGATTTGCGCGACGGGTTGCGCCGCCGACGGCTCGTCCAGTGGGTGGAACGCCAGTCCCTCTGCAGATTCGGTCACCGCGAGGTCCTCGTCCAGCACGCGGGTGCTGCCGTCGGCCAGGATCAGCACGCCAAGTGGCGGGCGCGGCCCCCAGACGCTGGGCGTCGCGGACGGCGGCGTCGCGGCCCCGCAGACCGCGCAGTACCTGGCCTCGGCATTGCCGAAGTGGCCG
>DASXXM010000416.1:0-8236 GCA_036503065.1 Pseudonocardiaceae bacterium | reverse complement strand
TAGGGCTCGCAGACCTCCTCCACGGTGGTCGGCTCCTCCCCCACCGCGACGGCGAGCGTCGACACGCCGACCGGCCCGCCGCCGAAGGAGCGGACCAGCGCGGACAGCACGGCGCGGTCCAGCCGGTCGAGGCCGAGGTCGTCCACGTCGTAGACCTTCAGCGCGGCCACGGCCACGGCCAGGTTCACCGCGCCGTCCGCCCTGACCTCGGCGAAGTCACGGACGCGCCGCAGCAGCCGGTTGGCGATCCGAGGCGTGCCACGGGAGCGCCGGGCGATCTCGGTCGCCCCGTCCGGTCGCAGGTCGACGCCGAGAATGGCGGCCGATCGGCGCAGCACCCGCTCCAGGTCGGCCGGGCTGTAGAACTCCATGTGCGCGGTGAATCCGAACCGGTCGCGCAACGGCCCGGTCAGCGAGCCGGACCGGGTGGTCGCGCCGACCAGCGTGAACGGGGCGATCTCCAGCGGAATGCTGGTCGCGCCCGGCCCCTTGCCGACCACGACGTCCACCCGGAAGTCCTCCATGGCCAGGTAGAGCATCTCCTCGGCCGGGCGGGCGATGCGGTGGATCTCGTCGATGAACAGGACGTCGCCCTCGACCAGGTTGGAGAGCATCGCGGCCAGGTCACCGGCGCGCTCCAGGGCCGGACCGGACGTGACGCGCACGGCGGTGCCCAGCTCGGCACCGATGATCAGCGCGAGGCTGGTCTTGCCGAGGCCGGGCGGGCCGGACAACAGCACGTGGTCCGGTGGGCTGCCGCGCCGTTTCGCGCCTTCCAGCACGAGCGACAACTGTTCGCGCACCCGTGCCTGACCGACGAACTCGGCCAGGTTGCGCGGCCGAAGGGTCGACTCGACGTCGCTTTCGGACGGCCTCGCGACCGGCGAGAGGGTATCCTCGTCGTCAGCGTTCATCGGCCCGCTCCGATGCGGAAGTCCTTGTCGCGCAAGCGTTCCCCGGCCACCCGGCTGGTGTGCTGATCACTCGAACAGGTGAGAATCGCCGAAGTCGGGAGAAAACCACCCGGTCCCGTTCGTTGAGCGAAGAAAAACAGCGCGGGCTCGCGACCGCCCCATCTCCCGCGACCTCGACGCACCGCCTGCTTCCGATCCACCTGACGCCAACCCACCACCCGAAGCCAACCGACCACCCGACCCGAACCCACTGTCCAATCCGAACCGACTCGACCCCGAACCGCCGGATGCCGATCCACCGACGCGTGACCCGGACTCGCCGGTGCTCGACCCCGACTCACCGCTTGCGACCGAGAGTGGTGAGGGCTTTCCGCAGCACGCCGGCAGTATCCGACACCCCGTTCTCGGCCAGCACGCCGTCCACCGTCTGCTCCGCCTGCTTGGCCGGGAAGCCCAGGCCCAGCAGCGCATCGACCACGGCGGTCCGTACGCCGCCTGCCGGTCCATCGGCCGGGCTCGCCAGGCCGGGGAGTGCGCCGACCTTGTCGCGCAGCTCGATGACCAGGCGCTCGGCGCCCTTGCGGCCGATGCCGGGCACCTGGGTGAGGGCGGTGAGGTTGCCGTCGGCCAGGGCGACCCGCAGCGCGTCCGGCTCCAGAACGGCCAGCGTGGCCAGCGCGAGCCGGGGTCCGATGCCGGACACGGTCAGCAGCAGGCTGAACAGGTCCTTGGCCTGGCCGTCCGCGAAGCCGAACAGGGTCAGCGAGTCCTCGCGCACCACCAGCGCGGTGGTCAGCCTGGCCTCCTCGCCGCGACGCAGGGTGGCCAGCGTGGCCGGCGTGGTGCGGACCTCCAGACCCACTCCCCCGACCTCGACCACCGCGTGGTCCAGGCTGATCTCGAGCACCTTGCCGCGTACCGACGCGATCACCGAGCGGTCCCTCCCGCATCTTTCGCCACAGCTGCATCTCGTGCCACAGCTGCATCTCGTGCCACAGCCGCATCTCGTGCCACAGCCGCACCTCGTGCCACAGCCGCACCTTTGGCGGCTGCTGCCAGGCGTGCCTTGTGGTGTTTGGCCAGTTCCTTGGCCCGTGCCTCCGCCTCGGCGAGGCGGTCGCGCATGGGGGCCCGCCAGAGGTGGCAGATGGCCAGGGCCAGGGCGTCGGCCGCGTCGGCGGGGCTCGGTCGTTCCGCCAGGTTCAGCAGGCGGGTCACCATCGTGGTCACCTGGGCCTTGTCCGCCCGGCCGGAGCCGGTGACGGCGGCCTTCACCTCGCTGGGCGTGTGGAACATGACCGGCAGGTCGCGGCGCGCGGCGGCCAGCGCGACCACGCCGCCTGCCTGCGCCGTGCCCATCGCGGTGCGCACGTTGTACTGGCTGAACACCCGCTCGATGGCCACCACGTCCGGCCGATACTCCTCCAGCCACCGCTCGACCTCGATGGCCAGCCGCAGCAGCCGCCGGGACAGGTCGTCCTCGACGGGGGTGCGCACCACGTCGACCGCGACGCACCGCACCGTGCGGCCGGCGCCGCCGTCCACCACGCCGAGCCCGCAGCGCGTCAACCCCGGGTCGACGCCCAGCACTCGCACGACCCGCTCCTTCCGCACAACTGTTCGAAACCTTACGGGCCCTACTCGGCGTCACCGGTGACCGACACGCGCCCACCAGCCGGTTTCGCCAGCACGAGCACGCGCACGCCGACGTCGTCGACGTATTCGTCCGCGGGCTGGTAGCCGGACCGCCGGTACATCCGCAGGTTGTCCTCGCTCGACGCGCCGGTCACCAGCCACAGCCTGCGCACGCCGGCCGGCACCGCGGCCTCCAGCGCGCCCAGCAGCGCACGGCCAACACCACGGCCCTGCATGTCCGGCGCCACCGCGAACCGGCACACCTCCATGCCGTCCCGACCGTCCGGTCGGCCGCGGACCGAGCCGACCAGCCGGGTGCCCAGCCAGGCGCCGAACACCAGGACGTCGGACGCGTCGATCTCGGCCAGCACCTCGGCCAGGGTCTCGCGCAGGGGCGGGATGTGCGCGTTGTAGCGCTGTGCCTCGCTCAGATAGGCGGCCCGCTGCACGGTGAACAGCTCGCCCGCGTGTTCCGGACCGACCGCGTCGATCCGGATCACGGGCCGTCCACGCCCGGTGTCCAACTCTCCGGGCGGCCGGAGACGGTCAGGATCCGCTGCCACGCGCGGAAGCCGTCCGGCGCGTCCCGGTCCCACGGCCAGTTGCCGTGCGGCGTCGGCACGATGATCTGCAGGGCGGCGAACTCTCCCTTGGCGTACAACAGGAACGCGCTGCCCAGGTACTCCTTGTACCAGGGCTTGGCGACCGTCTCGAACGCCACCGGCACACCCTGGAAGAAGCCGTCGTCGACCGTGCCGGCCCGGAACCGCTCGCCGCCGCCCGCCCGGGTCACGTACGCAGACAGCAGCACCTGGGACATCTCGGCCGGCAGCCCGACGACGACGGCCTCGGCCACCCCGAAGCGCCGCCACGCGCCGACCGTGAACGCGTACGGCGCGTGGTCCTGGCCGCCTGCCACCTGCACGATCGCGTTGCCGTGCTGTTCGGCCTGGTCCAGCAGCCAGCGGCGGAACTTCTCGTCCTTGGCGTTGAGCGGGTGGGGCACCGCGACATTCTGCGACATGGCGCCACAGTTGTCAGGCGCGCCCCCGGCCGTGCAGCTTGCCAAGGCCGTAAACGACGAACCCGAACACGAGCACCCCGCCCAGGAACTCGAACACGACACCCAGGAAGTCGCTCGCGCTGGGGTCCAGGAACGGGTAGATCGGCGGGCCGTTGCCGACGTACGCGATGTAGAACAGCAGGTAGGCCAGTGGAAACGCGAGCCACGAGACCGGATACCACCACCGGGCGTTGCGCTGGTCGCGGCCGACAAGGAGCCAGTCCAGCGCCACGAGTGCCGGCGTCAGTACGTGCTCGAACAGCGACCACCGCTGGCTGAGGTCGCCGCCCAGCATGGTCAGGAACGTCACGCTGACCAGCGAGAGCAGGACGGTCAGCGCGCCGCGCAGCCACGGCGTGTCCGGCTCGTGCCGCCTGCCGCCGCTGAACACCGGGAACAGCAGCAGGAAGCCGTAGCTGATCGCGGCGAGCAGGCTGGCCTGCTGGCTGAGCGCGGCGAGCGCGTCCGAACCGGTCGCGTCCCGCATCGCCAGGCTGAAGCCGACGATCGCGAACACCACGATCAGCAGCCGCCAGACCGTCACCCCGAACAGCACGCCGGGCGCGACTCGACGCCGCGCCCGGTTCGGCCACTCCTGGTACGGCGGCACCGGCTGGAAGGGCGCCGCACCCCGATTCGCCATGCTCTCCCCCGACGAGCCGTTCGCTACGCGTCCAGTGCCGCCATGATGTCGTCGCTGACGTCGAAGTTCGAGTACACGTTCTGCACGTCGTCGCAGTCCTCGAGTGCGTCGATCAGGCGGAATACCTTGCGGGCGCCGTCGGCGTCCAGCGACACGGTCATCGACGGCAGGAAGCTCGCCTCCGCCGACTCGTAGTCGTAGCCCGCGTCCTGCAGCGACTTGCGGACCGCGACCAGGTCGGTCGGCTCGGACACGATCTCGAAGCTGTCACCGAGATCGTTGACCTCCTCCGCGCCCGCGTCGAGCACCGCGAGCAGCACGTCGTCCTCGCCGAGGTCACCCTTGGGGACGATCACGACACCCTTGCGATTGAACATGTACGACACCGAGCCGGGGTCGGCCATGTTGCCGCCGTTGCGGCTCATCGCGGTGCGAACCTCGCCCGCCGCGCGGTTGCGGTTGTCGGTGAGGCACTCGATGAGCACGGCGACCCCGTTGGGTCCGTAGCCCTCGTACGTGATCGTCTGCCAGTCCGCGCCGCCCGCTTCCTCACCGGCGCCGCGCTTGCGGGCCCGCTCGACGTTGTCGGCCGGCACGGAGGTCTTCCGTGCCTTCTGGATCGCGTCGTACAGCGTCGGGTTGCCGTCCGGGTCACCCCCACCGGTCCGCGCGGCGACCTCGATGTTCTTGATCAGCTTCGCGAACAGCTTGCCGCGCTTGGCATCGAGGTGAGCCTTCTTGTGCTTGGTGGTGGCCCACTTGGAGTGGCCGCTCATGCCACCTCCTCGCTGGCGCTCGTCGGAAGCATTCGCGAACGCACTGCGCTTGTCGATTCGCTCGCAAGCTCGCTCATGTATCTCTCGCAATCATCCGCACAAACAATTCATGCACCCGGCCGTCGCCGGTCAGTTCCGGGTGGAACGCGGTGGCCAGGACACTTCCCTGCCGAACCGCAACGATTCTACCTGCGGCGACGCCCGCGGCGGGCGAGTCGGGCACGGTGGCCAGCACGGTCACGTGATCGGCGGCCGATTCGACCCAGGGC
The DNA here is from genome assembly GCA_036503065.1 of Pseudonocardiaceae bacterium. Lineage (GTDB taxonomy): Bacteria > Actinomycetota > Actinomycetes > Mycobacteriales > Pseudonocardiaceae > DATEPR01. Next base: position 2,936 of record DASXXM010000416.1, on the reverse strand, counting down.
GCCCGGATGAAGACCGCGTGCACGGGTCCGCCTGCCACGTCGGCGAAGTCCAGGTCCGCCTCGAAGGAGTCCACCTGCCGGCCGAACGCGTTGCGGCGCACCACGATGTCCAGCGCGCCGAGTTGGTGCTGGTCCGGTCGGCCGTCGCGCAGTTCCTTGGCCAGCAGGATCATCCCGGCACACGAGCCGTAGGCCGGCATGCCGTCGCCCAGCCGCGCCCGCAGCGGGTCCAGCAGCTCGAACGTGTCCAGCAGCCTGCTCATCGTGGTCGACTCGCCGCCGGGCAGCACGAGGCCGTCGACCTCGGCCAGTTCGGCGGGCCGCCGCACCGGGCGCGCCCGCGCCCCGGCCGCGCGCAGGGCGGCCAGGTGCTCGACGACGTCGCCCTGCAGGGCGAGCACGCCGACCAAGGGTTGACCCACCGTGCCCCTCCCGGTTTCGCTCCGACACGGAAACACTACCGGTGCTGCTCAGCTCAGTGGACGCCGAGCAGCCGCAGGCCGGCCGTTGTCACGACAGCCCCCACCACGGCCACCAGGAACGGCAGCCTGCGCAGCGCGAGCAGGCCACCGACCAGCACACCGGCCGGCCGGGCCCATCCGGCGAAGCCGTGACCCGCGGTGAGCGCGGCGGTGGCCACGAGAGCGACCAGCAACACGCCGGCGGCCACGGACAGCAGCCTGCGGACCCGGTCGCTGAGCTGGATCCGGCCGTGCAACACGGGCCCGGCCACCCGGAAGGCGTAGGTGCCGCCGGCCAGGGCGAGGATCGCGACCAGGTTCATCGGCGCACCACCAACAGCAACCCGAGCAGGGCGAGCGCGACCGGCACCCCGGGCGGCAGGATCGGCGTGAGGACCAGCGCGATCACGGCGCCGGCCGCGGCCGCCCGCAGCGTGGCCCTGTCCCGCAGCGACGGCAGCACCAGCGCGAGGAGTACCACCGGGGACGCGGCGTCGAGGCCGAGCGCGGTCGGGTCGCCGATCAGCCGTCCCATCACCACCCCGACGAGCACGCCGAGATTCCACGCCACGAACAGCAGCACGCCGGACGTCCAGAACGCGGCTCGACGACGCGGCAGGTCCTGCTGCGCGATGGCGAACGCGACCGACTCGTCGACCATCACGTGCGTGCCGAGCAGCCGGGCCGGCAGCCGGCCGCCCAGCACGTCGGCGACGGCGAACCCGAACGGCAGGTGACGGGAGTTGAGCACCAGCCCGGCGATCGCGGCCGCGATCGAACTGCCGCCGGCCAGCACCACACCGAGGGCGGCGAACTGGGCCCCACCGGCGAACACCAGCAACGACATGGCCACCGGCACCCACGGCGCCTGCCCACCCGACACCGCGATCGCCCCGAACGAGGCGCCGACCACCCCGTCGGCGACGCAGACCAACGCGACGTCACGCAACAGGACCCGGTCCATCGTTCGCCAGAGTGAACGCACGTCCAATAGAGTGAACATCCGAGTATCGTTCGTCAAGTCGAACGGCCAGGATTGTGGAGCGAACGTATGACACAGGACAGCGGGCCACCCCTGGCCAGGATCGCCAGGGCCATCCGGGACGAACGGGACCGCGTCGGCATCTCGCTGTCCGAGTTGGCCAAGCGCGCCGGCATCGCGAAATCCACGCTGTCCCAACTGGAATCCGGCACCGGCAACCCGAGTGTCGAGACCCTGTGGGCGCTCGGCGTCGCGCTCGGCGTGCCGTTCAGCCGCCTGGTCGACCCGCCGCGCCCGGCCGTCACCGTGCTGCGGGCCGGCGAGGGCCCGGTGTTCCACTCCGAACGCGCCGACTACACGGCCACCCTGCTGGCGGCCTGCCCGCCAAGGGCGCGCCGGGACATCTACGCGGTGCGCGCCGACCCCGGCGGGGCGCGGGAATCCGACCCGCACGGCCCCGGCACGGTCGAACACGTCTGGCTCGGCTCGGGAAAAGCGTTTGTCGGCCCGGCGGGCGAACTGGTAGAGCTGGGCCCAGGGGATTACGCGTCATATCCCGGCGACGTGCCACACGTGTTCGAGGCAACCGAACCGGGCACCGCCGGCATGATCGTGATGGAACACATCTGAGGGGCTGCGATGGGGATCGTCCTGACCACGGATCGGTTGGTACTACGCCAATTCACCATGGCCGACGAGGACAACGTGGTCGACCTGGACAGCGATCCGGACGTGATGCGCTACATCAACGGCGGCCGGGCCACACCGCGTGACAGGGTCCGCACCGTCCATCTGCCGGGCTGGATGAGCTACTACACCAGCAACCCCGGCTACGGCTTCTGGGCCGCCGAGGCCGACGGCGAGTTCATCGGGTGCGTCAACCTCCGCCCACCCGCAGGCCACCCGACCGACGAGCCGGAACTGGGCTACCGACTGCGCAAGTCGGCCTGGGGCAAGGGTTACGCCACGGAGATCTCCCGAGCCCTTGTCGACAGGGCGTTCACCGACCGCGGCGCCCGGCGCGTGTACGCCGACGCCGTCATCGTCAACACGGCCTCCCGCCGAGTCCTGGAGAAGGCCGGCCTGACCTTCGTCCGCACCTTCCACACCCCGGGCGAGGAACTCGACGAAGTCGAATACGCCATCACCAGAGCGGAATGGCTGGCCACCAGATCGTCCGAGGAGCGGCGATGCACGTCTTCCTGACCACGGATCGGTTGGTACTGAGGCGATTCACGATGGCCGACGAGGACAACGCCGTCGAGCTGGACAGCGACCCGGACGTGATGCACTACATCACCGGCGGCCGGGCGACGCCACGCGAGGAGATCCGCACCGACTACCTGCCGGCGTGGCTGAGCTACTACACCCGCTTCGACGGCTACGGCTTCTGGGCCGCGGAGGCCGACGGTGAGTTCATCGGCTGGTTCCATCTCCGCCCACCCGTCGGCAGCCCGCCGGACGAACCCGAACTGGGCTACCGACTGCGCAAG
>DASXXM010000415.1:0-3106 GCA_036503065.1 Pseudonocardiaceae bacterium | reverse complement strand
GTGGCCGAGGTGCTGCGCTTCCCCGGCACGTGGCGGCTGGCGCGGAAGTACGCACGGACCGGCCTGGACGAGGTGCTCCGGTCGTTCTCGCGCCGCAGGTTCGCGGCCGGCCTCGCGCGGCTGGTGCCGGCCATCACCGCGGCGGACATCGTGCCGGCCGGGGCCGGCGTGCGCGCGCAGGCGATGCGGCCGGACGGGTCGCTGGTGGACGACTTCCTCATCGAGAGCGCCCCCGGCCAGGTGCACGTGCTCAACGCGCCGTCACCGGCCGCGACCAGTTCGCTGGAGATCGCCCGGTACGTCGCCGACCAGGTCGCCGCCGTCGCATAGGTAACGAATCGGACACGTGGGCAACCGGGGACCGGTGCCACACGCCCTCTCCAGTATCCGGAACCGGGGCTTCCGGGCATATTCGGGGGGAAGTCCAATGCGCCGCATTTATTCGGCCGTACTGCTGCTCTGCCTTGGTACGGCTCCTGTTCTGATGTCGACACCGGCATTCGCCGCGGATTCCGGTGGATCGATCTGTGGCACGGTCTGGCAGGACGTCAACGGCGACGGCATTCGCCAGGCGGCCGAGCCGCCGATGGCAGGCGTGGAGGTGGACATCGGTCACGCGACCGGCGTCAAGACCGACAGCGCGGGCCACTACTGCTTCACGGGCCTGTCGAAGGGCACGTATACGTTGCAGGCCGGCGATCTCGCCCTCCTCGGCGGGTACGGCTGGACGCTGCCCGGCCACGACTCGAAGGTCGACTGGACCAACGGCACGTCCGGCCCGATCACGGTCACCGGCCACATCGAGAACGTCGATGTCGGCTACCGGAAGTCGACCGACGACCTGCGCCCGGTGCAACTGCTCATCGACATCAACGGCGAGACGAAGTACGCCAGTGACCAGACGTGGGCGACCACGCCGTTCCACGTCGGCGACACGTTCACGGTCTACGGCACGGTCGGCGTCGACGGCAACCTGCCCGATGAGCTCGGCGGCACGCTGACCGTGCCGGACGGGCTGACCGTGCTGGACACCGCGGGCGGCATGCCGTCGTCGGTGACCGGACCGCACCAGGTGACCGGCCGGTTCCCGGCGCGACGGTTCCCCGGTGACATCGAGTTCCTCGGCGCGGTGGTGCGCGTGGACAAGCCGTTCGAGGCTGGTCAGCTCAAGATCCAGGTGGCGCCCGGGACCTTCGACGCCAACCCGAACAACGACACGCTGACCGAACCGCTCAGTGCCATCGCGGTGCCACCACGGCACACGTCGACGACCAGGCCCGCGCCGCCGACGACCACGACCACGACGACCCACGCGGTGGCCGTCGTACCGACGACGACGTCCGTTGGCGGCCCGACCGTGGCGCAGGTAGCCCTGACGAGGCCACTGCCCAACACCGGCGGGGGGCCGATCGTGCCGGTCGTGGGCGGGCTCGCGTTGGTCATGGCCGGGCTGGGCGCTTTCGTTCTGATCCGGCACCGAAACCGCCGTTCGCCAATCAAGTAATCACGCAATTCAGGGGAGCATCACAATGCGTCGAATTATTTCCGCCGCGCTACTGCTATGCCTTGGCACGGCACCGGTCCTGCTGTCCACACCGGCATTCGCCGACACCACCGGCGGTACGGTCTGCGGCACCACCTGGCAGGACCTGAACAGCGACGGGATCCGGCAGGCGAATGAGCCTGCCATGCCCAATGTGAGCATCGGCATCGGTATCGGATCGGCGTTCGTCGGCACGACCTCGGACAGTGCTGGTCACTACTGTTTCACCAATCTCGCTGCGGGTACCTACCTGCTGCAGGCCAACGACCTGGCCTTCTTCGGCGCCGGTTTCGACTGGACCCGGCCCGGTCGGGACTCGCACGTCGACTGGACCGACGGGACGTCCGCGCCGATCACCATCGGTCCGAACACCCACATCGAGAATTTCGACATCGGCTATGCGCAGTCCACCGCCGACCTGGGCGCCCTGCGGATCACCGTCCGGCGTGACGGGCGGCCGGTGCACACCACGCGGTTCCACGTCGGTGACACCTTCCAGATATTCGGCGCCATGAAGGTGACCGGCAACATTCCGGATTCGATGGGCGGCACGCTGACACTGCCCGACGGTCTCACCATCCTGAACACGGTCGGCACCATGCCGACGTCTCCGTTCGGGGCGCACGCGGTGTTCGGGCAGGTGGCGAGCCGGCTGGTGCCTGGCTCTGTCCGAACCCTGGGCGCGACCGTGCGGGTGGACGCGCCGTTCGACAGCAGCGCGATCACCCTCGACGCGAATCTTGGGATCTTCAACACGAACCCGAACAACGATGTGCTGACCAAGCAGATCAGCGCTGGGGCGTGAGGACCTCTCGGCCACCGAGGTAGGGGCGTAGGGCCACCGGCACGCGGACGGAGCCGTCCGCGTGCTGGTGGTTCTCCAGTATCGCCGCGATCCACCGGGTCGTCGCGAGGGTGCCGTTCAGCGTGGCGGCCGTCTGCGGGCGGCCGTCCGCGTCTCGGTAGCGGATGTTGAGTCTGCGGGCCTGGAACGTGGTGCAGTTGGACGTGGACGTGACCTCGCGGTAGGTCTGCTGCGTTGGCAGCCACGCCTCGCAGTCGTACTTGCGTGCGGCACTGGAGCCGAGATCGCCGGCGGCCACGTCGATCACCCGGTAGGGCAGTTCGACCTTGGCCAGCATCTCCTCCTCCCAGGCCAGCAGGCGCAGGTGCTCCTCGTGCGCGTCCTGCGGCTGGACGTAGCTGAACATCTCGACCTTGTCGAACTGGTGCACCCGGATGATGCCGTGCACGTCCTTGCCGTAGGACCCGGCTTCCCTGCGGTAGCACGACGACCAGCCCGCGTAGCGGCGCGGACCGGCGGACAGGTCCAGGATCTCGTCGCTGTGGTACCCGGCCAGCGGCACCTCCGACGTGCCGACCAGGAACAGGTCGTCATCGCGCAGGCGGTACACCTCGCTGGCGTGCGCGCCCAGGAAACCGGTGCCCTCCATGATCTCCGGCCGCACCAGGGTCGGCGTGATCATCGGCGTGAAGCCGGCCTCCAGCGCCTGGTTGACGGCCATGGTGAGCAGGCCGAGCTGGAGCTGCGCACCGACGCCG
>DASXXM010000414.1:0-2031 GCA_036503065.1 Pseudonocardiaceae bacterium | reverse complement strand
CAGCGCGGACAGCAGCATCTTGCCGATCGCCGTGCAGTGCGCCGGCGGTCGCCTGCCGACCGACGACACCAGCCGGACCGGATGGGTTCCGTCCACTTTGGCCACATAGACCACGTTAGTGCCGTCGAGAACCGCGATCTGCGCGGTCTCTCCGCACTCGGCGGCGACCTGTGCCGCGATCGACCTGCCCTCCCGTGCCAGGTCCACCTGTTCGGCGAACACGCTGCCGAGGTGGAACAGCGGCACGCCCAGTCGGTAGTGGCCGCTCCGGTCCTGCGCGGCGACCAGGTAACCCCGGTGGGCGAGCGTGGTCACGAGTTCGTGCGTCGAGGTGCGCGGCAGGCCGAGGCGGGCGGTGATGTCCGGCGCGGAATGCGATTTGCCGTCCAGGAACAGCTCGAGGATGTCCAGTGCCCGCATCACCCCGGGAACGGTACGGCCCATGCGGAACTCCTCAGGTCGGCGTGGGCACGGCGAGATCGGCCGCCGGCAGGGCGGACGTGGTCGCCTCTGGCGCGTGTCTGGCCAGCAGCTCCAGCCCGATCTCCGCGCGACGGACGCGCTCCCGGCACGGCGCGACGGTGGTCGTCGTGAGATGCGTGCCACTGGGATAGCGGTTGGGGGCGTTGCGCAGGCCGAACTTCAGGTACACCGGGGCGGCCACCCGCACGATGTCCGCGATCTCCTGGTAGCGCACGAATCCGCCTAGATCGTCCGGTGCCTCGACGTAGATGTCCAGCGGCACGTCGACTGCGGCACGGATCGCGGCGAGCTGCGCCGGGGTGAGGTCGGTCGACACGTTCGAGATTTCGAACATCGTTCGGCATACAGCTCGAACGCTAGGGCGGCGCCGGGTACCCGTCAAGCGGTCAGCTTTTCGGGCTGTTCGAGATATCGGACGCCGTGAATGTTTCAAAGCGCTTGTTGACGGATGTCGATTGCCCTTGACGACCCGTGTGGACCTGCCTACGGTGTGAGTCGCACATCATATATGAGATGCCATACCTCAATGAGGAGGTCGTGATGCGATCGTTCGCGCCATTTGTCGGATGTGCGTTGATCGTGGCCGCTGTGGTCGTCGGTGCGAGCCCGGCCGGTGCCGCGCAACTCGCCACGGGCGACTCGCGGCAGGTCAGCCAGCCGACGGTGCCGGCGGCCTGCACGACGCTCACGTCGAACCTCACCACGCCGAGCGGCCGGAAATTCGCCAGCGGCCAGGAATCGTCGCCGCCGGACACCGCGCGCATCCAGTCCGCGCTGAACAGTTGCAGCGGCAGCGGACGGGCCGTCGAACTGACGGCATCCGGTAGCGCCAACGCGTTCCTGTCGGGCCCGCTGACCGTGCGGTCGGGGGAGACGCTGCTGGTGGTGCCCGGTGCGACGTTGTTCGCGTCGGCCAACGCCGCGCAGTACCAGATCTCCGGCAAGCCGACCTGCGGAACCGTGCAGTCCAGCAGTGGCGGTTGCGGCCCGTTCCTCAGCGTCACCGGTACCGGTGCGGCCGTCATGGGCACCACGAGCGGCGCCGGCGGTTTCGGCCGGATCGACGGCCGTGGCGATGTCACGCTCGCCGGCGGGACGGAGAGCTGGTACCAACTCGCGCAGGACGCCAAGAATTCCGGAAAGAACCAGAACAACCCGATGCTGATCGTCGCGTCCGCGAACAATTTCACGCTGTTCGACGTCGATCTGCTCAATTCGCCGTTCTTTCACGTCGAATTCCGTAACGCGGACGGCTTCACCGCGTGGGGCGTGCGCATCTTCACGCCGGACACGGCCAAGAACACCGACGGCATCGACCCGTCCGCGGCGACCGACGTGACGATCACCAACTCGTGGATCCAGGACGGCGACGACTGCGTGGCGATCAAGGCCGGCAACGGCGCGTCGCGCAATATCACGGTCAGCAACAACCACTGCTACGGCACGCATGGCCTGTCGATCGGCAGCGAAACCAATGCCGGCGTGACGAACGTGCTGATGACGAACAACACGTTGCAGGGCAAGGACAGTTCGGGCACGACGAGCAGT
>DASXXM010000413.1:0-5185 GCA_036503065.1 Pseudonocardiaceae bacterium | reverse complement strand
GTGTCGGTGTAACAGCTGGTGCCGGGTGCGCAGGTCACGCCGTTGCCCCACGAGCCGTTGAAGTCGTTGCCCCAGGCACGCACGGTGCCGTCGGACAGCAGCGCCAGGTCGGTGCCGGCGCCGGTGCTGGCGAACTGCTTGACGTTGGCAATACCGGACATCTGCACCGGCAGGTTGTCCTGGTTGGGGAAGTTCCGCGGACCCCAGCGCCACACCGTGCCGTCCGACTTGGCTGCCCTGCCGATGCCGATCGCGGTGACCCCGGTCAGCCCGGCGACCTGCACCGGCACCGCGGACGCGCAGTTCGGCCCGACCGGCGAGATGCCCTCGTTCGCCGAGCACACGGTCTCGTTGCCGCTGGTGCCGGTGCCCAGCTCACCGAAGACGTTCTGGCCCCACGCCCACACCGTGCCATCGGACTTGAGCGCGTACATGCTGCCGATACCGCCCGCGATGGCGACCACGCCGGTCAGCCCGGTCACCTGCACCGGCACCGTCGCGACCGCGTTGGCGTCCTGGTTGCCGTCACCGAGGTCCCACATGTAGTTCCCGCCCCACGACCACACCGTGCCGTCGGACCTGAGCGCGTGCGAGTCGGCGATGGCTGTCACGTTGGACAGGCCGCTGACCTGGACCGGCACCGCGGACATGAAATAACCCAGGTTCAGACCGGGGACGTTCCCGGAGCCGAACTTGCCGTTGCCGAGTTGAGCGCCCCCGTTCATGCCCCAGGACCACACGGTGCCATCCGAACGCAGGGCGTAGCCGTTGAAGTCCGTGCCGCTCACCGCGGTCACATTGGACACCCCGAATGCCCTGGTCGGTGTCTGGGCCGTGTCGGTGCTGGTCGCGTTCCCCAGCCTGCCGTAGCTGTCGACCCCGAAGCCGTACACGCACCCCGTGGTGCACGCCGGGATCGCCGGCGCGAAGTAACCCGCCAGGTCGACGACCAGGTCGACCTGGCCGCTGAAGTTGTGCAGGTTCACCACGCCGCCACCGCCGAGCGTCACCACGGCCTGGTTGGCCGACGTCTGGCCGGGCACCAGGTTCAGGTTGGACGCCAGCGGCAGGCCGCCACCCGCAGGCCAGGTCGTCACGAACGTGCCGGCCGTGACGTCCGTACCGGTCAGGTTGTAGACGGCCGACGACGCGTTCGGCGGCAGCCAGCCGCTCAGGTCCAGTGCGGTCGTCCCGCCCTGACCCAGCGGGATCCGCGGGTTCCCGTTGGCGTCCCTGGTGTCCAGCACGCGGATCGGAGTCACCGGAAAGTAGGACTGGGTGGAACCGGGCGAGTAGTAGCCTGCCAGGTCGGCGATCAGGTCGACCGAGCCGGCGAAGTTGTAGAGGTTGACCGTGCGGTTGGCGCTGAGCCCGACGGTGACCAGGTTCGGCGTGGTCGCATTGGCCACCAGGTTGACATTGGACGCGGTGGGCACGGTGCCGGACGGCCATGCCGTGACGAACGTGGGCGCGGTCGGGTTCGTGCCGGTCAGGTTGAACACCACGGCGGTCGCGTCGGCCGGCACGACCGAGGACAGGTCGAGGGTGATGGTGGCGTTCGGACCCACCGGCGCCACCTGTCCGCCCTGGCCGGTGCCGGACCGGGTGTCCAGCACCCGTAGCGGTGCGATCGAGGTGAACGGCACGCCGCCGGTCGGCGAGTAGTAGCCCTCGACATCGACGATCACGTCCAGCGCGGACGGGCCTGCGGCGAGCATTTCGCCGGTGTCGAAGCCGTTGGTGCCGACGGCCACGGTGACCAGGTTCGCCCGTGTCTCGTTGGCGGCGAGGTTCAGGTTGGACACCGCCGTGAGGCTGTTGCTGCCCAACGGCGTGACGCTCAGGAACGTCGGCCCGGTCGAGTCGGTGCCGGTCACGTTCAGCACGACGGCCGTGGCGTCCGGCGGCACCGTGTGCTGCAGGTCGTTGTTCAGGGAAATGCCGATCCCGCTGTTCGCGGCGATCTTCGTGCCGGTCGCCCTGGTGTCCAGGAGTCGATGCGGCGCAACCGGCGTGTACACCGAGCCCGCGACGGCCGGTGTGGTGGCTCGCGGCGTCACGTGCGGCGCGCCCGCGGCGGCCACCGGTAACACCGTCGACAACAGCGCGGCGGCAACCACGCCGAAAACGAGCAGGGCAGATCTCACAGGTTTCACTACGTCCCCCAAGGAGAATGAAGATCGGATGGGCATCCCGACCCGGAATCCTCGCAGATCGGAAGATCAGAATCGATAGGCTGCTCGGCTCAATCCCGAGCATTCGGACAGCTCAGCGCGGGTGCCCGCGCGAGAACGGCCATCGTGCGTGCGCGGCCCGAGAACCGACTGGCTACGGTTGGCGGGTGACAGCAACGCACCGACCGGCCCTGCTGGCGCGCCGTACGGCAGGTGGGTTCGCCGGATGAGTTCCTACATCGTGGCCGTCATCGGCAGCCTGCTGATCCTCAGCGGCATCTTCGAGTTGTTGCGGCGCAGGCAACTCAGCGAGAAGTACGCCGTGCTGTGGCTGGTGGTCGGGCTGGTCCTGCTGGTGCTGACGATCTTCCCCGGACTGCTCACCGGGATCAGCCGGTCGGTCGGGGTCGCCCTGCCGACGAACCTGCTGTTCTTCGTGGCGATCGTGTTCCTGATCTGCGTCGCGCTGCACCTGTCGTGGGAGCTGTCCCGGCTGGAGAACGAAACCCGCAAACTCGCCGAGGACCTCGCGATCCTGCGCCTCGACCTGGACGAACACCTACGACAGAACGAGAAGGACTGAGTGCCCGTGACCACCGTCGACGTCCTGATGCCCTACTACGGCGATGTGTCGATGATGCAGGACGCGGTGCGCAGCGTCATCGCCCAGTCCGACCCGAACTGGCGACTGACCGTGGTGGACGACGGCAACGCGGACGGCGTGCCGGAGTGGTTCGCCGGCCTCGCCGACGACCGGGTGCGCTACCTGCGCAACGAGCGCAACCTGGGCGTCACCGGCAACTTCAACCGCTGCCTCGACCTGGTCGAACACGAACTGGTCATGCTGATGGGCTGCGACGACCTGATGCTGCCCAACTACGTCGCCACGGTGCTCGCCGTACACCGCGACGTGCCGACCGCGGACATCATCCAGCCCGGGGTGCAGGTGGTGGACGGTGACGGCAATCCGATCAGGACCCTGACCGACGAGGTGAAGCGGAAGATCTACGCCCCGAAGGTGCACGGCCGCCTGGAGATGTCCGGGGAGCGGCTGGCGGTCAGCCTGTTGCGCGGTGACTGGCTCTACTTCCCGGCGCTGTGCTGGCGGGCGTCCGCGCTCGGCACCGTCCGCTTCCGCGACGACCTGCGGGTGATCCAGGACCTGGCCCTGCTGGTCGACCTGATACAGCAAGGATGCGGCCTGGTCGTGGACGACACGGTGTGCTTCCGGTACCGCAGGCACCTGACCAGCGAGTCTTCGTCGACAGCGATCAACGGTTCCCGTTTCACGGAGGCGGAGGCCTTTTTCCTGGACGTGGCAGAGCAGCTGCGCGCCCACGGCTGGCCAAAGGCCGCACGCGTGGCCCAACTCCACCTGTCCTCCCGCCTGTTCGCCCTGACCAAGCTGCCGCAGGCGCTACGCCACCCCGACCGCACCGCAGCGGGCGCGCTGGCCAGGCACGCACTGGCCCCCAGCCGGCGCCCGCCCGGCTGACTACCCCCGGTACCATCCGACGGTGGCTGAACTCGAATCGACCGAGTACTCCGACTACACCGAACGGCTGATCCGCCTGGCCCAACCGAGGTGGAAGCGGATACTCGACGTCCAGGCGCCGTACCGCCGAAAGCTACGCAGCCTGTTCGGCGACCGCGAGGTCCTCGACATCGGCTGCGGCGTCGGCCGCTGTCTCGCCCACCTGGCACCCCGCGGAGTCGGCGTAGACCACAACAAGCATTCCGTCGGAGTGTGCCGGCAACTGGGCCTGACCGCGTTCACCACGGACGAGTTCGACTCGACCGAGTACGCCCGCCCCGGCCGGTTCAGTGGCTTGCTGGCAGCGCACCTGATCGAACACATGCCAAGGCCGGACGCGGTGCGAATCCTCCGCGGCTACCTGCCGTTCCTGGCGCCCGGGGCCCGAGTGGTCCTCATCTGCCCCCAGGAAGCCGGCTACGCCACCGACTCGACGCACGTCGCGTACACCGACCTGGACGGGCTCGCGGACGTGGCCGAGCAACTGGGCCTCGCCGTACAGCAGCGGATTTCCTTCCCGCTACCCCGGTTCACCGGAAAGTTCTTCCCTTACAACGAGTTCATCCTGGTCGCCAGCACGCCAACAGCGGCGCCTCCCACCCCATCGTCGGACCAGGACTGACGACGGCCAGGTCCGTTCGCTCAGCCAGGTGTGGCAAGGCTCGGCCGCAGCGGGGTTGTCCCGCGTCGTAGCCGAGCGGGAATCGTGTTCCTGACAAGCTCAGCGACGGCCCGGCCAAGAACGACGGTATTCTGTGTTACCTGACTGCTTCTGGACAAAAGATCCGGTTACGGTTCGACTTTCGCCGGTGCGCCGACGGCACGGCGCGGTGGTCCAGTCCATCTGGGGGTTTGCATGTCCATTGCGCGTGTTCGCATGTCGGGCGCACTTGTTGCTACCTGTCTGATCAGCGGCAACTTACTCCTGGCCGTGCCAGCGGCCGCTGGCACGGTACCGGGATACGGCTGTGTCGTCGAGACCCCTAATCCAGGTTCGCCGGCCGGGTTCCAGCCGCTCCGGGTGTGTGCTTCGTTCGACAAGGCCAGTTACTCGTCGGGTGATGTCGTCAAGTTGACCGTCAGCGCCACGAACGTCGGCACCGGCACCGCGCCCGGCGTTGCGATGTGGCAACAGGACACGAGCGGCTCCGACGGTTGGACCGGTAATCCGGTCGGCGGGTTGATCACCAACGAGACCGGTGAAGACCTTCCCGCCGGGGACACCATAGTGTCCGAAGTGGATGGATACGCGGCGGATCCCGCCTCCGGCGTGGTCGCCTTCTCCGGGTCTGTTATCCAGTTCCAGCCCAACGGGCCCGGGAGCACGTTCGGCGCGCCCGTGACCATCAGCTCGTCGGTCACCCCCGCCACTGGCGACTACGGTGGCGTGGTTTTCGCGGACGGCAACGGTAACGGCCAACCCGATCCGGGTGAGGGCCTCGCCGGGGGCCAGATCACGCTCACCGGTCCATCCAAC
>DASXXM010000412.1:0-12978 GCA_036503065.1 Pseudonocardiaceae bacterium | reverse complement strand
CACCGGGGAGCTTCCGGAAGAACGGGCGCGAGCCCCAGTAGAACCGGACGGGATCGGCCCGGCACAGCCGACAACGAGCGGCCGGCCACAGTGACCGGCAAGCGGGGTGGTACCGCGGGACACCTGCCCAGGTGTGTCGTCCCCGTGTGGGTTCGCAGGAACCCGTGCGAGTGACGACCCGCGAGGAGCACCACCGATGTCGTACCCCAAGGCAGGAACCGCGGCCACCGACGGCGTGCCCGCGCAGCCGTCCTTCCCCGTGCTGGAGACCGCGGTCCTGGCCTACTGGGAGGCCGACCACACCTTCCAGGCGAGCATCGACCAACGCCCGGCCGGACCGGACGGCGCCAACGAGTTCGTCTTCTACGACGGCCCGCCCTTCGCCAACGGCCTGCCGCACTACGGCCACCTGCTGACCGGCTACGTCAAGGACGTCGTGCCACGCTACCAGACCATGCGCGGCCTCCGGGTGGAGCGCCGCTTCGGCTGGGACACCCACGGCATGCCCGCCGAGATCGAGACCGAACACCAGCTCGGCATCAAGGTCAAGTCCGAGATCGAGGCGCTGGGCATTGAGGCGTTCAACGACGCGTGCCGCGCGTCCGTGCTGCGCTACACCCAGGAGTGGCGCGACTACGTCACCCGCCAGGCGCGCTGGGTCGACTTCGACAACGACTACAAGACGCTCGACCTCGACTACATGGAAAGCGTCATGTGGGCGTTCAAGACCCTGTGGGACAAGGGTCTGATCTACGAGGGCTTCCGCGTACTGCCCTACTGCTGGCGCTGTGAGACCCCGTTGGCCAACACCGAACTGCGGATGGACGCCGACACCTACCGGGAGCGGCAGGACCCGGCCAGCACGGTGTGGTTCGAACTGGAGACCGGCGAGCGCATCCTGGCGTGGACGACGATGCCGTGGACGCTCATCCCGAACATGGCCATGGTGGTCGGCGAGGACATCGACTACGCCGTCATGGCACTCGACGGCCACCGCTACATCCTGGCCGAGGCCCGGCTCGGTGCCTACGAGCGGGAACTGGCAGGCGCGGTCCGCGTCGGCACGATGAAGGGCGCCGAGCTGGTCGGCCGCCGCTACACGCCGCTGTTCGACTACCTGACCGACCGGGCGGCGGACACCAGGGCGTTCACGATCCTGTCCGGTGACTTCGTCACCACCGAGGACGGCACCGGCGTGGTGCAGGTGTCGCCCTGCCACGGTGAGGACGACTTCAACGTGTGCACGGCGGCGGGCATCCCGCCGATCCTGACCGTGGACGCACACACCCGGTTCACGTCGATGATCCCGGAGTACGAGGGCCTGCAGGTGTTCGAGGCGAACCGCCCGCTGCTGCGCGAACTGCGCGCCCGCGGTGTGCTGTTCCGCGAGGACAGCTACCTGCACCCCTACCCGCACTGCTGGCGTTGCGAGACGCCGCTGGTCTACAAGGCGGTGTCGAGCTGGTTCGTGTCGGTGACCAGCTTCCGCGATCGGATGGTGGAGCTGAACCAGCAGATCAACTGGGCACCCGAGTACGTGCGGGACGGCCAGTTCGGCAAGTGGCTGGCCGGCGCCCGGGACTGGTCGATCTCCCGCAGCCGGTTCTGGGGCTCGCCGGTCCCGGTGTGGATGTCGGACGATCCGGCCTACCCGAGGGTCGACGTGTACGGCTCGCTGGACGAGCTGGCACGCGACTTCGGCGTGCGCCCAACGGATCTGCACCGTCCGCACGTGGACCGGCTGACCAGGCCGAACCCGGACGACCCGACCGGTTCCTCGACCATGCGGCGGGTGCCGGAGGTGCTGGACTGCTGGTTCGAGTCCGGCTCGATGCCCTTCGCCCAGGTGCACTACCCCATGGAGAACCGCGACTGGTTCGAACACCACTATCCCGGCGACTTCATCGTCGAGTACACCGCGCAGACCCGCGGCTGGTTCTACCTCATGCACGTGATGGCGACCGCGCTGTTCGACCGCCCCGCGTTCCGCAACTGCGTCGCGCACGGCGTCGTGCTCGGCGACGACGGGCAGAAGATGTCCAAGTCGCGCAAGAACTACCCGGACGTCAACGAGGTGTTCGACCGGGACGGCTCGGACGCCATGCGGTGGTTCCTGATGTCATCGCCGGTGCTGCGGGGCGGCAACCTCGTCGTCACCGAGCGGGGCATCCGCGACGCGGTGCGGCAGGCCGTGCTGCCGCTGTGGAACTCGTGGTACTTCCTGGCCCTGTATGCCAATGCGGCCGGCCGGGACGGCGCGTGCCGCGTGGACAGCGAGCACGTCCTGGACAGGTACGTCCTGGCGAAGACGCACGACCTGGTGGCGGACGTGCAGGCGGCGATGGACGTCTACGACCTGTCCGGCGCCTGCGCCACGGTCCGGGACTTCCTGGAAACCCTCACCAACTGGTACGTCCGCAGGTCACGCGACCGGTTCTGGGCCGGCGACGCGGACGCGATCGACACCCTGCACACGGTCCTCGAGGTGACCTGCCGAGTCGCGGCGCCGCTGCTGCCGCTCACCGCGGAGGAGGTCTGGCGCGGCCTGACCGGCGAGCGCTCGGTGCACCTGGCGGACTGGCCGGACGCGTCCTCGCTGCCGGCGGACGCCGCCCTGGTGGCCGCGATGGACGAGGTCCGCCGGGTCTGCTCGGCCGCGTTGTCGTCGCGCAAGGCCAGCAAGCTGCGCGTGCGGCTGCCGCTGGCCAAGCTGGTGGTGGCGGCACCGGACGCGGCCGCGCTGGCCCCGTTCGTCGGCCTGATCGCGGACGAGGTCAACGTCAAGGAGGTCGAGCTGACCACGGACGTGGCCGCACACGGCCATTTCGAGCTGGTCGTCAACGCACGGGTGGTCGGCCCACGCCTGGGTGGCGACACCCAGAAGGTGATCCGCGCGGTCAAGTCCGGCGAATGGACGACCGGCGCGGACGGCACCGTGGTCGCCGCCGGCATCGAACTGCGGGACGGTGAATACGAACGCCGCCTGGTAGCCACCGACACCGGCCTGACCGCCGCGCTGCCCGGCGGCGCGGGCCTGGTCGTCCTGGACACGAACGTGACCGCGGAACTCAATGCGGAAGGCGTGGCAAGGGACGTGATCCGCGCGGTACAACAGGCACGCCGCGACGCGGGTTTCGCGGTCTCCGACCGGATCACGGTACATCTGGCCGCCGACGAGGCGGTCCAGGCCGCCGTCCGCACCCACGAAGCGTTCCTACGCACGGAAACCCTGGCCGATTCGGTGACGTACCTGTCGACGGACGAGACCGGCGACACCCACGCCACGGTCGGCGACGACGCGGCCATCAGCGTGGCGGTGCACCGGATCTGATCCGGATGGACGCGTTGACACACACACCGTGGGTGCGGGAATACTGAGGGTATGGGCGTACACATCCAGGTTCGCGACGTGCCCGACACCGTTTTCCTTGCCCTGAAGGCGAGAGCGGCCGGCAGCGGCCTGCCGCTCTCGGAGTTCCTGAAGGACATGTTCGAGCGGGCTGTCGCCGCGCCCGTGGTCGCGCCCAGATCTCCGGTGGCCAGCCCCAGGTCGCCGGTCACCGGCTGACCCGACACACTCCCGAACCCACACCGCGTCGAAGGGCGGGCTCAGGTGTAGCCCCTGTCCTGCCCCGCGGGCCGATGTGTAGCATATATGTTACGCTCTGGCTGTTGTGGAGGTGATGTCATGGCGGACACGCCAGCAACGTTCTGGGACGACCTTGCCGAGGATCTTCAGGACCCGGAGGTCTTGCGTACCTATGTGGCGGAGAGCATCCGTATCGAGACTATCGACCGGCTTGTCAACCGGCTTGACGAGGTCCGTGAAGCTGATGGCCTGACCAAGGCCGAGTTGGCTCGTGCGATCAACGCGGAACCGGCCGTTGTCCGTCGGCTGTTGTCACTTGGCCACCGCAACCCCACGATCGGCACGCTGGTGGAAGTGGCGGCGGCGCTCGGGTTGCGGGTCACCTTGGAGCCGATACCTGCTGGTGAGTTGGACGAGATAACTGGGACGCTCCGTTCCGGTGTCATCGTTGACGCCCATGGACTCGTCCAATCCATGGAAGCGCGTCGCAGGCCTGCATCGTAAGCGTCTGCTGAGCAACGTTCAGGCCAGTGCCCGATATGGCCGGAACTCCCTGCGGATCGAGTGAAGGCATTCTTCCCGCCTGCGCTGGACACCTTGGTCGAGGGCGAGGGACTTAGCAGCGAGGAGTTCGGTTGATCGCGACCAAATTGGTTGAGATTACCCCAATGAGCGCGGATTGCGCTTGCGGTATTCGTGGCCCAGATCCCGAATCGCCGCGTAGTCAGCTGCGGTCAGCTCGGTGCGGAACGCCTTGTCTCTACCGTCGATGACCACCAGCAACGGCTTGTTCATGCCTTGTACTTCATAGTCCAGCAGGCAGAACAGGCGGTAATGGTGCCGTCGTGGGCCGTTGACCCGAACCTCGAACCAGCCGGTCATATCGCCCTGCATGGCCTCCCAGTAGCCGCCCCCGGCGAACTTCTTCGGGGGAGCGGCTGCGACGGCGGCCAGCACGGCGCGCATTGTGACACGAACCTTCGGCGGACAAACATTTCGTAGGAAGTCCCTGCCTGGCTCTGCCTCGTTGATGTCGTCTGCCTGGTGGCGCTTGAAATAGACGATGGCGTGCGCATCGTCTGACGACGGCCCTGTTCGGACCAGCGGTCCCGGTCGGCCCTTCCGGCGCGGAGTCACCGGGCCACCGTACGGAGGGTGACTCAGTGCCGCTGCGCGAGGCCGCGCTTAACCCTCTTCTGGCGTGTACTTTCCAATTCCGCAATCAGGTCGAACATCGCTTTGAATCGGCTTGACGAGTCGCTCCAGGCCAAGAGTGATGACGCTCGAGGCCAATGTTATCGATCTTGACCGACGCCGTGGGCGCGAGAACGGCTGGCTGTGGACAACTGGACCACCTGTGGACAACCAGCGGCCCCAGTAACCTGACAGCCGCCGATGACCGAACACAGATTCCTCATCAGGGTCCGCCCAGCCGCGCACCGAACAGCGGTCGGCGGCCGATGGGACGGCGACCGAGGCCCAGCCCTGATCGTCGCCGTCACCGCCCCAGCCGTCGACGGCAAGGCGAACGAAGCCGTCCGCCGAGCCCTGGCCGACGCCCTGGACGTCCACCGCCGAAACATCACCATCGTCACCGGAACAAGATCGCGCGACAAGCTCGTCGCCATCGCGGACCCACCGGCCGACCTTGCGGTCAGACTGCGCCGGTTGACCGATGAACAGCGACAATGATGGCCCGGTCGAGGAGGTGACATGGCGGAACTCGCGCTCGTGCTCGGCACGTCCGCCGTCGTCCTGCTCGTTGCCGTGCTCGCGGTGCGCGTGTCGGTCAAGCTCGGGTTGCCGTCGCTCCTCCTCTATCTCGGGATCGGGGTGGTGCTGGGCGAATCCGGTCTCGGTATCCGGTTCGACGATGCCGCACTGACCCAGTCGCTCGGTATCGCCGCGCTGGTCCTCATTCTGACCGAGGGTGGCCTGACCACGCGCTGGACCGCCGTGAAACCCGCGTTGGGGGCGGGTATCGCGCTGTCCACAGTGGCCGTTGTGATCAGCATCCTGGTGACCGGTGCGGCACTGCACCTCCTCCTCGGGCTCGACTGGCGTACCGCGCTGCTCTGGGGCGCCGTCCTGTCCTCCACCGACGCGGCCGCCGTGTTCAGTGTGTTGCGCAACCTCAACGTGAGCCGCAAGCTGTCCGGCGCGCTGGAACTGGAATCCGGGCTCAACGACGCGCCCGTCTTCATCGCCGTCGTCCTGCTCGCCGGCACCAACCAGCTCTCCTGGACGACACCCCTCCTCGTCGCCTACGAACTGGCGGCGGGCGCGCTGATCGGCGGCCTGCTCGGCTGGCTGGGCGGTTGGGCGTTGCGCCGTGCCGCGCTGCCGGCCACCGGTCTCTACCCGCTCGCGGCGGTGGCGGTGTGCGTGCTGGCGTTCGCAGCCGGTGGCCTTGCCGACGCGTCCGGGTTGCTCGCCACCTACGTGTGCGGCCTCGTGCTGGGCAACTCGAAACTGCCGCACCGCGCGGACACGCTGTCCTTCGCCGAGGGGCTGGGCTGGCTGGCGCAGATCGGGCTGTTCGTGTTGCTCGGCCTGTACGCGTCGCCGGCCAACCTGCTGGCCGCCATCGTTCCTGGGCTGGTGGCCGGCGCGGTCCTGGTGCTGCTCGCCCGGCCGCTCAGCGTGCTGGTGGCGCTGCTTCCGTTCCGCTTTCCACTGCCGGACCTGGCTTTCCTGTCGTGGTCGGGGCTGCGTGGCGCGGTGCCGATCGTGCTCGCACTGATCCCGTTGACCCAGGGGCGGCCGGGCGCGACGGAACTGGTCGGCGCGGTGTTCGTGCTCGTCGTCGTCCTGACCGTCATCCAGGGTGGCACGCTGCCGCACCTGGCGAAGGCGCTGCGGCTGACCGGCACGGTCCAGCCGCACGAACTGGAGATCGACTCCGCGGCGCTCGACCAGCTCGACGCCGGGCTGCTGCAGGTCCGGGTGCGACCGGGGTCCCGGCTGCACGGCGTCTACCTGAACGAACTCCGGCTGCCGGTCGGTGCCGTGGTCAGCCTCGTGGTGCGCGCCGACGCCGGTTTCACCCCGGACGGCCTCACCCGCATCGCCGAGGGCGACCAACTGCTCGTGGTGACCACCGAGGAGGTCCGCGACGCCACCGAGCGCCGGATCCGCGCGGTCGACCGGGCCGGTCGCTACGCCCGCTGGCGTGGCGAGGCCGGGGCGTGACACGAGAAAGCATTACCGCGTAAGGGTTTTGTCCCAGCGTGCCGAGGTTTCCCAGACTCCGGGAATCCGGGTGGCCGGCCGGAACCGGCATCGGTTACCGTTGGTTTGAAGGTCATGAGTGCCAGCGTCAAGCCCCGGCTCGCTGGCCGGCAACCCTCCAACCGCGGTGGGGTGCCCGGGTGAGGACCTGGTCCGTCGCGAGGTGCGGCGGGCAAGCGCGGACTCCCCTGCGGGTCCGATCCCGGCCGGGAGGCTGTCATGACTCTGGCACCGCACGTCACCACGCACACCCGTACCGAGCCCGCCTACCCACCCGCCGTGCCGGCCGTGGTCGGCGCCGCCCTCACCGTGCCGCTGGTCACCGGGCCACGCGTCGGCTACGCCAACCTCGACCACGCCGCCAGCGCGCCCTGCCTGGCACACGTGCGGGCCGCCGTGGACGAGTTGCTGCCCTGGTACGCCAGCGTGCACCGCGGCGCGGGCTTCGCATCCCAGGTCTGTACCAGGGTGTACGAGCAGGCACGGGACACCGTCCGCCGGTTCGTCGGCGCGCACCCCACCGATGCCGTCGTCTTCACCCGCAACACCACCGACTCGCTGAACCTGCTCGCCGCCGCGGTGCCCGGCGGCACCTCCGTCGTGGTGTTCAACAGCGAGCACCACGCCGCCCTGTTGCCATGGCGCGGCCCGCACCTGCACCGCCTGCCCACCCCCGAATCGCACGCGGACGCGGTCCGCGCGGTGGCCGCCGCGCTGGCCGCCTGTCCGACCGGGCCGCGGCTGTTCGTGGTGACGGCCGCGTCCAACGTGACCGGCGAACTGTGGCCGATCGCCGAACTGGCCGAGGTGGCCCACCGCAACGGCGCCCGGATCGTGGTGGACGCGGCCCAACTGGCCCCGCACCGACCGATCGACCTGGCCGCCAACGGTGCCGACTACCTGGTCTTCTCCGGCCACAAGCTGTACGCGCCCTTCGGCGCAGGCGTCCTGGTCGGCCGGGCCGACTGGCTGCGCGCCGCGCCCCCGTACCTGCACGGCGGCGGCGCCACGGCCCAGGTGACCGAGCAGGGTGAACAGCTCGGCGTCGCCTGGTCCCAGGTGCCGGACCGGCACGAGGCCGGCTCGCCGAACGTGGTCGGGGTGCACGCGCTGGCCGCCGCCTGCGCCGCGCTGCAACGCCACTGGGGCCCGATCCGGGCACACGAACGCGCCCTGCTCGCCCGGCTGCGCGCGGGCCTCGCCACCATCCCGGGCCTGCGGGAACTGTCCATCTTCGGGACCGGGAGCGACCGCGTTGGTGTGGTCGGCTTCACCGTCGACGGGCAGGACACCGGCAGGCTGGCCACCGTGCTGTCCGCCGAGTACGGCATCGGCGTGCGGGACGGCGCGTTCTGCGCCCACATCCTCACCCGCAAGCTGCTGGCCGACACCGGGGCCACCGGCCGGCGGGCGCTGCGGGTCAGCATCGGCCTCGGCACCACCGCCGAACACGTCGACCGCCTGATCGGCGCCCTGCGCGACGTGACCACCAGCGGCCCGCGCTGGGCCTACGAGGAGCGCGACGGCCGCTGGGAGCCGACCCCGGACCCGCGCCCGCTGCCGCCGTTCCTCGCCGAGTAGCGCATCGCTTTCTGCGGCCGACTCCACCCACGGCGACCGACCCGGACGAATACGGGACAATGGCGGGGTGAGCACTGAGCAGAGCACCCAACAGCCGGCCGTGGCATTGCCGCGGCGCCGGCTGGCCGTCCTGATCGGGGTGGCTCTGCTGGCCCTCGCGCTCGACGTGACCACCAAGGCACTCGTCGTCGCACACCTGGAGGGCAGGGCACCGGTCACGGTGCTGCGCGGTGTGCTCTACCTGGACGTCAGCCGCAACCCCGGCGCCGCGTTCTCCATGGCCACCGGCCTGACCTGGGTGTTCAGCCTGGTCGCGGTGGCCGTCGTGGTAACGATCGTCTGGATCGCGCGACGGCTGCGGTCGGTCGGCTGGTCGATCGCGATCGGCCTGGTGCTGGCGGGCGCGCTGGGCAACCTGCTGGACCGGATCTTCCGCGCGCCCGGCCCGCTGCGTGGGCACGTGGTGGACTTCATCTCGGTGTTCCGGCCGTGGGGTGAGTCCTTCGCGATCTTCAATCTGGCCGACTCGTGCCTGACCGTCGGCGCCGTCCTCATCGTGCTGCTGGCCCTGCTGGGCAAGGACTACGACGGCGGCATCGCCCGCCGCGCCCGCCTGGCGGTCGAGCAGGACGGCGTCGACCAGAACGGCGTCGACCAGAACACGACGCCGACGGAGCCGACCGCATGACGTCATCGCGCACCCTGCCGGTGCCCGACGGCCTGGACGGCATGCGGGTGGACGCCGGGCTCTCCCGGCTGCTCGGCCTGTCCCGCACCGTGGTCGCCGAACTGGCCGAATCCGGTGACGTCCTGCTGGACGGCCACGCCGCGGGCAAGTCCGACCGGCTGACCGCGGGTGCCTGGCTGGAGGTCACCCTGCCGGAGCCGGACGCGCCGATCTCGGTCGTCCCGGTGCTCGTGGACGGTCTCGTCGTGGAATACCAGGACGACGACATCGTCGTGGTGGACAAGCCGGTCGGCGTCGCCGCGCATCCCAGTCCGGGGTGGACGGGGCCGACCGTGGTCGGTGGCCTCGCGGCCGCCGGGATCATGGTCGCCACCAGCGGCGCGGCCGAACGCCAGGGGGTCGTGCACCGGCTGGACGTCGGCACCACCGGCGTGATGGTGGTGGCCAAGAGCGAACACGCCTACTCGGTGCTGAAGCGTGCCTTCAAGGAGCGGACCGTCGACAAGCGCTACCACGCCGTCGTACAGGGCCTGCCCGACCCGAGCCGGGGCACCATCGACGCGCCGATCGACCGACATCCCAAGCACGACTACAAGTTCGCGGTCGTGGAGGGTGGCAGACCCAGCGTCACGCACTACGAGGTGATCGAGGCGTTCCGCAACGCGTCCCTTGTGGACGTGAAGCTGGAAACCGGTCGCACGCACCAGATCCGGGTGCACTTCGCCGCGCTGCACCACCCGTGCGTCGGCGACATCACCTACGGCGCCGACCCGACCCTGTCGCAACGCCTCGCCCTGCAACGACAGTGGCTGCACGCCCGCACCCTCGGCTTCGAGCACCCGGCCGACGGCCGCTGGGTCGAGTTCACCAGCCCCTACCCAGCCGACCTGGACCACGCGCTGGACCTGTTGCGCGCCATGTAGATCACACGGCCCAGGTCAGCGCTTTCTCGTCGTCGGGCCGGAAGCTCCAGCGGATCGACGTGATCTCGGTGTTCTCCGGCAGCACGTACACCGTGTGCCCGCCCGCGGTCTCGCCCGGCCGCAGGCCCATCCGGTGCGGCGGCCGCGACGACAGCGACACCGGCGCCTTCCCGACCGTCTGGCCGTCCTTGGCCACCAGCAACAGGTACAGGTCCGGCAACGTGCCCAACGGCACCGAACCCAGATTGGTCAACTCGGTGTGCACCACGACGGACCGCTCACCGGGCCGCAACCGGTAACCGGCCGCCGTGAACAGGAAGTCGGCCGGATCGACCACCTCGACGAGCTGGATCGACACCTGCTCCCCGTCCGCGCCGTCGGCCCGCAACGTCTCACCCACCCGCCCCTGCTGCGGCGCGGCCGGCGCAGTGGCCGGCGGTGGCGTCCAGGCCGCGGGCCGGGCCGACTGGTCGCCCCGTGCCCACGACGAACTCTGCGGCGGACCCCACGTGCTGACCGCGTCCGCGCCCGGCGCGGGGAAGGGCACGCCCTGTCGAGGCGCCCCCGCCGGCACCGGATGCGGACCGGACGGAGCGCCGGGCATCGGCGGCGCCGGATAGGGACCGGGCGACGGCCCGTAGCCGGGCGGCGGCATCGGACCCTGCTGCGGGTAGGGCCCGGTCGGGGTGCGGTGCGGTCCGCTGCTGCCGCCCTGCGCCGCGTAGTTCAGCCAGGGGCCGGCACCGGCGATGGCGGCCCGCAGGCCGTTCGGATCGCACTCGACGCCGACGATCAGCGGCAGCCCGGTCGCGGACAACGCGGTCAGCCGGGCGGCCACCTCGCGCGGGTCCATGCCGATGCGCGCGGCGATGTCGTGCACGGCGGCCCGGCCCGACTCCGCGACGAGCGAGAGCAGGCGGATGTCCACCGGATCCGGGGCGACCACGGCTCGAACGCTACTCGGTCGCCCGGACCGCTGCCGCACCCGTCACGCCGAGCCGCGAGCCCTGTTGTGCCCGATCGCGGGCCGGTCCGGATGATCCATCAGCACCACCACATCGGCGTGCCGGTCCGGTCCGACCCGCTCGGTGTAGCCGGCGTAGGCCGGCAGCGTCCACCGGTCCGCCGCCGCGGTCCGTCGGGCCAGCGCGGCAGGCGACATCGCCAGGTGCACGGTCAGGTCGAAGGCCAGCCCGCGCCCCAGCAGCAGCGAGCCGTCCACCACGACGATCCCGCCTGCCGGCAGCGACACGTACCCGGCGCGGCTGGCCCGGTCGGTCGCCGCGTCCCACAGTGCCGGCAGCACCCGGCCGGTGCCGCCCGGCGCCAGCGGGTCCAACACCTCCCGCGTCAGGCCGCCGACGTCGAGCCAGTCCGACCACAGCGCGTCCGGATCGGTCCGGCCGTGCTCGAACCGCAGCGACGCGGGCCGCAGGAAGTCGCCCGCCCGCACCCGCAGCACCGGTCGGCCGCGCAGCCGCAGCGGATCGACAAGACCGTCGGCCAGGTCACCCGGCCGGGTGGGCGGCGCACCGTCCAGCGCCACCCGCAGCCGACGGTCCGGCCGGTGTCCGCCGATCGTGTCGGCGAGCTCGGCGACGACACCGTCGACGGTCATCGGACGCACTGGCACACCGACATCTTGCCCCGTGCCCGCCGAAAGTCTGATTCGACGGATCGGGCGTGTGTCTACGATCGGTGGGACAGCGTTGTCGATAAGGGGAGGTCACGTCATGTCGGAAGCAGGGTCGGTCCGTGCGCTCGCGGACGAACTGGTCGCGGTGCTCAAGGATCAGGAACCCTTGATGGCCACGGTGTACGGCGTCGACGGCGACCACCACCGGCTGTCCGACCTGTCCGCGGCCGCGGACCGCGCCTACCGCGACCGCTTCGCCGGCCTGGCCGAGCGCGCCACCGCCGTCGACCCGGCCGGGCTGGCCGCGGCCGACCGGGTCACCCGTGCCGTCGTGATCCAGCAGGCCCGCAGCCGGATCGACTCGATCGACACCGGACTCGTCGAGTACACGATCACCGACATGTTCGTCGCGCCCGCCGCCACGCTGCTGACCGGGCTGCCGATGCTCGGGCTGCCCACCCCGGAACTGGCGGACGCGTTCGTCCGTCGCCTGGCCGCCATCCCCGCGTACCTGGCGGGCGCGGCGCAGCGGCATCGCGCCGGCATCGCGGCGGGCCGGGTGCCGGTGGCGCATCTGGTGGAGGCGGCCATCAAGCACATCGACCGCTATCTCGCCGACCCGGACAACGATCCGCTCACCCGCCCTGCCCCGCCTGCCGACGTCGCAGACGACATCAACCGCCGCAGGGATGCCGTGCTGGCCGACGTGGTGCGCCCGGCGTTCGCCGCTTACCGAGACGTGCTGATCAACGAGGTGCTCCGGCACGGCCGCCCCGCCGACCGTCCCGGCCTGAGCTGGCTGCCCGGCGGCGACGCCGACTACGCCCGCCTGGTTCGCATCCACACCACCACCGACCGGACACCGGACGAGCTGCACGACACCGGACTGTCCATCATGGACCAGCTGCGGGCCGAGTACGCCGAACTGGGCCGTCGGGTGCTGGGCACCGAGGACCTCACCGAGATCTTCCACCGGCTGCGCTTCGACGACGACCTGCGCTGGGGCTCCGCGGACGAACTGCTGGACGCGGCCCGCCACGCGATCAGCCGGGCCGAGGCCGCGGCACCTGCCTGGTTCGGCCTGCTGCCGCGGGAGACCTGCGAGGTGCGCCCGGTGCCCGCCGCCGACGCGCCGGGTTCGCCTGCCGCGTACTACATGACGCCGTCGCTGGACGGCACCCGTCCCGGCGTGTACTACGCGAACACCGACCAGGTCACCGAGCGGTTCCGCCACCAGGCCGAGGCGACCGCGTTCCACGAAGCCGTGCCGGGCCACCACTTCCAGCTCTCCATCGCGCTGGAACTGCCGGACCACATGCCGCTGCTGCGC
>DASXXM010000411.1:0-4076 GCA_036503065.1 Pseudonocardiaceae bacterium | reverse complement strand
TTGTGCAGCGCGGTCTCCAGGCGCGTCGAGAAGAACTGCCGGTTGGGCAGACCGGTGATCACGTCGTGCAGCGTCTGCCTGGTGAGCTGCCGTTGCAGCAAGGTCAGCTCGGAGTCGTCCTGCACGAGCACCAGCAGTCGGTCGGGCTGCTCGGGTTCCCGGAGCACGGACACGGTCAGCGTGACCGGCACCTCGTCGCCGGACCGCGCGACCAGCCTGCGCCGTTGCCGCAGCCGAGGCAGGAAGCCCTCCAACAGACCGGCGCAGGCGTCCCGGACGAAGGGCTCGTCGGCGGGCGGGATCAGGTCGAACAGCGTGCATCGGGTCAGGTCGGCCGGTGAGTGCCCGAGGATGTCGGTCAGCGCCGGGTTCGTGTCCAGGAACCGGCCGTCCGGTTCGGCGACGCCGATGCCGATGGTCGCGTTGGCGAAGAACGCGTCCAACCGGTGCTGCGTGGCCCGCAGCGCGACGCGGGAGTCCCGGCCCAGCGAGATCAGCGTCCGGTTCAGGTCGTCCTGCTGCCGCAGCGTGAGCAGTCGAACGCCATCCAGATAACTGGCGGAGAACGTGCCGAGCAGGGCGACGACCTTGTCCGCAAGGCCGGGCAGGCCGCGCACCTCCGTGTGACCGAGCAGCGCCTTGCCCAGCAGATCCATGGTGCGCCGGAAAGTGGTCTGACCGACGCAGTTCAGCTCGACCAACCGCTGTGCCACTTCGGCCGCCGGATCGGGGCTGAACGGTTCGCGGCGCACGGCATCGAAGAGGCGGTCGACGAGTGCGAGCAGCTCAGCCTCGACGTCCGCATAGGGCAGCGGAATGTACGTCGTGGTGGTGACCTGGCGGGCCCATTTGCGGGCGAGTAACGCGCGCTCGCGCCTACTGACCGGGTGCGACCTCGACGGTCGTACCGGCGCCACCTGCGGGTCGTGCACTGGCGAGGTCATCCGGTGCGACCGACCCACTCACCGGTCCGCACAATAACTGTCCCCAACCATCCCATCCCGGTGGTTTCCGCGCTGGCGCTCGCGCAACGAGGCGGGCGGAATCGTGACACCACGGTTTCACCTCGAGGTCTGCAAATGCTGTGCGGGCAGCCTACTCGTTGTCGTCAACGGCGGGCGCCAACGGGTCACAGTTCCCTCGAACGGATTAATGTTCGGACCAATTTTATGGCACCTGGTAAGTACCTTTCGGATCAGCCCACGAAATGGTGGTTTCGGACGGATGAGTCACCGTCGCCGAGGTGTGACGTGGCGCGGGCCCGACCGCTCTGTTAAGCGGTCGGGCCACCTGCGCTGCGATCGGATCTGGCCGATCAGGCCTTGGGCATGAGCACTGTATCGATGATGTAGACGGTGGCGTTGGCCGTGTGGACGTTGCCGCACACCACGTTGGCGCCGCCGACCTGGAAGTTCTCACCGCTGCCCGACGTGGTCACCGCGCCGCCCTGCAGTGTGGTGAAGTCGCCGGAGCCCAGTTCGGCCGGTGTGACCTGCTGGCCGATCACGTGGTAGGTGAGGATCTTGGTCAGCATGTCCTTGTTCGCCAGCACGCTCTGCAGCGTGGCGGGCGGGATCTTCGCGAACGCGGCGTTGTCCGGTGCGAACACGGTGATGCCCTTGGCGTTGTTCAGCGTGTCGACCAGACCCGCTGCCTTGACTGCGGCGACCAAAGTGGACAGTACCGGATTGGCGGATGCCGCCGTGGCAACGGGAACCTGCGCCATACCGGTGAAGCTGCCGGCGCCGGTGGTCGGCACGGCGGAACAGGCCGCGCCGAACGGCGCCGCTGCGGCCGCGCTGGTCGCCGGGGCCGCCTTCGTGGTCGCCGCCGCGCCGGCCGAACTGGTGCCGCTGCCACAGGCGGCCAGGCCGGCCAGTGCGACGACGGCGACGGCGCCGACGGCGATGCGCTTGAACTGCATGGGTTTTCTCCTTCGAATGCGGATGTGGGCGTGCGCCATCGCCACAGTTGTGCTGCTGATTGGTGGCGGTGGTCGGCCCGTGGGTGTTTCGGAGCGGGCGGACCGGGGGATGGGTGTCCGATCGCACGAATCGCGCCGATCGGCCGTGGTTGACCCGTGATCCAGAACACTATGCTGGCGCCCCGCCACCGACAGGGAGGACGTCCACCATGCGACGCAGCCGCATCCTCACCATCACCGCAGCGATCTTCGGCCTCGGTCTCGTGTTCGCGGCACCGGCCGGTGCCGCGGGTCCGTCCGTGCAGCCCGGCGGGTCCGCGACCGCGACCGCCCCGGCCGCCTGCGTCTACACCAAGCAGGTGCCGGCCGACCGGTTCAAGGGCCTGCCCACGTTCGACCCGAAGCGGGCCGCGCAGCCCTTCACCGTCGTGCTGCACACCACCCAGGGCGACATCACTTTCCAGGCACTGACCACCGCGGCGCCCTGCACCACCAACTCGTTCCGGTTCCTCGCCCAGCGCGGCTTCTTCGACCGGACGCACTGCCACCGGCTCACCACCCAGCGGATCTTCGTGCTCCAGTGCGGCGACCCGACCGGCACCGGCAGCGGCGCCCCCGGCTACGCCTTCCCGGACGAGAACCTGGCAGGCGCCACCTACCCGGCCGGCACCGTGGCGATGGCCAACGCGGGCCCGAACACCAACGGCAGCCAGTTCTTCTTCACCTGGGCCGACACCACGCTGCACCCGAACTTCACCCCGTTCGGCCGGGTGACCGGCGGCATGGACGTGCTGCGCAAGATCGCCGCGGCCGGTGAGGACGACCAGAACAGCGCGGGCGACGGCTTCCCGAACCTGTTCGTCGGGTTCCGGCACGTGCAGATCCTCGCGCGCTAGAGCCATCGGCCTGCCGGATCCGTATCGTTGAAGAGATACGGATCCGGCCGGCTGACCAGGGAGAGCTGTCGTGGCTGGTGGTGAGGGCGACCCGGACCGGGACGGCGAACCGGTACTGGAGATCCGGCCGCTGTCGGACGTCGTCCCGATGGCCGACGTCTACTTCATCCCGGACGACTCCGCGCCACTCGCCGATCCTCGCCAGGACGAGCCGAAGCCACCGGTCGGCCGCTCGGTGGTCGGCAGCACCCTGACCGGCCTCGGGCTGGTCGGCGCCGTGGTCGCGGCCGTGCTGCCGTGGTCGGGCGCGCTGGGCCTGACGGGGCTGCGCGGGCTGGCGACCGGCCGGTCCTGGCTGATCTGGCTGCTGCTGGCGTTCGCGGCCGCCGTGGTGCTCGGCGTGGTCGCCCTGGTCCGGCCGGGTCGGCGGGTTCGGTGGTGGGGTGCTGCCGCGGCGCTGGCCGCGTCGGCGCTGTCCGGCTCGGCGCTGGTCGCGCTGCCGTCGGAGTTGGCGGTCGGGCCCGGTCCCGGGCTGGCCTGTGTCGCGCTGGTCTGCGTGGCCGCGGGTCAGGTGGCGGCCGCGGTGTCCCGGCCCGCCGAGCCGGGCTGGCGGTGGCGGCCTGCCGGTATCGCGGCGTCCGTCGCCGTCGTCGTGCTGGTGGCCGCCGGGATCGGCAGCGCAGGTCTGGTTCAGGTGGACAACGTCGACGCCACCACCTCGGCCGTTGCGGTGGCCGCACTCTCCGGCATGCCACCGTCCGTTGTGGACACCGTGGTGTGGCGGCGCGCCGCGTCGGTGTACAACGTGGCCGGCTCGACGGTGCTGGTGTTCGAGCACGCGGAACACGGCGCGGCCACCATGTCCGGCGTGTCCGTACTGGACCTGCCGACCGGTCGGGAACGGTGGCACCACTACGAACGCGGCTGGCAGGTGCTGGAGGCCGCACTCACCGGCGACGGGCGGATCGCCATCGTCGTGGTGAACTCCGCGACCGGCATCGACGCGGTGGGCTTCGACGCGGCCACCGGCGGCCAGCTCTGGCGACACCGCCTGGGTTCCGGCTTCAACTGCACGTACGCCGCCAAGGGCCAGATCGCCCCGATCGGCGGCTGCCTCGGTCAGCTGATCACCGGTGACGGTGTCCTCTATGCCGCGGGCGGCGCACCGAACCCGGTGGGCGTGCCCGACATCGTCGGCCCGGCCACCTACCTGTCCGCGCGAGACGGCCGCAGTTGGCCGGTCCCGGTCGGCCCCG
>DASXXM010000410.1:0-24407 GCA_036503065.1 Pseudonocardiaceae bacterium | reverse complement strand
GTGCGTCCTTGCCCAGATCAAGCCCGGTCATCTCGCAGTCGATCCACACCAGATGATCTGCCATTCCGGCAGCCTAACCCCGCTCCGCTCGGTTACCGTCAGTCCTCGACCAGAAACGGTGCGAGAAGTCCGGGCACCGCGTCCTCGGCGAGTCGCAGACCGTCCCCCTCTGTGATGTCGAGCACTCGGTACGCGCCTCGGCCGGCCGACGTGGTCGCGGTCAGGGTGATCAGGCCGGCCCGTCGCTGGAAAAACGTCCGGCGTATCTGCCAGCCGATGATTCCGGTTCGCTGCAACGCAACCGTCCGCCGTTCCAGCGAACCCGAGCGGGTGACCAAATAGCGCGGTGTCAACGCGTGGCCCAGGTTGCGGTAGCGGTTCAACCCCAGCGGCACGGCGAGCACCGGCCACGCGCACCCGACCTGCCACAGCCACGCAGGCCAGCCGGCGAACTGCGCCAACAGCCACAGCACCAGTACGACGAGTAACGCCGGCACCACCGCACGGACCAGCCGGCGACGGAGCGCGGCGCGGGCATGCCGGGCAAGGCGCACCACCGGTGGTGACCCCGCGTCGCTCGCCCGCAGGACCAGCCTGGCGACCCGGTGCGCCTCGGCGACCGGTCCCGGTGGCATCAGCAGGTGGCTCTCGTTCTTGCGCTGCAGCCCGGTCGCCACGGCGGAACACCGGGCGCCTCGACCGGCCCGCAGCAGCAGCGGCTCCATGATCGCCACGCCACGCAGCCGGGCCTCCTCGATGGTGACGGCGGACGTGGTGAGCAGCCCGCGCCGCACGTGCAGCGTGTCGTCACGTTCCCTGGTCAGGAGGTAGTTCGAGTACTTCAGCACGTACATCACGGTCGAGCCGAACACGATGAGCACCACCGCGACCAGCGTGATGACCGCGATCACCGCCCCAGCGCTCGCGTTTTCGAACCAGCGCACGCCACTGCGCATCAGGCCGATGCGGTTGACGTTGATGTCCAACTCGTTGACAGACCGCCACACCACGCCGAAGATCGCGGCCGCGGCGAACAGGCCGGACAACGTCAGCGGTGCGTACCGCAGCCAGCGCCAGTCCAGCCTCGCAAGGACTTCCCCGGTGTCGGCCGGGGGCGCCGACGTGGCCGTGGACGTCGCCGCGGTCGTGTCGGTGCGGTGCAGCAGGACTCGGCGCAGCCGATCGGCCTCGGCGCTGGTGACCGCGTCCAGCTTCATGGGCTTGTGGCCCTTGTGGTCGTGCTGTCCGGTGCCGATCCGTACCGACGTCACGCCGAACAGCCGGTGACCGAGCCTGGCGGTGGATTCGACCGTGCGGATGCGCTCCCGCCGGGTGGCCAGGCGCTGCCGGGAGATCAGGCCGTAGTGGATCTCCACCTGTTCGTCGGTGATCCGGTAGCGGGTGGTCAGCCAGTGGATCAGTCCGCGCCCGACCAACAGCACGATGCCGGCCAGCCCGAACAGGATCTTCTGGTCGTTGTGCTGGCCCAGTGCGACCGCGCCGATCAGCAACGGGATGAACCCGAGCAGTTCGTTGAACGGCCGGACCACGATGGTGCGGACCTCGAGCCGCCGCCATTCGGACTCCGGCACGGTGACCGGGGCAGCTGCCGCGAGATCCGTCTCGGCGGGTGTGGTCACGTGGCGTCTCCCGCGGTGGCCTGGGTGGTCGCGGTCAGCTCGTCGACCAGGCGGGCGGCGTCCTCGTGCGCGAGCCCGGCGATCTCGACCGGACCGGCGGCGGACGCCGTGGTCACGGTCACGGTCGCCAGGCCGAGTAACTGCTCGAGCGGGCCGCGTTTCGTGTCCACGGTCTGGATTCGGGATACCGGCGCCACCCGCCATTCCTGGCGGATCCAGCCGCTACGGGTGAAGACCGCGTCCTGGGTGGCTTCCCAGTGGTGCACCCGGTACCGCCACTGCGGTTCCACGACGACCTGCAGCACACCGGCCGTCGCCGAGATGATCAAGGTGACGGCCAGCCAGCTCGGCGGCTGGTCCGCGAACACCCGGATGGCGACCTGGGCCAGGATGACCACCAGCCAGAACACCCCGGTCCGGAGCGTCCACCACAGGATGGCGCGCGGGTGGACCCGGTACCGGGGGTTGCGTAGCCGGAGGGTGCCGGCCGGTAGGCCGGTGCGGGTTGCTGGCGCGTTCGCCGTGTCGGCGGGCTGCGCGGTCGGTCCGGTGTGCATGGAACGATCGTGGCATTGATCGGTGGGGTCACGGGCTGTCAGGTGTCAGATGACCTGGCTGACATTTGTCACGGGCGAGCGGCCGTGGCCCGCCACAACAGCCGGGTGACCGCGCCGACTCCGGCGGCCAACGGTGGACGGCGATGTGTATGCTGGGCCTCCGGCGCCGACTCCGGCATCACCGCGTACACGAGGTGGGCGACCAGTTGGGCCGTGTTCGGCGCGATCGTGCTCAACACCTCGGCGGCGAACCCGGCCGGCAGGCCGACGCGCACCGGACGCCGTCGCAGCGCCCGCACCACCAGTTCGGCCGCGTCCTGCGGGCTGGCCGCCGGCAGCGCCCGGTAGGCCTTGGTCGGGCTGATCATCGGGGTGCGCACCAGCGGCATCCGCACGGACGTCACGGCGATGCCGTCACCGAGCAGTTCCCGGCCTGCGACCGTGCCGAACTCCTCCAGCGCGGCCTTGGACGCCAGGTAGGCGGCGAACCGCGGCGTGTCGGTCTGCAGGCCCATCGTGGTGATGTTGACGATGTGGCCGGAACCGCGGGCGCGCATGTGCGGCAGCAGGCCCAGGGTGAGCCGCAGCGGCGCGAAGTAGTTCAGTGCCATCGTGCGTTCGAAGTCGTGCATGCGGTCCACGGACAGGTGCACGGACCGCCGGATCGACCGGCCCGCGTTGTTCACCAGCGCGTCCACCGCGTCGTGATCGGCCAATACCTGCTTGATCAGGGCGTCCACCGCGTCGGCGTCGGTCAGGTCACACGGATAGGTGAACGCGGTGCCGCCTGCCGTCTCGATCTCGGCCCGTACCGCGGCCAGTTCCGCCGGGCGCCGGGCGACCAACAGCGGAACCGCGCCCTGACCGGCCAGGGCCAGCGCGGTCGCCCTGCCGATGCCGGAGGACGCGCCGGTGATCATGATCCGCCTGCCGGCCAGCGGCGGCTGCCGGCGAGCGCGGTCCGGGTCGAGGTGTTCGGCCCAGTAACGCCACAGCACGTCGGCGTAGTCGCTGAACTCCGGCACCTCGATGCCGGTGTGCGTGGCCTCGAACGTGCCGGCCATCGCCAGGTGTGGCAGGACGGTCGGCGGGATGCCGAGTTCGGTCAGCACGGCCTCGCGCACGTCAGGGCCACCGGTGACCTGGTCGACCATGGCGGCGGCCAGCGCGCCGAGCCGCCGGAGCGGAGCAGCGGTCCAGGCCGGAGTGGTCAGCCGGACCCGTGGCGCGCCTGCCGCCGCGGCGAAGGCGTCGTAGACCGCGTCGAGCGACTGGCCGGTGGGCGAGACCAGGTGGTAGGTGCTGCCCGACGGCGCGTCGGCGTGCATCAGGCGGTCCATCGCGGCCACCACGTAGTCCACCGGGACCAGGTTGGTGGCGCCGAGGTCGGGCATGACCAGCGGCAGGCCGGACGGGAGCGCGGCCAGCCGGGCGATCAGCGGCAGGAAGTAGTACGGACCATCGATCTTGTCCATCTCGCCGGTGCGTGAGTCGCCGACCACGGCCGCGGGCCGGTACACCCGCCACGGCACCCGGCAGTGCTGGCGGACCAGCTGTTCCGCCTCGAACTTCGTCGCGTGGTACGGCGATGGCAGGCGTTGGCCGAGGTCGAAGTCCCGCTCGGTGAACCGGCCTGCGAAGTCACCGGCGACCGCGACCGAAGACACGTGGTGCAGGCAGCCGGCATTGCGCCGTTCGGCCAGTTCCAGCACGTGCCGGGTGCCGGTCACATTCGCGGCTCGGTTGGCGTCCGCGTCGGCGGTGAAGTCGTATACGGCGCCCAGGTGCACCACGTGGTCGATGGTGTCCGGCAGGTCGGCCGGGTCGATGGCAAGGCCCGGTTCGGTCAGGTCACCGTGCACGCCGACAACGGCGTTGCCGTGCGGCCACTGCTCGACCAGCGCCGTCAGCTTGTCCTGCGAACCCGGCCTGACCAGAACGTATACCGCGTCACACCCGGGTCGGGCGAGCAGCTTGGCCATCAGGCGGCGGCCGAGGAATCCGGTCGCGCCGGTCACGAAGTAGGTAGTCACCGCGCACCTCCGTGCCCATCGTGGCACTACCTACCCGTCAGTAGGAAATTGAGGTGTCCGTCCGCGTCACGGCCGGGTGACAGTCGCGTCCACCGCCGCCTCACGCAGGATGGCCCGCAGTCGTCCCGCCTCCAGTGGGGCCAGTACCGCCGTTTCCCCCGGCGGCGCCACCAGCACAATGTGCCCGCCACTGGCGAAAACGGTCAGTTCCCGCTTCCGGCCGGCCACATCTCGGCAGTCGACGGACCATTCCTTTCGTGCCGTCATCTCCCCCCGCCTCCAGTTGATTCGGTCCGGTCATGCCGTGATCCACGCACCTGGTGTCTCCCGTCCGCGTTTCATTCTTCTGAGGGACGTCCGCGACACCTTCGCATGACGTCGGCAAGAGCGTGACTTCACTCTGCCACTGGGCAATCGTTCCCAGCCCCACCAGCGTCACACAAGAGTGAACCGCTCAGTCGAGCGGGTGATCACCAACATTGTTAGATGCGCAGCGTGTCTGCCCGTTTGTGATGCGTTATCCGCATCTCCCGGGCAGAAAGGACGACGCGGACCAGATTGCCGCTCAGGCCGGGCCGAGCCAGGTCAGCGCGGCGCAGACCAACGCGGAGACACCGGTGTCGATCGTCGGCTCGACCAGCGGCGCGAAGAACGGCGAATGGTTGCTCGGCACATCCCGGTCCACCGTGCCGGCCTGCGCCGCGGCCAGGTAGGCGGCCGCGTCGACGCCGCCGAACACCCAGTAGCAGGCGGGCGCACCGGACGCGGTGCCGAAGATCCCGAAGTCCTCGCTCGCGGACACCGGGCCCGGATCGATCACCAACGCCTCGCCGAAGGTGGCACGAAACGCGGCCGCGGTCCGCTCGCTGGCGGCCGGATCGTTGGACAGGACGGGGAACGAGTCGGTGACCGTGATCTCCGGATCACGCTCGGCACCGGACGCGATCGCCTCGCCCCGGATGATCCGCCGCACCGCGGCCAACACCCGCTCGCGCACGTGCGGCTGGTAGGACCGGACGTTGACCAGGAGCTCCGCCGTGTCCGGAATGATGTTGTCCTTGGTGCCGGCGTGCAGCGAGCCGACCGTGACCACCGCCGTGTCCGTCCCGGCCACCTCGCGCGACACCACCGTCTGCAGGCGCAACACCGTGGCCGCTGCCATCACCAGCGGATCGACCGTGGTCTCCGGCCGCGAGCCGTGGCCGCCCCGGCCGAACAACCGGACGTGCAGCGAGTCCGACGCGGCGAACGCCGGACCGGGATGCAGGCCGATCATCCCGGCCGGCATCGGCGCCACGTGCTGGCCGAGCACCACGGCCGGGGTGCCGAACCGCTCGAACAGGCCCTCGTCCACCATGCCCTGCGCGCCGCCGCCGACCTCCTCGGCCGGCTGGAACACCGCCAGCACCGTGCCCGCCCAGGCGAATCTCGCCCCGGCCAGCAGGTCCAGCGCGCCGAGCAGGCAGGTGACGTGCATGTCGTGGCCGCAGGCGTGCATCACCGGCACGTCGTTGCCGTCCGGGTCGGTGGCGCGCACGGTGCTGGCGTAGGGCAGGCCCGTCTGCTCCGCGACGGGCAGCGCGTCCATGTCCGCACGCAGCAGCACGGTCGGCCCGTCGCCGTTGCGCAGGACGCCGACCACGCCGGTGCGACCGATCCCGGTCGTGACCTCGAGGCCGATCGCGGTCAGCCGGCGAGCCACCTCGGCCGCGGTGCGCTCCTCGGCGAAGGACAACTCCGGGTGGGCGTGCAGATCCCGGTACAGGTCGGCGAGATCGACGGCGATGTCCGACAGCCTGGCCAGAACCGTGTCCATGCGGTGACCCTCCCGAGTTCCTGGTGCCGACCGCCGATTCTGGCACGAGGATCGGCCTCGGGCCGACCAGGCCGGACCTCGGTGCCTCGTGTCCCCGCCACCCGATCAGGTGGGTCCGGCCACCTCGTGCAACCGATGCCACCGGGCCGGGGTTTCTACAGGTGACACAACGCGGCCGGTGGCCGTCGGAACGATCCGAAGGGAAACGACAATGTGCCGTACACGGGGTTTCGCGTCACGTCAAGGGCTCGGCCGACGGTGGTTCGTGGTCGGTGACCAGGCGTCGGACGGCTTCCATTACCGCGGTGCGGTGGGAGTGCAGGTCGGGGGGGTCCAGGTCGGCGTTGGTCATGGCGCTGGTCGGTGTCCATGCGCTGGCGATGGCCAGTACGAACGTGAGTAGGTCCTCGGCGGTGAACGTCCTGGGGACTTGCCCGTCGGCCTGTGCTCGGGTGATCGCCGCTGTCTTCTGCTCCATGGACGCCGCCAACTGGGCGGGGCCGGGGCCACGGCCGGCGCGTTCCAGGCGGTTCCAGGTGGCCAGCCGCAGCTGATGGGGGTTGGCGATCAGGAAGTCGAACAATCGGCCCGAGTAGTCGGGGAGATCGGCCGGGGTGAAGGGAACCTGGTCAAGAATGCGCGCCACGTGGGTGTCCATGACGATGTTGAACAGCCGATCCTTGTCACCGAAGTACGTGTAGATCTGGGCCTTGTTGACCTGGGCGGCGGCACCGATCCGGTCGATGCGGGCGCCTGCGACGCCATGGGCCGCGAACTCCTCCGTGGCGGCCTGTAGCAGGCGGGCCTTGGCGGCTTCGGAGTCTCGGGTCCTTGGGGCGCGGGGCGTCTCGGGCATGCCTCCAGCATAGAGCAACTAAACGTTCAGTTGGAGAACGTGCTAGCATGTAAATGAACGTTTAGTTCGACGGCCATCCCCTGGTCAGTCAACGCACACGAGTGGAAGGACAGGCACGATGATCGTTTATGACAAGCCCTACATCGGCGGTCGGTGGACCGAACCCGCCGATCCTCAACTGCTCGACATCCGCTCACCGCACGACCGCACCCTGATCGGCCGTGCCGCCCAGGCCACCATCGACGACGTCGACAAAGCGGTGGCCGCCGCACGCGACGCCTTCGACCACGGCCCATGGGGCCGCACCACGCCGGAGGAACGCCAGGAAATCATCGTCCGCCTCGACAAACTGCGGGCCGCCCGGGCCGACGAGATCGCCGACCGCATCAGCGCCGAGGTCGGCGCCGCGCGCTGGTTCACCGGCTGGGGCCAGTCGGCGCTCGACCGGCAGGCCGACGCCTACCTGCGCGCCGCGCGCTCCTTCGGGTGGGAAGAACACCTTGGCACGTCCGAGAGTCTCGTGCGCCGCGAGCCGATCGGCGTCGTGGCCGCGGTCATCCCGTGGAACTCGCCCTATTCGGCGGCGCTGGTGAAGATGATTCCGGCGCTGCTGGCCGGGAACACGGTCATTCTCAAGGCGTCGCCGGAGAACTCGCTGAGCATCCTGCTGCTGGCCGAGATCTTCGACGAACTCGGCCTACCGGAGGGCGTCGTCAGCATCCTGCCCGCCGACCGCGCCACCAGTGAGCATCTCATCTCGCACGCCGACGTCGACAAGATCGCCTTCACCGGGTCGACCGCCGCCGGTCGACGTATCGCCGCCATTGCCGGTGCCCAGCTCAAGCGGGTTTCCCTTGAACTGGGCGGCAAATCCGCCTCGATCGTCTGCGCGGACGCCGACCTCAGCGCGATGGCGAACGGGCTGAAGTTCGCCTCGTTCGCGAACAACACACAGAGCTGTCAGGCCCACACCCGCATTCTGGCCCCGCGCGGCCGTTACGACGAGGTCGTCACCGCGTTGAAGGACCTCGTGGAGTCGCTCCCCGTCGGCGATCCCGCCGATCCGGACACGTTCATCGGCCCGATGACCAGTGCGGTCCAACAACAACGCGTGCTGGACTACATCCGGATCGGCATCGACGAAGGCGCTCGGGTGGTGACCGGCGGCCCCGGTGTGCCAGCAGGGCTGGACAACGGCTACTACGTCCGCCCCACCCTGTTCGCCGACGTGGACAACAGCATGCGCATCGCCCAGGAGGAGATCTTCGGGCCGGTCATCGTGGTGATCCCCTACGACGACGAAGAGGATGCGATCCGGATCGCCAACGACTCCGAGTACGGGCTCGGCGGCGGTGTGTGGACCACGAGCCCGGAACGCGGCCTCGACATCGCCCGCCGTATCCGCACCGGTTTCTTC
The DNA here is from genome assembly GCA_036503065.1 of Pseudonocardiaceae bacterium. Classification (GTDB taxonomy): domain Bacteria; phylum Actinomycetota; class Actinomycetes; order Mycobacteriales; family Pseudonocardiaceae; genus DATEPR01. The sequence continues at coordinate 16,088 of DASXXM010000410.1, read as the reverse complement.
ATGGTCAACGCCGCTCCGGTCGGCTTCGACGGTCCGTTCGGCGGTTACAAGGCAAGCGGCATCGGCCGCGAAATGGGCGCCTTCGGCCTGGCCGAATTCGTCGAACTCAAGACCATCAACATCTGAACAGTGAAGGGAAGAACTGAAATGTAACGTCCATTGAGGACTTCACCAACGTCGGCACCGACAAGCTGGCCGACGCTTTCCAGAAGGAGCACAACGCCATGACCATGTCGATCAAGATCGGCACGCGGTTGCCTGATGTGCCGTCGACCGGGACGCGCTGACCGCGCTCGGACCGGCCGACGACCCGGTCCGCATCGGGGTTGGCGGCCGCCAAGGCTGTGGGGGTGCTGCGGGCCATCGACGCGCCCCCCGTGCAGACCCGTGCGGGATGGGCGTGCGTGGCAGGACGCATGACCCGGAACACCCCACCACCAGGCCCATTGGCCCTATCGCGGCGACCGGAACCGGGCGAAAGTCGGCGGTGAACCCCGTTAGCCGATCGCTGGGATCCGATGGCAGACTCATTCAGCACGGTCGAGGTGCTCGACCAGGCGCGGTGCGTCGCCCTGCTGGCGACCGTCCACATCGGTCGCGTCGTGTTCACCAGCCGGGCCCTGCCGGCGGTGCTGCCGGTGCGGTTCGCGGTGCGTGACGGAGCCGTGTGGTTCAGGATGCCGGTCGGTGACATGTGGCTGGCCGGCGTGCTGGACACCGTGGTGGCGTTCGCGGTCGACGACGTCACCCCGGACCTCGACGCGGGATGGTTCGTCACCGTGCTCGGCCGCGCCAGTGAGGTCCGAGATCGGCACCTTGTCGACGAGGTCGCCGAACTGCTGCCGGCGGCGCCCGATGAGGATCGGTATGTCCGGGTGCTGGTCGAGTCCGTCTCGGGGCGCCGAATCCGGCCGCCCGGAACCCGATGCGCCCTGGACCGCGGCTAGGTACAGTCCGTGCACGGTAGTGCGGAAGGGGTCACCGCGGGTCGCGTCCGGACAATACATCCGAAAGCGGTCACGCCTGCGGAGTCGGGCGGAAATGGTGAGCGACATCGGCGTGCCGAGGCTGCTCGACGCGATGGTCGGCGTCGTGCAGAACCTGAGCCTGCCCGACGTGCTGCGCCGGATCGTGCGGTCGTCGTGCGACCTGGTGGGCGCCCGTTACGGCGCGCTCGGCGTGATCGGACCGGATCGGACGCTGTCGGAGTTCATCGACGTCGGCATCACCGACGCCGAGCGCGCGGACATCGGCCCGCTGCCCACCGGGAAGGGCATCCTGGGCCTGCTCATCGACCAGCCGCACCCGCTGCGCATCACCGACCTGGGGGCACACCGGCTCGCGGCCGGCTTCCCGCCCAACCACCCGCCGATGCGCTCGTTTCTCGGCGTGCCGGTCAGGGTGCGTGACCAGGTGTTCGGCAACCTCTACCTGACCGAGAAGCGCGGCGGCGGCGAGTTCACCGAGCGGGATGAGGACGTCGTCGTCGCGCTCGCCGCGGCGGCTGGTATCGCGATCGAGAACGCCACCCTGTTCGAACAGGTCCAGCGGCGCGAGCGGTGGCTGGCCGCCTCCTACGACGTCACGACGGCACTCCTGGCCGGCGAGGACCTGACCACCACCCTGCGCCTGATCGCGGAGCGGGCCCGGGTGGTCGCAGGCGCATCGGTCGGCGGGATCGCCCGGCCGCCCGATGGGGACCGTTCGATACTGGTGTTCGACATCGTCGAGCCGCCAGGCCCGGACGCGGACCGGCTGTCCGGTCTCTCCGTGCCGACCGAGAACACCGCGACCGGCATCGCGTTCACCACCCGGGAGCCGGTCGTGGTCCGGCAGTACGGCGACAAGGTCATTCGGCAGCAGGAGGGTGTCGCCACGCCGCTGCCGGCGATGGTGCGCGACCTCGACTCGGCCGTGTCGGTGCCGCTGATCGCCGGTGAGGAGACCCTCGGTGTGCTGGTGGTCGCCAAGTTCCGCGACCGCGCCCCGTTCACCGACATCGAGGTGCAACTCGCCAAGTCATTCGCCGTGCACGCCGCGCTCGCGTTCCAGTTCGCGCGTGCCGAGCAGGACCGTCGACGGCTCGCCGTGTTCGAGGACCGGGACCGGATCGCCCGCGACCTGCACGACCTGGTCATCCAGCGCCTGTTCGCCACCGGGCTCGGACTGGAGGGCATCGGCAGGCTGGTCACGAACAGCATCGCCGCCGAGCGGATCACCGGTTTCGTGCAGGACCTGGACCGGACGATCCGGGACATCAGGAACACCATCTTCTCCCTGCAGGAGCCGGCGCAGGCCCAGGGCAGCCTCCGTTCGGAACTGCTGCGCACCGCACTGGACGCCGCCGGCACACTCGGCTTCGAGCCGCGGATCGGTTTCGACGGCCCGCTGGACTCGGCCGTGCCCGACCAGGTGCGCTCCGACGTGGTCGGCACGCTGCACGAGGCACTGTCCAATGTGGCCCGACACGCCTCGGCGACCCGGGTGGCCGTCGAGATCTCGGTCGATCGCGCCGGCCGCCAACTCACCCTCGTCGTCGACGACAACGGGATCGGCATCCCGGCCGTGCCACAGCGGCGCAGTGGCCTGGCCAACATCGAGGAACGGGCGGCGCGCTGGCGCGGCACCAGCTCGGCCCGGCCCGGACCCTCGGGCGGCACCCGTCTGGAGTGGACAGTGACCCTGCCGGCCGGGACGGAGCGACGATGACCATTTCGGTATTCCTGCTGGACGACCACGAACTGGTCCGGACCGGGCTGCGGACCGTGCTGGAGGCGGCGGGCGACCTCAAGGTGATCGGCGAGGCCGGTTCGGCAGGCGAGGCGCTCACCCGCATCCCGGCCTGCCGACCCGATGTCGCGATCCTCGACGTGCGCCTGCCCGACGGCGAGGGGGTCAGCGTGTGCCGCGACATCCGATCGTCGATGGAACCGCCGCCCGCCTGCCTGATGCTCACGTCGTACTCCGACGACGAGGCGCTGTACGGCGCGATCATGGCCGGCGCCGCAGGATACATGCTCAAACAGGTCTCGGGCGCCGCGCTGGTGGCCGCGGTGCGGACCGTTGCGGCGGGCGGTTCGCTGTTGGACGCCGAACTCACCGAGTCCGTGCGGCGCAAGCTGCGGGCGGACGCGCAGCATGCGGATCCGCAGTACGAGCAGCTCAGCCCGCAGGAGCGGAAGGTACTCGACCTCATCGCGGACGGCCTGACCAACAAACAGATCGCGGCAAAGCTGTTCCTGGCGGAGAAGACCGTGAAGAACTACGTCTCCGCGATGCTGCACAAGCTCGGCTTCCAACGCCGGACCGCGGCGGCGGTGTACGCCACGAACCGCAGGCGGTCCCGCGGCGAGCGCTAGACCTTCAGGTGTTCGTCGAAGAACCGGACGATGCGGCCGCGGGCGTCGGCGGCCGACTCCTCGTGGTGCGCGCTGCCGATCAGCCGCGCCATGATCCGCATCAGCACGGGCGCGTCGGCCGGATCGTGGTCGTTGAGGAACGAGTGGCCGGCCGCCGGGTACTCGTGCACGTCGTGCTCGACATCGTTGGCCGCGAGCGCCGTGGTCAGCTTGCCGGCCGCGCCACGCAGGCTGATGTCCCGCCCGCCGAAGCTGCCCACGACCGGGCAGGCACCGGCCAGGAAGTCGTCGGCGTCCTTGGGTACCTGACCGTAGTTGACACTGGCGGCCGAGAACCCGTGGCCGGGCGCGAGCAGCAGCGCGAACCCGCCGCCGAGGCAGTAGCCGATCACGCCGACCCGGCCGGTGCAGTCGTCCCGGTCGGCAAGCCACATCCTGGCCGCGTCCACGTCCTCGAACGACCGGCCGCGCCGAGCGCGCAGGTCGCGGAAGATCGATCGCAGGCACGTCAGCCGGCTGCCCCACGACAGCAGGTCGGGCGCGACCGCGACGTAACCCGCGCCGGCCAGCCAGTCCGCCTGGGCCTTCAGGTCCTTGCTCATGCCGAGGACGTCGTGGATGACGACGACACCCGGCCACGGCCCCGGCGTTGTCGGGACCGCCAGGTAGCCGGGCAGTTCGCCGTTACTGGTCGTGATCAGCACGTCGGCCACGATGTTCCTCCCGGTGATCGGTCCAACGGGATGCTAGTTGACGCCCCGCGAACGTCGCGGTGGGCTGGTCAGAATGGTCAACGCGGTGCGAGAATCCTCTGAGTACGAGGTCGTCGAGACAAACGGGGGGCGGTCGGTTGTGCCGCAGCACGGAGATCATCTTCCGGGGCGACTGGACGACCTGATCGATGAGTCCGAATTCTCCTGGTCCTACTGTCTGGTCGGCGAGGATCAGGCGGACAAGCTGGCTCGGCTGACCGGTGACCTGCGTCGGGGATTCTCCACCGACGGCCGGGGAAAACAGATCACCTCGGGATTCTCATACTGGGGAATCGGACCGACCATCGCCTGGATACAGGCCTGCGCCGATCCCTTCTACCTGGTGATGCGGGAAAGCATCGCGTCGTTTCCGAAACGGCTGCGCTACGTGCTGGACCGGCTGGACGGGCGGCCCTTCCACTACGTCAGCTTCGGCGCCGGGACCGGCCAGAAGGACCGCGAGGTGCTGCGCGTGCTGCATCAGCAGCACAAGGACCTGCGGTACGTCCCGGTGGACCTCAGCGCCGAGATGCTGCGGGTGGCCTACGAGCGGACGGGCCGGATCGTGGCCCACCCGGCGCGGCAGATTCTGCCCGTGCAACTCGACTTCGCGGTCCGGCGCAACGTCGCCGCCTTACAGGAATTGCTGGTGCGGACGGTCGGTGACGAGCCGATCCTGTACTCGCTGTTGGGCAACACCATCGCCAACTTCGAGGAGGACGGCGAGATCGCCAGGCGACTCACCTCCCTGCTGCGGGAACAGGACGCCTTCCTGCTCGAAGTGGCGACCACGGAGAACCTCAGCCCGGTGCTGGCGGACGAGGCGGCCGAGGAATACCTGCGCAGCAGGGCGTACAAGGAGTTCGTCACCAGTTCCCTGCTGCACAACACCGACCTGATAGTCGACACCGATTCCGTGGTGTTCCACAGTTCGGTGGAGAAGGATCGGGCACTGCTGGTGCGGGCGCTGTACCAGAACCGCACCGGACACGACATTCGGATGACCGTGCCGGACCGGTCCCAGGTACTTTTCCAGCATGAGGACACCATCCTGTTGCAGGTCACCAGGAAATACCTGCGGCGGACGCTGCCTGCCTTCCTCGGCGAACTGGGCACCGAGCTGGTGCACAGCACGCACGAGGAGTTCAAGGCCGACAACCCGGCTGGCGGCTTCGGCATGGACATGCTGCTGCTGCGCCACGATCCCGGGCAGGGGACCGACGGCCACAAGGCGGACGATGGCCACAAGGCGGCCGATCCAGCGGAACTGCTGTGGTCCGATACTCGCCGACGGTCTCGCTGAGGCCGGGCCGTGATTCGCCAGGCCATTACGATCTTCACGTTCTTGGCGCTGTTGGCCGCGATGGCGGCCTGCGTGCTGTGGATAGTCGTGTCCCCGAACCAGAACACCCCGCTGGATCCCATTATCAATATTCTGGTCATCTCGTCGGCCCTGACCGGCATTTTCGCCGAACGCTGGGCAGGCGCTCGGCAGCACCGATCCCAGGCGCTGAACGCGCTGGCCACCGAACTCCACCGGAACGCCGCCCTGCTCGACGCCGACCTCTCCCCCACCGAGAGCGAACCCACCGTCGGCCCGACCGTCTACCCGAGACTGTTGGTCTCCGCCGCCGACACCGCCCTGGTGTCGGGTGCCCTTGACCGGCGCCGCGACTCGGCCCTCCTGTCGCAGCTGCACGGCTGGCGCGACACCGTGTACGGCGTCAACCAGCGACTGGACCTGACGGAACTTCTGATGTTCAGCAACAACTCCCCCATGGAACTGCGGAACTACCGCCGCGCCCTGCACAGCGAAGGCAGCTACCTCAGTTCGGCTCGGCAGTTGCTGGCCGAACTGACCGCCGAGGTGTCGGCCCGCCTGTCCGGCCTCTGACCCGGTGCGACCCGGGCCAGAGGCGCCGGGTGTCAGGACCAGCAGCGCCCGGGACGCGGTCGCCACGTCGACACGGGTGCGTAGCAGGTGCAGTGGGCGACCTGGCGAACCGACGACCAATCTCCGTACGTGAGCACCGTCAGCACGAGGAAGACCAGCCCGGTCAGAAAGACCGCAAGCGTCGGTGCCAGTGCCGCGCGTTCCACGATCACCACTATCCCGAAACCGGCCAGCCAACGCAGCCACGTCCGGATGATATACATTGCCAGCATTGCAATCCTTGCGCATAGTTCCAGAATTGGACTGCGGCAGTAGATCACGCCTCGAAGTCGCCTCACAAGGCGTTGCCGTGCCGACAATCACTGCCTTTCAGCCCTGCAATCAGTATAGCCTGCGGTAATGCGATCCGGTCCTCATGATTCAGCCGGGGATATTAGCCCGATAGACTGAGGTTTGTTCGCCAAAAATTGCTGGACCGGCTTTTCAGGACGACCGATATCGTACTCGCGCATCGGATGATTTTATATTCAACCTATTCATTGGATGATTTCGTCCATCCATGGCCGTGGCGCGGCCTGGCGTGCCGGCGTAGGTTGGACCGGCGTGGCCTGGCACGGTTCGATGTAAGCGCAGCTGGCGAGTTTTAGGCAAGGCTTGCCTTCGCTAGGGTAGGCTCAGCACGCCCAGCAGCCAGTCGCCAGGAGGCAACTCAGATGTCGTCCGCCCAGATCGCGATGCTCGGAGCCATCGCCGGCCTCACGATCTACCTCGGGTTACCGCTCGGCCGACTGCCAAGGCCGATGCCGCGGGTGAAGGCGATGCTCAATGCCATCGCCGTGGGCATCCTGGTCTTCCTGCTGTGGGACGTGCTGAGGCAGGCATGGGAGCCGATCGACAAGGCGTTGGGCGGCAAGGACATCCCCGGCGCGCTGGGGAAGGGTGCCGTACTGGCGGTGTGCCTAGGCATCGGACTGCTCGGGCTGGTCTACTTCGAGCGGTGGACGATCCGCCGTCGCAGGCCCGAGCGCGCGCACGGGCCGGGCGCGGTCGCGCAGGCCGAGTTGGCGCCCGCCGTTTGGCGGACGACCACCGGACGACTGGCGCTGATGATCGCCATCGGCATCGGGCTGCACAACTTCGCTGAGGGGCTGGCCATCGGCAATTCGGCGGCGACCGGGCAACTCGCGCTCGCGGTCCTGCTGATCATCGGCTTCGGGCTGCACAACGCCACCGAAGGGTTCGGCATCGTCGCGCCGCTGGCCGGGGACCGGCCGTCGTGGGGGTACCTGGCGCTGTTGGGGTTGATCGGTGGCGGCCCCACCTTCGTCGGCACCATCGTCGGCCAGAGCCTGGTCAACGACGTCCTCTCCATCGCCTTCCTCGGCCTGGCCGCCGGTTCGATCCTCTACGTGGTGATCGAACTACTGGCCGTGGCGCGCAAGGTGGCCATGAAGGAGATCACCACTTGGGGCATCCTGCTCGGTCTGATGCTCGGCTTCCTCACCGACGCCATCGTCACCGCTGCGGGAGCCTGACACCCACGTCGACCTCGCGCTCGTAGCGGTAGCCCCGGCCGCGCAGCGTGGTGATCCGCAGTGGGTCCTCGCCGTGTTCGGCGAGCTTGCGGCGCAACGCCGCAACGTGCACGTCGAGCGTCTTGGTCGAGCCGAACCAGTGCTCGTCCCACACCGATGCCATGAGTGTTTCCCTGCTCACCACGTTGCCGGCATGCTCGACAAGCCGGAGGAGCAGGTCGAACTCCTTGGGCCGCAACGACATTTCGGTCCCGCCCACCCACGCCCGCCGGGCTTGCTGGTCGATCCGGACGGCGCCGACGACATGGTCCGGCGCATCCACGGCGGCCGACCTGCGGCGCAGGTGGGCCCGCAGTCGGGCGAGGAGCTCGTTGAGCCGGAACGGTTTCGTCAGGTAGTCGTCCGCGCCCGCGTCGAGTGTGACGACCACCTCGAACTCCTGCGTGCGGGCGGTGAGAACGACGATCACCGCGCCGGCCAGCGTGGCCCGCAGGGATCGGCACAGCGCGACGCCGTCCCGGTCGGGCAGGCCAAGGTCGAGCAGCACCAGTTCGGGCTCCTGGTGGGCGACGAGTCGCTCGGCCTCGGCGGCGGTCGTGGCCCAGTCGACGTCGAACCCGTGCCTGAGGAGAACTTCGAGCAGTTCGAAGCCGATGTCTGGCTCGTCCTCCACGACGAGTATCCGTGCCGAACCCATAAGCTGATCATAGAGGGGGCGGTTGACGCTGGTCACGCCGTTGCGGGGCACTGACACTTTCGGGGGATGATCGATCATGAGGCCAGTCGTGGCCGCACGCTCGTTGCGTGCGCGTGTCCGGGCTTCGATCGTGGGTGTGACCGCGCTGGCGGTGCTGCTGTTCGCGGTGCCGCTCGCCATCGCGATGCGCAACACGTACGACAGCGCCGCGGTGACCTCGCTGCAGAGCAGTGCCACCCGGGTGGCCGCGATGGTCCCGGAGACGATCGCCACCGAGGGCGGCAACGTTCGGCTGCCGTGGGACCTGCCGGTCGGCCTCACCGTCGGTGTGTACACGGCCACCGGGATGCTGATCCGTGAGCATGGGCCCGGCACGTCCGTGTTGGCGGCGCAGGCGCGGGACGGCCGTGGTCATGTCGCGGTGGAGGGCGCCGACCTGGCGGTTTCCGCGCCGGTGCCGGCCGACCGAGGTGTCACGGCGACTGTTCGGGTGGCCATGCCCGATGAGGTTGTCATCGATCGCACGCTCGGTGCCTGGGTTGTGATGGCCGTGCTCGGTGCGTGTGTCGTCGGGATCGCCGCGCTGATGGCTCGGCGTCAGGCGGGTCGCATCGCGTTGCCGTTGGAGCGGCTCACCGAGTCGGCTCGGGCGTTGGGTGCCGGCGATTTCGCGGTCAGTACGGAGCGTTCTCGCATTGTTGAGGCGGACACGCTTGCCGAGGCGATCGAATCGACCGCGCGGCGGCTTGGTGAACTGGTGCAGCGTGAACGTGCCTTCAGCACTCATGTCTCACATCAGTTGCGTACTCCCCTCACTGCCTTGTTGCTCGGCCTGGAATCGGCGTTGTCGTTGCCCGGGGCGGATATGCAAGCAGCTGCTCGGGTTGCCGTGCGGCGGGGCGCGCAGTTGGAGACCACGATCGAGGGTGTGCTGCGATTGGCTCGCGACACGCATCCTCGTCGTGCGCCGCTTGCGGTGTCGGAGTTGTTGGACGATGTTCACGATTATTGGCAGGGTGCTTTTGTGCAGCGGCATCGGGAGTTTCGGGTGCGCGCGTCGGCCGGTCTGCCTGAGGTTCGGGTCTCGGCCGTTGCCGTTCGTCATGTTGTGGATGTGTTGGTGGACAACGCTTTGGTACACGGTGGTGGTGACGTCGATGTGACCGTGTCGACGCTGGCCGATGGTGTCCTTGTTGAGGTGTCCGACGAAGGGCCCGGCCTTACCGACCCGGAGGCCGCGTTCACGCCGAGGACCGTGCGCTCTGGCACGCATGGCATCGGGCTCGGCCTGGCCCGATCACTGGCCGAGGCGGAAGGCGGACGGCTGCTGCTCCGCCGGATCGCGCCGCACCCGGTCTTCGGCCTGCTGTTGCCTACTTCCGCCAGGCCGCCGTGGTGATGAGCTCGTCGGTGACCCACCTTGCCACGTTGGCGGGGTAGGGCACCGGGAGTCCGAGGATGATGTGGTGAAAGCCGGCGCCGATCGCCTTGCCGATCGCGTCCTGGGTGATGGTGGGCTGGTCGTAGGAGATCGGTAGGTGGATCGAGCGGGTGATCGAGGCGGGGTCGCGACCGATCTCGGTGCAGTAGCGGTCCAGCAGTGCGCCGCGGTCGATGGCGTCGTCGATGTCGCCGCCCGGGATGTTCCACAGGTCGGCATGTTCGGCGACCACGCGCAGCGTCGCAGTCGCGCGGCCGCCGATGAGGATCGGTGGGTGGGGGCGCTGGACGGGTTTGGGGTTGCCGAACGCTCCGGTGAGGTTGAGGTAGGTGCCGTGGAAGTCGAACGGTTCGGTCTCGGTCCAGAGCTTCTTGATGACCGTGCACGCTTCGGCGAGGCTCCCCACGGCGTGGGCGGCGTCGTGGAAGGGGAGGCCGTGTGCTTCGTACTCGCGCCGGGCCATCGGGAGGCTGGGTCGTGAGCCCGCGCCGATGCCGAAGTCGAGCCGTCCGCCGGAGACGATGTCCACGGTGGTGGCGATCTTGGCCAGCATCGCGGGCGGCCGGAAACGGTTGCTGGTCACGAGCATGCCCAGGCGCAGCCGCTGGGTTTGGGCGGCGAGGGCCGAGAGCAGGGTCCAGCCTTCGTGGATCGGTCCGCTCGGGTCGCCTGCGATCGGCATCAGGTGATCGAACAGCCATGCGTGCTCGATCTCCGGGATCGTGTCCGCCTCGCGCCAGACTCGCAGGATGTCGTGGTAGTCGACCTGTTGTGGGGCGGTCATGATCCCGAAGCTGGGCGCCATGGGTCCTCCTCTGGCATGATGAACAAACGGAACGTTGCTCCGGTAACGATACGGAACGTTGTTCCGCTTGACAAGCTCGGGTGGTGGAGGGAGTTGCGCGGTGAACGACGAGGGCGCGGGGCACCCTCCGGTCCGGTCCAAGCGGGCGGACGCTCGGCGCAATGCGGAGACGCTGCTGGACACGGCTGCGGCGGCCTTCGTTGCTTCCGGCGTCGATGTGCCCGTGCGGGACATCGCGGCCAAGGCCGGTGTCGGGGTTGGCACGATCTACCGCCACTTCCCGACGCGGGCTGATCTCATCGTCGCCGTCTACCGGCATCAGGTCGAGGCCTGTGCCGCGGCCGGTCCGGCACTGTTGGCGGACAGCACACCGCACGCCGCCCTGGCACAGTGGATCAATCTCTTCGTCGACTTCCTGGTCACCAAGCACGGACTCGCCGAGGCGTTGCGGTCCGACAAGGCCGCGTTCGAGACGCTGCACGCCTATTTCCTTGACCGCCTCGTGCCGGTGTGCGCTCAGTTGCTCGACGCCGCTGTCGAGGCTGGTGAGATTCGTCCCGGCACGGATGCTTACGAATTAATGTTCGGCGTGGGCAATCTGTGTATTGGTGGGGACGACAACCCCCGCTACGACGCACGTCGCATGGTGGCACTGGTCATCGCGGGACTGCGCCAGTGGACCGGCAAATGATGGGAGAACCTCGACTGATGCGTGATATCCGGGCCAGCGCAGAGGTAGCCGACATGATCGGGGCCGAGAACCTGCACCGGCTGCGTTACAGCCCCGCATACGGCCCGTTCGCCTGCTGGCACTGCGGTCGCCCTGGCGATGCGAACACCGAGCCCGCCACGGTGATCGCTGAACTGGGCCCTGGCGACAGGTACACAGAGGCACGCACCGTGATCGCCGCCCGGGACGAAGGCGCCGCCCGGACCGCTCTCGCGCACGCGGAGTGTGCGCGATCGCAGGTCGTCAACACCAGCGCTCCGGCAGCCCTGGCCCAGCCTGGGCCAGGCGCGAACATGCAGCCCCTGACGGCCGACCTGCCCAGCCCGGACGGGGCCCTGCCGCTGCTGATCCTCGACCAGCGGCCCGAGATGGCCGTGCGCAGCGACTCTGCCGAGCCCGCGGACCCTTTCTTCTCCGCACTGCTGGGCATGGGCTTGGCGCTGGTCACCACGATCGGTGAGCAGCTCGCGGAGGCTATGGACGGCCAGGTCGAGTTGGCCAGTCCCGGACCCTGGGTCCTTCCGCCCGTCCCGGGATGGCGGCTTGACCTGTCCGCACGCCGCGCAGCGCGACTTACCGCCCCGGACGGGTTGATCATCTGGGATGGGGAATGTGGCCAGGCTCGACCATGGCGCACGCTGATCACCCGCACCGGCCGGTGCGCTGTGCTGATCGGTGCGATCGGGTTGTACCCGACCGGTGAACAGCCCTTCACCTGGATAACCACGCTGCTGGCCCAGGCCGCACACGCCGAGGAACTGGTGGGGGGCCTGGTAGAAGCCGGCTAGGCCGGGCCGCCTGCTTCCCGCGTCCGCGGTGTTTCCGCATGCCAGAGACGCTTCGTACTGGTGGTTGCGCGCGCCAAGCGAAGCCTCTCTGGGAGCGAACAGCACCAGTAGAAGGGAGATCGGCGCCAGTTCGGCTGGACTGCTTCGGGTGGCACGACCTCAGTCGATGCAACTGACAGCCGTCGGCGCGCTCCAAGGACTGCGCGAACGTAGATGCCAGGCTCTCAGACAGGCGTCAGTGACAACGGCCACGTGTCACACCATGGGTGCTCGGCGGGCGTTGGTGGCGTTGCGTTCTAGGAGTTGTAGTGCGTCGGCTACTCCGATTCCTTGTGCTGGTAGGCGGCCGTCGTTGTGTTTTAGGGTTGTCAGGGCTTCGTCCATTGCTTGTTGGGCGGCGAACAGGCATGGGGTGCTGTAGATTGCTACGTTCACGTTCAGGTCTTGTAGTTCTGGTAGGGACAGCCTTGGGGACTTGCCGCCGGCTATCTGGTTGAACAGTAGGGGTTTGTCGCCTATTGCCTTGCGGATTTGGCGGATTGAGTCGATGGTTCGGACGCCGTCCACCAGTAGGACGTCCGCGTCGGTTTCGGCCAGGGCTGTTGCCCTGCGTAGAATTTCGTCCTCTTCTGTGGCGTCGGTGCGGGCTACTACGATCAGGTCTCTGCGGGTTTTTAGTACCAGGTCCAGCTTTTCCAGGTACTCCGGTAGGGGGAGGATTCGTTTTCCTGCTACGTGGCCGCAGCGCCTTGGGCGTTGTTGGTCTTCTATTATTACGCCTGATGCTCCTATTCGTTCCAGGTTGGCTACTACGTGGGCGGCTACTTCTGGGTCTACGTAGCCGTCGTCTATGTCCACCAACAGGTGGTGGGACGGGAACGTCAGTCTCAGGCGTTGTACGAAGTCGACCATGTCCGGCCAGGCTATGAAGCCTATGTCGGGTAGGCCGTAGTATGACGCTGCGAAGCCGAAGCCGGAGACGAAGAAGCCGTCGAAGTGTCTTGCCGCGACGGACGCGGAGAACATGTCGTAGACTCCGACCAGGGGTGCGATCTCGCTGGACTGGATTGCCTTCTTGAGAGCGATGCCGTAGTTCATGGCGTTGCCTTTCTGGTTGGGTTTCTGGTTGGTCGATTCACCATGAAGCTTCGCAGGGGGCGGGTTAGGGAGGGGTTAACGGGGGCTTTGGGTGATGTAAAGCACGTACTCGGGCGGGTGAGATTTGGGGATATAGTCAGGTATGAGGATCGTGATGCCTGGGGGGACCGGGCACATCGGGACGTTTCTGGGGCCGGCGCTGGTTGATGCGGGGCATGAGGTCGTCGTGGTTGGGCGGTCGGCGGGTGTTCGATGGGACGGGCGGACGTTGGGTGCCTGGGCCGATGTCGTTGACGGCTGTGACGCGGTGATCAACCTGGCTGGGCGAAGTGTCAGCTGTCGTTATACGGATGCCAACCTTCGGGAGATGATGGACTCTCGGGTTGACTCGACTCGGGTGGTGGGGGCGGCCATCGCACGTGCTTCGAAGCCGCCTCGGGTTTGGCTTCAGATGAGTACGGCTACTATTTATGCTCATCGGTTTGATGCTCCTAATGATGAGGCTACGGGTATTATTGGCGGGCGTGAGCCTGGGGTGCCTGGTTATTGGGCGTTCAGTGTCGAGATTGCTGAGCAGTGGGAGCGGGCGCAGGCAGAGGCTGACACGCCGGATACGCGTCGGGTTGCGTTGCGTAGCGCGATGGTGATGAGTTCGGGGCGTGGTGGGGTTTTTGATGTGTTGTCGCGGACGGCTCGGTTGGGGATCGGTGGGCCGGTTGCGGGTGGGCGTCAGTTCGTGTCGTGGATTCATGAGCGGGACATGGTTCGGGCGGTGGAGTTTCTGCTGCGGCGGGAGGATCTGGGTGGGGCGGTGAACCTTGCGTCGCCTCATCCGTTGCCGCAGCGGGAGTTGATGCGGGAGTTGCGGGCTGCGGTGGGGATGCCGGTTGGGGTGCCGGCTACGCGGTGGATGGCGGAGATCGGGGCGTTCGTGATGCGTTCGGATACCGAGTTGTTGCTCAAGAGTCGGCGGGTGGTGCCTGGGCGGCTGGTGGAGGCCGGGTTTTCGTTTGAGTTGCCGGAGTGGCGGGATGCGGCTCGGGAGTTGGTGGGGCGGTTGCAATCCGGGCAATAAGTTGGGGCTGCTCATCCGATGTGGTGGATTGCGGGCGTGGAGATACGTCGAGTGTGCCGGATCAGCATAAGTTGCTTGGTATGAGTGAACTTCAGACGACCGGGCGTCGGCGTGAGGTCGGTGCTGCGCTCAAGCGTATTCGACAGGAACGTGGTTGGCCGGCCTACAAGCTGGCTGAGCACCTTGACTGGACACCGAGCCACATCTCCAGGTCTGAGGCCGGCAAGCGTCGTGTTACGGACGTGGATGCTGGCTTCTACATGGGCATGTGCGGCGTGACCAACGGTGAACTGCAGGAGGTGCTGAAGGTTGTCAACGAACCGGATGACTACCGGCTTCAACTGCATGAGGGCCGAATCCCGGATGAGTTGCGTACTCTGATCTTCCTGGAATCCACCGCCACTCAGATCCACAGCTTCCAGCCGGTCTACATTCCCGGCGTCCTCCAGACCGCCAACTACGCCCGCGCCCTGTTCCTAGCTAACGGCCGGATAGAGCCGGATCGGATCGACTATCTCGTTAAGGTCAGGAAGGCTAGGAGCGGCATACTGGACACGCCGAAGCCGCCCCGGTGCATGCTCTACGTCCACGAGCATGCACTGCGGTCGCCGGTTGGTGGTCCGCACGTGATGAACGAGCAACTCATGCACCTCCTGTTCATGGGCGACCGGTCGGAGTGCGCCATTCGGGTGGTTCCGATGTCCGCTGGCGCCCCCGGCATGGTCTGCTGCTCGTTCCAGATCTTCGGTTACAAGGACGACCCGCCGCTGGTCTGTCTGCAGAATGTGACCACGAGCGAGTTCCTGGAGAACGACGACGAGGTGGCCACCTACCAAGACATCCTCAACCGAGTCGCCAGTGTTGCCCTGGACGGTGCACAATCCAGGGAATGGCTTGCTACGGCGGCAAGCACGTTCGAGCGACAAGGAGATACCCAAGGTGGCACAGGAGGTCTGGCGGAAGAGTAGCTACAGCGGGGACAGCGGCACGAACGACTGTGTCGAGGTCAGTTGGCGCAAGAGTAGTCACAGCGGCGACGGTGGTACCGGCGACTGCGTTGAGGTGGCGCTGGCCGCAACTGCTGTTGGTGTGCGTGACTCCAAGAACACTGGCGGACCTGCGCTCGCGTTCTCGCCCATGGCGTGGCGCAGGTTCGTCAGTCCGCCGCGATCCTGAGTTCGGCGGCGGGACTGTTGGCGGCCAGTGGGAAGTGGCAGGCCGCTTGATGGCCTTCGGTGCCGAAGGGGCGTAGTTGGGGCTCCTGGTCGGCGCAGATGTCCTGGGCCAGAGGGCATCGGGTGCGGAAGCGGCATCCCGACGGTGGTCGGAGTGCTGACGGGAGTTCGCCGCGGATGCCTTCGTCGTTGGTTTTGGCTGCCCAGGGGTCGGCTGTGGGGATGGTGTCGATCAGGCCTCGGGTGTATGGGTGGTGGGGGCGGCCGTAGACGTCGCCTGCTGGGCCGATCTCGACCAGTTTGCCCAGGTACATCACGCCGATTGTGGTGGACAGGTAGCGGACTACCGACAGGTCGTGCGAGATGAATACGTAGGTCAGGCCGTGGCGCTGTTGCAGGTCGCTCATCAGGTTGAGGATCTGGGCCTGGATGGAGACGTCCAGTGCCGAGACCGGCTCGTCGGCGACGATCAGTTTTGGTTGTAGGGCAAGGGCTCTTGCCAGGCCGATGCGTTGGCGTTGGCCGCCGGAGAACTCGTGGGGGTAGCGCTGTGCCGCGTTGCGGGGTAGGCCTACCTCGGCCAGCAGCTCGCGTACCCGGGCCGTGCGCTCGGCTCGGGTGCCGACGCCGTGGATGGCCAGCGGTTCGGCCACGATCGCGCCGACGCGCATTCGGGGGTTCAACGCCGCGTAGGCGTCCTGGAAGATCAGGTGGGTGTCGCGTTGGTGGGTTCTGCGGT
>DASXXM010000409.1:0-3296 GCA_036503065.1 Pseudonocardiaceae bacterium | reverse complement strand
CCACTTCTGGATCGTGTGGCCGATCTTCGGGATCAGCACCACCAGGTTCTCCACCAGCAGGGTGTAGATCAGCAGGATGGCCACGGCCCCCGCGGTCTGCCGGACCAGGATGCCCACCGCGACCGCGATGACGCCCGTGATCGCGTAGACCAGCCCCATCCCGGCCACGTCACGCCATGCCGCCTCGTTGCTCAGTGCCAGCGCGGCGCTCGGGTGGATCAGCCGGGCAACGGCCCACGACGCGAACGCCGTCACCTCGCCGACGACCGCGGCCAGCACGGCGACGACCGCGGTCTTGGCCAGCAGCAGCGCGATCCGGTTGGGCACCGCCTGGAACGTCACCCGGATGGTGCCGAAGCGGTACTCCGTGGTGACCGCCAATGCGGCCATCACCATCATGACCACCAGACTGAACTGGTAGCCGCCCTCGGCCTCACTGACCGAGAGGCTGTTGCCGGACGTGACGTTCGCGGCGAGCAGCGAGGCGAACCCGACGGCCAGGACGAGGGCCAGCAGCATGGACCACCACGGCGACCGGGTGGTGAACAGCTTGATGCGTTCGGTGGCAAGCAGTGTCATCGTGCTCACTTCCCCAGGGCAGGTGCGGCGGAGTGGTACTCGACGGCATCGCCGGTCAGGCGCATGAACGCCTGTTCCAACGAGCCGGTCTGCGGGCTCAGCTCGTGCAGGACGACGCCGTTGGCGGCGGCGATGTCGCCGACCTGGTCGGTGCTGGCCCCGGCGACGGTCAACTCGTCGTCCGTGACCATCGGCTCGAAACCCTTGTCCAGCAGGGCAAGGCGCAGCGTGTCCAGGTGTGGACTGCGGACCTTGACGGCCGCCTCACCGGCCCGCTCGATGAACTCGGCCGTCGAACATTGGGCGATCAGCCTGCCGCGGCCGACGACCACCAGATCCTCGGCCATCAACGACATCTCGGACAGCAGGTGCGACGACACCAACACGGTGCGCCCTTCCGCCGCCAATCCCTGCACGAACTTCCGAATCCACAGAATGCCCTCGGGATCCAATCCGTTGACCGGCTCGTCGAACAGCAACACCGACGGATCCCCGAGCAACGCCGCCGCGATACCCAACCGTTGCGACATCCCCAACGAGAAACCACCGACCCGACGCGACGCCACCCCGGAAAGCCCCACCAGCCCCAGTACCTCGTCCACCCGGCCGGCCGGCAACGCATTCGACCGGGCCAGCCACCGCAGATGCGACCGCGCCGACCGGTTCGGATGCACCCACCGCGCGTCCAACAACGCCCCCACGACGCGCAGCGGCTCCCGCAGCGACCGATACGACTTCCCGTTGACCGTGACGTTTCCGGCGTTCGGGGAATCCAGCCCCAGTATCAGGCGCATCGTCGTGGACTTGCCGGCGCCATTCGGCCCGAGAAATCCGGTGACCCGACCCGGCCGAACCGAGAACGACAGCTCGTCCACTGCGACGGTCCGGCCATAGCGCTTCGTCAGATTCATTGCTTCTATCATCGCAAGCTCCCCTCGATGTCCCCAGGTGCTGCGCACAGCTTGCCGGTCCGGTGCCCGTGTGCGCGTCCACCCCGGGTGGGCAGCGGTGGCCGACCCAGGTCTGAGGTTGTCTCATCCCAGAGGCTGATGGGATCAGTGACGACCCTGATACTCGATCAGTGGCAACCCTGAATCCGGAGCACTGATCTCAGGCGTCGCCGGGACGGACGAGGCCGGTTTCGTAGGCCAGGACGACGGCCTGCACCCGGTCGCGCAGGTCGAGCTTGGCGAGGATGCGGCCGACGTGGGTCTTCACGGTCGCCTCGGACAGGAACAGCCTGCCGGCGAGTTCGGTGTTGGACAGGCCCTTGGCGATCAGCACCAGCACCTCGCGTTCCCGCTCGGTGAGCACGTCCAGCACCGCGACATCGCGCAGTTGGCCGCCGGACGTGCCGAGAAACCGGTCCAGCAGCCTGCGGGTCACGCTCGGCGACACGACGGCATCGCCACTGGCCACGGCACGCAGCGCGGACAGCAGTTCGGCCGGCTGGGTGTCCTTGAGCAGGAAGCCGCTCGCCCCGTTGTGCAGGGCGGCCAGCGCGTACTCGTCCAGGTCGAACGTTGTCATCACGAGCACCTTGGCCAGGCCGGGCCCTGTTATCTGCTTGGTCGCCTCGACACCGTCCAGTATCGGCATCCGGACGTCCATCAGCACCACGTCCGGCCGCAGTTCGCCGGCCAGCTCAACGGCCCGCCTGCCGTCGCCCGCCTCGCCGACCACGTCGATGTCCGGCTGCGCGCCGAGCACCATCCGGAAGCCCATCCGCATCAGTTCCTGGTCGTCCACCAACAGCACCCGGATCACCGGCCAAGGGTAGACAGTCAGCCCGTCGTGCCGCCGTTCGGCGCGTGGACCGGGAAGGTCGCGCGGACCCGCCAGCCGCCGTCGGCGGCCCGGCCCGCGATCAGGGTGCCGCCGAGCACGGAGGCGCGTTCGCGCATGCCGATCAGCCCGTTGCCGCCGGACACCTCGGCGAGGTCGCGCGTTGCGCCGGCGGCCGCGTGGCCGTTGTCGTCGATCTCCACCTCGACCAGGCCGCCGACCCGCTCCACCCGGACGGTGGCGGCGGCCCCGGTGCCGGCGTGCTTGAGCGTGTTGGTCAACGATTCCTGCACGATCCGGTAGATGCCGAGGCCGACGGCCGCGGGCAGGCCGGCCAGTTCGCCGCGCAGGTCCAGGCGCACCGGCACGCCGGTCACGCTCACCTTCTCGACCAGTTCCGGCAGGGCGGTCACGTCGGGCTGTGGTGCGCGGGTGTCGCGTTCGTCGGTGTCGCTGCGCAGCACGTCGAGCAGCCTGCGCAGTTCGATCAGGGCCTCGCGGCCGGTGGCGGAGATGGTGCGCACGGCGGCCTCGGCCAGGTCCGGGTCGGCCCGGATGGCGTAGCCGGCGCCGTCGGCCTGCACCACGATGACGCTCACCGCGTGCGCGACGACGTCGTGCAGCTCCCTGGCGATCCGGGTGCGTTCCGCGGCGACCGCGATGGTGGCCTGCTGGTCACGTTCGGTCTCCAGCAGCCGAAGCCGGCTCTCCACCTCGTGGTGGTAGGCGCGCCGGGCGCCGACGAACTCGCCGAGCACCCAGCTGAAGCCGTAGATCAGCAGCGCGCCGATCCCGATCACCACCGCGATGGTGCGGTTGTTGCTGAAATGCCAGGCCAGATCGACCGCGGTGCCGGCGAGCAGCAGCCCCGCGTAGGCCATGGCCTTGCGGCGTTCCGTGTAGGCGACCAGGGTGTACAGCGCGAAAGCAAG
>DASXXM010000408.1:0-13442 GCA_036503065.1 Pseudonocardiaceae bacterium | reverse complement strand
ACCGCGGGCGAGACCGTGTTCACCGTGGCCGACGTGCCGGGCCTGATTCCCGGCGCCAGCCAGGGCAAGGGTCTCGGCCTTGACTTCCTGCGCCACATCGAGCGGTGCGCCGTGCTGGTACACGTGGTGGACTGCGGCACGGAGGAACCCGGCCGCGATCCGGTGTCCGATGTGGACGCGCTGGAGGCGGAACTGGCCCAGTACACGCCGTCGCTGGGCACCGACCTGGCGACCCGCCCGCGCGTGGTGGCGCTGAACAAGATCGACGTGGCGGACGGCAAGGACCTGGCCGACATGGTCCGACCCGAGTTCGAGGCCCGCGGCCTGCCGGTGTTCGAGATCTCCGCGGCCACCCGCGAGGGCCTGCGCGAGTTCAACTACGCCCTGGCGGCAGTGGTCGAGCAGGCTCGGGCCGACCGGCCCGAGGCCGCGCCGACCCGGATCGTGCTCCGGCCGACCGCGGTCAACGACACCGGTTTCACCGTCGAGCCGGACCCGGACGAGCCCGACGGGTTCGTGGTGCGCGGCGACCGGCCGGAGCGCTGGGTGCGACAGACCAACTTCGACAACGACGAGGCTGTCGGCTACCTGGCCGATCGGCTGGCTCGACTCGGCGTCGAGGACCAGTTGGCCAAGCTCGGCGCGATACCCGGCACCGCCGTGACCATCGGCAGCGTCACGTTCGAGTGGGAGCCGTCCACGCCGGCCGGTATCGCCGCCGTGACCATGGCCCACCGGGGCACCGACCCGCGGCTGGAGCGCGACCAGCGCGTCGGCGCCGCGGAGCGCAAGGCCGCCCGGCGAGTCCGTCGCGGCCTGGTCGCCCCGGACGAGGACGACGAGTGACCTCCGCGGCCCGCGCGGCCGTCTCGGCGGCCACCCGGATCGTGGTGAAGGTTGGCTCGTCCGGCCTGACCACGACCGAGGGCGGCCTGGCGCCGGCGCGGGTCGGCGCGCTGGTCGACGTGCTGGCCGCGCGCCGGGCCGCCGGCACCCAGGTGGTGCTGGTGTCCAGCGGCGCCATCGCCGCCGGACTCGCGCCACTGGGCCTGGCCCGCAGGCCGCGCGACCTGGCCACCCAGCAGGCCGCCGCCAGCGTCGGCCAGCTCACCCTGGCGCACGCGTACGCCGAGGCGTTCGGCCGGCACCGGCTGACCGTCGGGCAGGTGCTGCTGACCGCGGACGACGTGATCCGCAGGGCGCACTACCGCAACGCGCAACGCACGTTCTCCCGGCTGCTCGCGCTGGGCACGGTCCCGGTGGTCAACGAGAACGACACGGTGGCCACCGACGAGATCAAGTTCGGCGACAACGACCGCCTCGCCGCCATGGTCGCCCATCTCGTCGGCGCGGACGCCTTGATCCTGCTGTCCGATGTGGACGCACTCTACGACGGCGATCCCAGACTGGGCAAGGCATCCCCGATCCGTGAGGTCGCCGACGACAGCGACCTGGACGGCGTCCGTGCCGGCGCGACCGGCGCGTCCGGCCTCGGCAAGGGCGGCATGGCATCCAAACTCGCCGCCGCCCGGCTGGCCGCGTCCGCCGGCATCCCGGTCCTGCTCGCCGCCGCCGACCAGGCAGCACAGGCACTCGGCCCGGCCGAAGTAGGCACCGCGTTCGCGCCGACCGGCCACCGGCTGTCCGCCCGCCGTTTCTGGCTGGCCTACGCCGCGGGCGCCGCGGGCCGGCTACGCCTGGACGACGGCGCGGTGAGCGCGGTGGTCGGCCGCCGCCGTTCCCTGCTGGCCGCCGGCATCACGGCCGCGGAGGGCCAGTTCGAGGCCGGTGACGTGGTGGAACTGGTCGATCCGGCCGACCGCGTGGTGGCCAGGGGAGTGGTCGCCTTCGACGCCCGCGAGATGCCCGGCCTGATCGGCCGCTCCACCCACGACCTGGCCCCCGAGCTACGCCGTGAGGTCGTGCACGCCGACGACCTGGTGCCGCTGAGTCAGCTCAGGTAGAGCACCGCGTAGCAGGCCAGCCAGTGCTCCACCATGTAGTCGGTGCCGCTGGCCTGGTCCAGTTCCGGTTCGGCGTGCGCGCTCGCCGTCGCCAGCATGATCGGCACCCGCGGATCGCCGGCGGGCAGGGATTCGGCGAGCCGGCGCCAGCACCAGGCGCGGCTCAGGTTCAGGCCGTGCAGGTGGGCGATCTGACCGTCGCTGTCGTCGCTGATCACCGCCGGGGTGCGCAGGGCCGCCGGGATGTCGGGCAGGAACCGGTCGAACCACGAGACGAACTCGGCCGAGGGCAACAGGTTCGCCATCAGCTCCGCCTCGCACAGCGCCGGTGACAGGAAGTCCGCGCCGTCCGGTTCCCAGCCGCCCGGATAGTCGGTGTCGGCGCCGAACCAACGCAGCGCCGTCTCGGTGATCGTGTCCAGCAAGGTCCGGTCCGGGTGCCACCGGGCGTAGTCGAGCGCGCGGGACAGTCCGAACGCGCCGTTGAAGTGCGCGCCCTGCCGGATCGGATAGGTCGCCTTGGGCAGCCAGGCCAGGAACGCCGAGGTGAGCGCGTCCGCCAGCGGGCGCATGGCGGCCGCCCAGCGTTGTGCGTCGGGATCGTCCCAGGTGGCCAGCTCGTGCGTGAGGGCGAGTGCCCAGCTCCAGCCGTAGGGCCGCGAGCCGCCACCGTGGGTCCGGAACGTCTCGGCCTCGGTGGCCAGCGCGGCCTTGGTCAGGTGGGCGTCCAGGACAGCGCGGATCTCCGCGGCCGGCACCGCGTCCGGCACCACTCGTAGCAGTCGGACCAGCAGCCAGTGCATCTCGACGCACGAATGCCAGTCGAAGCAACCGTAGAACGCGGGATGCAGGTCGCTGGGCCGGTCGGGCAGGCCGCCCGGCTGCCGCTGCACCATCCGGAAGTCGTGCGGGAACTCCCGGCGGACGTTGGTCAGCGTCACGCGGGCGAACTCGTCGGCCCGGTCGAGCAGCAGTGGGTTGGTCATGAACGTCCCTTCGACATGTGCGGATTGTGGCGACATCGATCTCGGCGTCCGCCGTGTTACATAGGATTGTTCAACATTTGGACAACCGGGCCGTAGCGCCGTACGCTGCCGGCATGACCGCGATCGCCGAGACCCCCGTCGACCTGCGCGCGCAGGTGCACGACGCGGCACGAGCCGCCCGCGCCGCCGCCGGTGTGCTCGCCCTGGCCACCCGCGACACGAAGGACACCGTCCTGCTGGCTATGGCCGACGCCCTGCGGGCCCGGTCAGCAGAGATCCTGGCCGCCAACGAACGTGACGTGGCCGCCGGCCGCGATGGTGGCATGCCGGACGCGATGGTGGACCGCCTTGCGTTGTCCGCGAAGCGGATCGACGCGATCGCCGACGGCCTGTGCACCGTGGCCGCGCTGCCCGACCCGGTCGGCGAGGTGCTGCGCGGCAGCCTGCTGCCCAACGGCCTGGAAGTCCGGCAGGTCCGGGTGCCGCTCGGTGTCGTCGGCATGGTCTACGAGGGTCGCCCGAACGTCACCGTGGACGCGGCCGGTCTCGCGCTCAAGTCCGGCAACGCGGTCCTGCTGCGTGGATCATCGTCGGCGGAACAGTCGAACACCGCCCTGGTCGCCGTGCTGCGCGACACGCTGGCCGGGCAGGGCCTGCCGCCCGACGCGGTGCAGCTCCTGCCCTGCCACGACCGGGCGTCCGTGGTGCACCTGATCACCGCGCGCGGCCTGGTGGACCTGGTGATCCCGCGCGGCGGCGCCGGTCTGATCAACGCCGTCGTGGCTCAGGCGACCGTGCCCACGGTCGAGACCGGCGTCGGCAACTGCCACGTCTACGTCGACGCGGCCGCGGACCTCGACCGGGCAGAGCGGATCGTGATCAACTCGAAGACACGCCGCACCAGCGTGTGCAACGCCGCCGAGACACTGCTCGTGCATGCCGACGTCGCTGTCGACTTCCTGCCCCGCATCCTGCGCGCCCTGCGCGAACACGGCGTCACCGTCCACGGCGACGACGTCGTACTCACCGCGGCGCCGGACGCCGTCCCGGCCACCGACGAGGACTGGGATACCGAGTACCTGTCACTGGACCTCGCGGTGAAGGTGGTCGGTTCGCTGGACGAGGCCATCGCGCACATCGCGGCACACTCCTCCGGCCACACCGAGGCGATCGTCACCGACGACATCTCATCGGCCCGCCGGTTCACCGCCGAGGTCGATTCGGCGGCCGTCATGGTCAACGCGTCCACGGCGTTCACCGACGGCGCGGAGTTGGGTATGGGCGCGGAGATCGGCATCTCGACCCAGAAACTGCACGCCCGCGGCCCGATGGGCCTTGCGGAACTGACGTCCTCCAAGTGGCTGGTCTGGGGCGAGGGCCACATCCGCCCGGCGTCCTGAGTCCGCTCGTCCGGGTACGCTGCGGTCCCGGACGAGCGGAGGTGAGCCGTGGTCGAGGAGGAGTTCCGGCGGCGGGATGCCGCGGCCACCAAGTCCGCCCTGCTGGCCGCCGCCCGCGCGCTGTTCATCGAGCGCGGCTTCGACCAGACCACCGTCCGCGACATCGCCGCGCTGGCCGGCGCGAACCAGGCCCTGCTGTTCCGCTACTTCGGTTCCAAGGAAGCGTTGTTCCGCGCCGCGATGCTCAACGAGGGCAACGAGTTGCTGGCCGAGACGCCGCCGGAACTGCTCGTCGGCCGGGCGCTGGCGCGGATGCTGGCGCCGGATGCCCCGCCGGGCAAGGACAATCCGCTCTGGGCCCTACTGCGCTCCAGCGCGCACGAGCACACCGCCGCCGTGTTCCGCGACGATCTCGGCGCGCGCTACCGACACGTCCTCGCGTCGCTGACCGATGCGGACGACGCGGAGGTCAGGGCGGATCTGGTGCTGGCGTGGCTACTGGGCATCGGCCTGCTCCGCTCGGTGCTGGACCAGCGCCAGTTCGCCGAGGCCGACGCGACCAAGATCACAGCACACGTACTGCGGGCCGTCGCGACCCTGCTGGAACGGGTCGACCAACGGCCGCCAACCGTCTGACCTGCACATACGCGTCGGTTCCCACGACGCGCCTTCACCGATACAGCCTATTGACCGTACGTGATCATCTCCCTACGCTCGGATGTAAGCACATGCTTACTTTGCCATGAGGGGAGCGCCGCATGACGGCCACCGAGCACCCGGTCCGGACCTACCCGTTCGGTCCGCCGGAAGGGCTCAAGATGAATCCCAACTACGCGCAGCTACGGGCGGAGCCGCTGGTCAAGGTCGAGATGCCGTACGGGGGAGACGCATGGCTCGCTACCAGGTATGAGGACGTCAAGATCGTGCTGGCCGACCGCGGTTCAGCAGGGCGGAGGCGGTCGGCAAGGACGTGCCGCGCATCATGCCGCCGATCGAGCAGGAAACGTCGATCCTGAGCATGGACCCGCCGGAGCACAGCCGGCTGCGCAAGCTCGTCGCCAGGGCGTTCACCGCCCGCCAGATCGAGCGGCTGCGGCCACGCACCCAGGCCATCGTCGACGACCTGCTCGACCGGATGATCGCCGCCGGCTCGCCTGCCGACCTCGCCGAGTCGTTGGCGTGGCCGCTGCCGATCACCGTGATCTGCGAGCTGCTCGGCGTGCCGGTCGAGGACCGCGACCGTTTCCGCGTCTGGACCGACCGGCTCCTGTCGCTGTCCGGCACGGAGATCGAGCAGACCATGCAGGCGCGCGAGAGCCTCGACGCCTACCTCGCCGACTTGATCGCCCAGCGTCGCGTCGAACCCACGGATGACCTGCTCGGGCAGCTCGTGCTTGCCAGGGACGAGGACGAGCGGCTGTCGGAGGGTGAGCTCGTCGCGTTCGGCGTCACGCTGCTGGTGGCGGGCCACGAGACCACGGCCAACCAGACCGGCAACTTCGTCTTCCTGCTGCTCGACCAACCCCAGCTGTGGCAACAACTCGTCGGCGACCCGGACCTGGTGCCGGCGGCGGTCGAGGAGCTGACCCGGTTCGTGCCGCTCGGCGCGTCCGCGGCCTTCGCCCGCATCGCCACCGAGGACCTGGAACTCGGCGGCCGGCTCGTCCGCAAGGGCGAATCCGTTGTGACGACGATTGCTTCGGCCAACCGGGACGAGACGGTCTTCGACCGCCCTGACGAGATCAACCTCACCCGCGAGCAGAATCCACACGTCGGTTTCGGTCACGGCGTGCACCACTGTCTCGGCGCGCCCCTGGCGCGGCTGGAGCTCCAACTGGCCGTGGGTACGCTGGTGCGTCGGCTGCCCGGGCTGCGACTCGCCGTGCCGGCCGACGACGTGGCCTGGCGCGTGGACCGACTGGTGCGCGGCGTGCGGGCATTGCCGGTTGCTTGGTGAGGAGGCAGGGCGTGACGGATACGCGTTGGCGGATCACGGTTGACCACGACGTGTGCATCGGATCGGCGGTCTGTGCCGGCACGCTGCCCAACCGGTTCAAGATCGTGAACGACAAGTCGGTCCCGGTCGAGTCCGAAGTCGAACCGGACGACGACGTTCTCGGCGCCGCCGAATCCTGTCCGATGGAAGCGATCCTGATCGTGGACGCCGGCACCGGAGCGGTACTGGCGCCAGAAGTCTGATCCCCTGTGACAGATCCTTAGTGACAGAGCCAGGAACGTGACTCAACGCACGTTCCTGGCTTCGTCATGGAGCCCACTGTCGGTGCGTCTCAGCTAGTGAGCGGCCCCCACGCGAGCGGCCGCTCGGCCGGCGGCGACCCCCAGCGCTGTCGCGCCGTGAACGGAGCGTGGCGTCGGTGGCCGTGGATCGGCGGCCGCCGGCCCACGCTCCGTTCTCGTTTCGGCCGGCGCGAAAGGTACGCTCTCCAGCCATGTCGGCACGTCGGCGGATCGGTGTCATGGGCGGCACCTTCGATCCGGTGCATCACGGCCACCTGGTCGCGGCCAGCGAGGTCGGGTCCCGGTTCGAGCTGGACGAGGTCGTGTTCGTGCCGACCGGCGAGCCGTGGCAGAAAACCGATCGCCAGGTCAGTGCCGCGGAGGACCGCTACCTGATGACGGTCATCGCCACCGCGTCCAACCCCAGATTCACGGTCAGCCGCGCCGACATCGACCGCGACGGCCCGACGTACACCATCGACACGCTCACCGAGATGCACGGGACGTACCCGGACGCCGAACTGTTCTTCATCACCGGCGCCGACGCGCTCGAACAGATCCTGTCCTGGCACAAGGTCGACGAGATGTTCGAGTACGCCCATTTCATCGGCGTCACGCGGCCCGGCTACCGCCTCAACGGCGAACATCTGCCCGGCGGCTCCGTCACCCTGGTCGAGGTGCCGGCCATGGCCATCTCCTCCACCGGCTGCCGCGACCGGGTTGCCGCGGGCGAGCCCGTCTGGTACCTGGTCCCGGACGGCGTCGTCCAGTACATCAGCAAACGCGGCCTGTACCGCAAGGCAGCAGGCTGACCACGGGTACTCTGGGTAGCCGATCCGGGCATGTCCGGTCGGTGATGACAATCCGGTGATGAGGAGGCTTGTGACAGCCACGGAGAAGTCGCGTGAGTTGGCGTTGGTGGCCGCGGCCGCGGCGGCGGACAAACTGGCGCACGACGTGATCGTGCTGGACGTGTCCGACCAGTTGGTGATCACCGACTGCTTCGTGATCGCGTCCGCGCCCAACGAGCGCCAGGTGAGCGCCATCGTGGACTTCGTCGAGGAGAAGATGCGCCAGGCCGGCACCAAACCGGTCCGCCGCGAGGGCGCTCGTGAGGGCCGCTGGGTGCTGCTCGACTTCGTCGACGTCGTGGTGCACGTGCAACACGTGGACGAGCGGTCGTTCTACGGCCTGGAGCGGCTGTGGAAGGACTGCCCGCGCATCCCGTTCGACGCCGGTCCGGGCGCGGTGACGTCGGTAACGGCGGCGGAAGGCACCAGGACGTGAGTCTGGGTCGGCTCGTGTTGTGGCGGCACGGTGAGACCGACTTCAACGCCACCGGCCGGATGCAGGGGCATCTGGACGCCGAGCTGACCCCGATCGGCTGGAACCAGGCCCGGTTCGCCGTGCCCGCACTGGTCAGGTTCGAGCCGGAGATCGTCCTCACCTCGGACCTGCGCCGTGCCATGGACACCGCGACGGTGTTCACCGACGCGTCCGGCGTGCCGCTGCGGGTCGACAAGCGACTGCGCGAGACCCACCTCGGCAAGTGGCAGAGCCTGAACTCCGAAGAGGTCGAGGCGAGCTGGCCCGGCGGCCTCGCCACCTGGCACGCCGATGCGACCTGGGCGCCGCCGGGCGGCGAGAGCCGGGTCGACGTGGCCAGGCGGACCGCGGAGGTGATCGGCGAACTGGACGCCGAGTTCGACCACACAGCTCTGCTGTGCGTGCACGGCGGCGTGATCATCGCGCTCACCGCGCACCTGCTCGGCCTCCCGATCTCGCTGTGGCCGCAGCTGGCCGGCATCGCCAACTGCCACTGGACCGTCCTGGTCCGCCGCCCGCACGGCGACGGCTCGTGGCGTCTCGCCGCGTACAACGCGGGCATCACCGGGTGAGTCCGGTGGCCGGCCCGCTGCTGCTCGTCCTCGCCGACTCGCTGTCCTACCACGGCCCGGCCGACCCGATGCCCGCCGACGACCCCCGCCTGTGGCACAACGTGGCCGCCGCCCGGCTCGGTGGTCGCGCGCTGTTGTTCGCAGGCGCCGGTTGGACCGCACGGGACGCCTGGTGGGCCCTGGTCGGCGACCCGAACGTGTGGGCGTCGCTGCCCCGGATCGACGCCGTGGTGCTGGCTGTGGGCAGCATGGACACCCTGCCGTCGCCGTTGCCGACCTACCTGCGGGTCGGCCTGCGCTACCTGCGCCCGGACCGCCTGCGCCGGGTCACCCGTACGAGCTACGGCCGAATCCAGCCGACGCTGGCCCGACTGCTGCGCGGCCGTCCGGTGGCCCTGCCACCCGCGCTCACCGTCCGCTACCTGGACGACTGCCTCAACGCCCTGCACGCCCTGCGCCCGGACCTCCCGGTGTACGGCGTCCTGCCGGGGACGCACCGCGCCGCCGCCTACGGCCGGGTACACACCGGCCGACGTCCGGCCAGGGCCGCGATCGCGGCGTGGGGCCGCCGACGGGACGTCCCCCTGCTCGACCTCATGGCCCTGACCAGCGAACATGTCCTCAGCGGCGCGGGCAACCCGGACGGCATGCACTGGGGCTGGGCCGGCCACGCGGCGGTCGGCGAAGCCATGGCCAAGCTCATCGCGAACGTTTCCGGTGCCGCCTCGACCGGCTGAACCGGTGCGAACCGTAGGCTCGGTGTCCGTGTCCGCCGCCGTCGTCACCGACTCGACCGCATACCTGCCGGAAGGCTTCGCCGACCGGCAGTCGGTGGCGGTCGTCCCACTGCATGTCCTGGTCGACCAGGACAGTTCCCTGGACGGTGTCGACTTCGGACCGGCCGAGCTGGCCAAGGCACTGGACGAGCGGCGAACCGTGACCACGTCCCGCCCGACGCCGGCCGAATTCGCCGCGAGCTACCAGGCGGCGCTGCACGCGGGCGCGCCCGGCGTGGTGTCCGTGCACCTGTCCCGCGACCTGTCCGGCACCTGGGAGGCGGCGCGCCTGGCCGCGGAGGAGATCAACAACCGGACCGGTGCGACGGTGGTCCGGGTGGTCGACTCGCGCACCACCGGTATGGGTCTCGGCTTCGCGGTCCTGGCCGCCGCCAAGGCCGCCGCCCGCGGCGCCGAACCGTCCGAAGTGGAACGCGTCGCGGTCGACGTCGCGTCCCGGACCAGGACGATGTTCTGCCTGCAAACCCTGGAACACCTGCGCAGGGGCGGCCGAATCGGCCCGACGGCGGCCCTGGTCGGTTCGGCCCTTGCGGTCAAGCCGCTGCTGCACGTGTCCGGCGGCCGAATCCTGCCGCTGGAGAAGGTCAGGACCACCAGCCGCGCGCTGACCCGACTCGTGGAACTGACCGTCGCCGCTGCCGGCGACGGCCCGGTCGGCATCGCAGTGCACCACCTCGGCAGCCCGGAACGGGCCGCCGAACTGGCCACCCGCCTGGCCGAACGACTGCCGAACGCGGCCGGTTGCCTGGTGTCGGAGGTCGGCGCGGTGATCGGCGCGCACACCGGCATGGGCGTCCTCGGCGTCGTCGTCCTACCCGGCGGCCTGTGACCGCCTGCGTCCGACGAGCGCCGCCGCGAAAAGCGCCGCGGCGAACAGGCCGTACGCGGTGACCAGGGCGACCGCGCCGCCTGCTGCCCGGCCGAGCAGCCCACCGAACGCCTCCGCGGTGATGACCGCGGCGGCCAGTTCGGTCGCGTCGAACCCGCTGCCCGACGACGTACAGCTCACGTAGAGACCGGGATACGCCAGCCCGACCCCGATCCCGCTCACCGTCCAGGCGACGAGCGCCACCACGTACGACGTACTCGAGGCCAGCGCCGCCGCGCCGCACGCGGCCAGGACCAGACCGACGGCGACCGGCGCGCGACGAACAACCAGGCTGGTCAGCGCCCAGGCCAACGGCGCGGCGCTGAGTACGATCGCCGCCTTCGGCAGGCTGACCCGATCGCCGTCCGTCAGCAACACGGTGATCAGGCTGTCCGCGCCGAAGTACCCCGTCGCGAACAGCACCATGGCCGCGAGCGCGGCAGGCACACCGCGCCGCAGCGTCGCCGTACCCGTCGGCATGATCGTGACGACACCGCAGAGCGCGACAGCAGCACCCAGGATCGGCCAGTACCCGCTACTCAACACCATGCCACCGACACCGAACGGAATCAGCAGAGTTCGCCCGAGTGGGCGAATACCGGCGTCGCCGTCCGCGTCGGCGGCCCTGCCGACGAGCAACCGTCCGATGAGGACGATGGGTAGCGGCGCGAGCAACGTCCATCGCCACCCGACCACGTGCTCCAGCGCCAACGTGGCCCCTGGCCCGACCAACGCCGGCACCACCCACATCGCGGACGAGGCAGCGACGATCCGCGCCCGCAACCGCTCGTCGAAGTGTCGAATGATCGAACTGATGCCGAACACGGCCAACAGCCCGCCGGCCAGCCCACCAACGAACTGCCCGACGGCGAAGACAAGCGGAACACGTGCGGTTGCCGCGACCGCCGCACCACCACAGTAGGCGGCCAGCCCGACGCTCAGCGTCCGCGCCGCACCGAGCCGACGCACGACCCGAGCGGCCAACGGCAACGCGACGAACATCCCGATGGTCGAACCGGCGAGCAGCAGCCCCAAGTGGTTGCGGGCATGCAGATCGCGGGCGACGGTGGGCAGCAGCGTCGACGACACGAAGGTCGAGACGGCCGCCGAGAACTCCAGCGCGACGATGCCGATCGCCAGCATCGTCCGATGGTCAGGTGTAGAGATCGCGTTCATTCTCGTTGATCTGCACCCAGGTGCCGTCCGGATCGCGCACCCGCACCGATCTGCCGAAGTTCTCATCGACGATCGCGTCCGGCTCGAACCCGGCCGCCCGCAGCCGCTCCGCGACCGTTTCCAACGGCTCGTCCGCCTCGAAGGCGAGCTCGCAGGTGCCCACCGCGGCGCCGTCGCCTTCGTGGACGGCCAACATTCCCGACGCGGCAGGCAGTTCCGCCCAGGCACCCGGTCGCGACATCGGACCGGCTTCGAGTCCGAGCGCACGGTAGAAGCGCACGGCGGCACCGACATCGGCGCTGTAGCGGATCGGAACAACTCTCATGACCGTTCCCTGTCCTGGAGATACGCCTCGAGCGCCTGCTCGACGAACGTCGAAAGGGACTGATTGGCGTCAACGGAGGCATGTTTGACCCGCCGGACCAGTTCGGCCGGCAGGTAGATGTTGAACTGCTGCTTCCCGTCACTCGGCACACTAACATGCTAGCCTACTAGCAACGCGCCAGCAAGATAGCACGCTCGGCCGGTCCTGCGCCGAACCTGTCCACAACCCAACCGAACTGTCCACAGGCGACGATCGACCCGCCCCAAACCCGATGGCTCCTCCCTAACGTCGACACCGTGACCGAGAGCCCACCCACCCGACCCACGGAAGCCGCCCGCACCCGCCTGGCCGACCTGATCCGCGAACTGGCCCCAGAAGCCGACGCGACCAAGGCGGCCGGCCGGCCAGGTCGGCTGGTCGAACGGTGGCTACCCGGTGGCACCAGAAGCACGGACCGCCTGCGCACCCTGATAACCCACCACCGCCTGGCCGCACTGGTGGCAGTGATCGTGCTACTGACGGCGATAGGCATAGCCATAACCCTGTCCACCCAACAACCACAACCCGAATCGCCGCCACTACTCCCCGCCGCGATCAGCGCGGGCCCAACCGCACCGCCCGCGAAGACCCCGACAACACTGGTGATCAGTGTGGTGGGGAGGGTTACCAACCCAGGCTTGGTAACCCT
The DNA here is from genome assembly GCA_036503065.1 of Pseudonocardiaceae bacterium. Classification (GTDB taxonomy): domain Bacteria; phylum Actinomycetota; class Actinomycetes; order Mycobacteriales; family Pseudonocardiaceae; genus DATEPR01. The sequence continues at coordinate 1,102 of DASXXM010000408.1, read as the reverse complement.
CCCCAACGGCGCCCGAGTGGCCGACGCGCTGAAGGCAGCAGGCGGCCCGACCCCCGGCACCGACGACACAACGCTGAACCTGGCCCGCCGCCTGACGGACGGCGAACAGATCTACGTAGGAATCCCAACCCCACAGGCCGACGACCAACTCCCGGACACCCCGGCTCCCACCGGAAGAACCCCCACCGGACGAAAGAGCGGAAAGGCGGACCTCGCAGCAGACCCAGCCACCAAGATCAACCTGAACACCGCAACCGCGAACCAGTTGCAGACACTGCCCGGAATCGGGCCCGCCATGGCCCAACGCATCCTCACCTGGCGAGCCCAACACGGCCAGTTCGACTCCATAACCCAACTGAAGGACGTCGGTGGGATCGGCACAGCAAAATTCGCCAAACTAGAACAACTGGTCACAACATGACCACCACGACACCGCCATTCCCGTCCAACACCCGCTCCTACCACAAACGGTTGAACGCAACTCGTGTCGCGGCCGCTGTGACCACCCATCACGCGACACCGCCATGCCGGGCGTATCCAATGCCACCTGCCGGCAGGAACCGATCAGTGACCCCGCTGGGCGGCTGGAGGTTCTGCACGACCCGTTTTGCGGGCGGCACGTTCGTCCGTCGCATAGTGGCAGCCGCGAAGGTGGTCTGGCCCTTCGGTTCGTGGCTATTCCTGCATACGTTGTGGCCGGGTGGTTCCTGGTTCCCAACGGAACCAGTTGGTTGGCGGGTGAGTTCCATCCGCCGGCGAAGGTGGGCTGCCACCGTCGCTTGGTGCGGGTGTGGCTCCGCACGCCTTGTGGCGGGCCCAATGCGATCAGGCGGTAAGGGATTGCTCGGCGCTGTTGTCCGGTGCCCGGTTCGGCGGATGGTCTGGTCTCGCTGGCGGCTTCGCGATGTCACACAGCGAAGGTCGCGTCGGCGTCGTGCTGCGGCCGACAACACCGACTTCACTCGGTCGGTCGGCATGGTGAGCAATCGCGGTTTGTGCCGCGCGCACGGCTGGCGGCGGGAGGTGGGCTGTGCGCGGCCCGGCACGTCATGACCGCGCCGGAGGTCGCTGCCGAAGTGTCGTGGCGGCGTCGGTTGGTGGC
>DASXXM010000407.1:0-3366 GCA_036503065.1 Pseudonocardiaceae bacterium | reverse complement strand
ACTCCGTCGATCAGCCGATCGTGTACGTGTACGGAATGGCGATCAGTTCGTCGCCGGCCGCGTTCGACACCGTCGTGTCGTCCACGTACAGGAACCCGGACACCACGCTGCCGGGTGCACCGTTCGGTGTGATGGTCACCGAGATCGTGCCCTGACCGCCCGGGTCGACCGACACCGGCGTGAACGCCGGTGCCTGTGCCAGCACGCCGGCCAGCCAGTGGTCACCGGTGGACGACGTCACCGCCGGGTCGAACGCCTGGGTGTGCGCCACGGCCGCGAAGTTGACCGTGCCGGGGTTCGGGCCGTTGAACGGGCCGATCGGATCCGCCTCCAGGAGCCACAGGCCCTGGCTGAGCACCGGCGACCGGTCGGTCACCACCGAGATGTTGCCGGGGCCGGGGAATGCCAGGCTCTCCGGCTCACCGGTGTTGGGCGCCAGGTCCGCCGACACCGGCACCGAGCCGGAGGTGATGCCGGTGACCTGGGTGGAGTCCGTCGGGACCAGGTAGCCCAGCGTCGCCGACGGCGCCAGTGGCACGTTCGACGCCGTTCCGTTCGGAATGAGCTGGAGGTCCGACATCGCCGTGGTGCGGGCGTCCACGTAGAACGAACTCGTTGCGGCGCCGGTGTTGTGCACCTGCACGGTGACCGTGGTCGGCTTGCCGGCCGCGAGCACCGTCTTGGCGCTGGTCGGCACGCCGGTCGACGTGACGTTCACCGTGTTGAACTGGAGCCTGCCGCTGAAGGGCTGTTGGGTGGTCGTGCCGCTCACCGAGTTGGCGAAGACCACCACCAGTTCCCAGCGGCCCGCCGTCGGGTTCCGCTTGTAGACCTGGACCGACTGACCGAATTCGGTCGGCCTGCCGTTCTGGTCCACCGACAGCACGTTGGTGGCCTGGCCGACGATCTGGCCGTCGGGGCTCACCAGATAACCGGTGGTCGCCGTGTTCGGGCTGCCCTGCAGGGACACGCTCACCGCGACGTTCTTCTTGCCGGACGGCACGTCGAAGCGGAACGTGTTGGTCTGCGCGGGACCGCCGCCCCGGCCGTTGCCACCCTGCAGCACACCGGTGAACGTGCCGTGGCCGTTGTTGGGTACCAGGCTGCGCAGCACCAGCGGCACCGCGAAGTGCTGGTTGCTTGCGGTGTCCACCTCGACGGCCGCCGCCAGGTCGCCCGGCTTGGCCGGGGTCCTCGCGGTGACGTGCAGCGTGCCGGTCTGACCGGGGGCCAGTTGCAGCGCGCCGGAGACCGAGCCGAAGTTGGTGTACCTGGTGGTCTTGAACTCGAAGTTGACCGGGCCGTTGAAGCCGGCCGTCGTGTGCAGGCTGTAGATCAGCGCCGTCCACGTGCCCGCCACCGGCGAGTGCGCGTCGACGTGCCCGAAGTCCGGGCCGACCGACGTCTGCGGCAGCGAGTACCCGACGAACGTGCCGGTCGGGTCGAGCAGCACCAGCGTGGCGGCGTTGCCGTTCGGGTTCGACCACGCGATCGAGCCGTCCAGGTGGTCGGCACCGGGCGGCACGGTGAACTTCTTGGTCACGAAGACGTCCGGCGCACCACCCCGGCTGGTCATGTTGGCGGGCAGCGTGGTGTTCAGGTTGATGCTGCCCTGCTGGTCGGTCAGGGTCTGCGACAGGTTCCTGCCGTGCGCCGTGACCGTCTGCGGGGCGGCGCCGACGTTGGTCACCTTCAGGTCGAACGACTGGCCACTGCCCGGGTTGCCGGTGGCGTCCAGCTGCGACGAACCGAACAGCAGGCCGTTGCCCTGCGCCTTCGGCGAACCGTTGCCGTCCGAAATGGACATCGCGGCCCGCACCGCGCCCAGTGCGTTGAGCAGGCCGCTGCCCTGACGCTGGGACGGGTCGAGGTTGTCCGTCGCGGTGCTGGTGATGATCTGCTTGACCAGCGCCGGTGTCGGCTTCACACCGTTGTGCGTCTGGGCGTACGCCTGGATCACCAGGGCCGCGGTGCCCGCGGTCAGCGGGGACGCCTGGCTGGTACCGCCGAACGCCTGGATCGGCGACGGCGTGCCGTTGAACGCCCGGCAGCCCAGGTTGACGGTGATATCCGCGGAACACAATGCCCAGCCGAGGTCACCGGGCGCGATCACGTCGTAGACGCGGCCGCGCTGCGTGATGCCGCTCGAACTGATCGCGGAGACGTTGTTGCTGACGAACCTGCCGTTGAAACCGGGCAGGCTGTCCCAGGTCTGCGCCATGATCTGGTACGTGCTCGACGCGCCGGCGCCGATGACGTTCGGATCGCTGGCCGGGCTGTCCACGGAGTTGCCGAAGCCGGCGTCACCGGTGCTGGTCGTCACGGTCACGCCCGCGGCCACGGCCGCGTCGTTGGCCAGCGTGAACGGGTCGGTGTTGCTGTCCGGGTAGGGATTCGCGCCGAGCGACTCGTTGATCACGTCGACGTGGTCGACGTTCACCGCGTAGTCGACGGCCTGTACGACCCCTGACGTGGAGCCGAAGCCGTTGGAAGCGATCACCTTCAGGCCGACCAGCGCGGCACCGGGCGCCATGCCGAGAATCCGGATGTTGCAGCCGGGCGGCAGCGCGTTGCTCGCGCTGACGAACTTGGACAGGTCGTAGGTCTGGCGGCCCTGCGCGGCGATCGAACTCGCGTCGCCGAAGGCTTCGCGGTTGTCGTTGGGGGCGACAAGGCCCTCGCCGGTGAAGTCCTGGTTGTCGACGAACACGTGGGTGCCGTCGGCGCGGATGAAGTCCGGGTTGTTCGGGTCGACGCCGTCGGCCAGGTAGGCGACCTTGGTGCCCTTACCGGTGGCCAGGTTCTGCGCCTGGGGCGTGCTCGGGTCGGCGAACGCGTCGTTGGTGACGCCGATCGCCTCCGGCTCCAGCAGCGGCTTGCTCGGGTCGGCCGGGCACACGCTCGGGTTCAGGGTCACCGCGCCGGGCTTGGCGGCGGTGGTCGAGGTCGGGGCGGCGGCCAGCTTGACCGGCAGGTCGGGCACGATCGCCGCGACGCCCGGGTCGGCGGCCAGATGGGTCCGCTCCGCGGTGGTCATCCGCGCGGCGAACCCGTTGATCACGCTGTACTGCTGGACGTGCGTCGCGCCGGTCTGCCGGACCTGGTCGACCATTGACCGCTGGTCGGTCTGGGTGATGGCGGCACGACGCCGGCCGTTGGCCTTGCTCGGTGGAGTTTCCGGATGCTGGTTCTTCAGCAACACGATGACCGGCTGCTGCGGTCCCTGGGACAGCTGGGCGATCAGTTGCGGAGTCAGTGGCTGCGGTCCGGTCGCCGCGACGGCCGCAGGGGGGATCGCCCCGGCGACCGCGAACGCGGTGCCCACGGCCAGCGCGGCCGCGGTGAATGACCGAACCCGCATTTTTC
>DASXXM010000406.1:0-4146 GCA_036503065.1 Pseudonocardiaceae bacterium | reverse complement strand
GTAGGGGACGCTGTGCCGGCCCATCATGGGGGATCGGCGCAGCAGCATACTTGTCTGCCACTCCAAATCTCGGACACCACACCCAGGACCACAGGGCCGGCGTCAGTAGTTCCCAGTCGAGATCCGTCAGCGCGCGGACCTCCGTGTAGCCGTGGATCACGTCGTCGTACTTGCCTCGCCAGGCCAGTGCGAACTCGGAGACCCGATGGTTCAGATGGGTGCTCTCGAAGTCGATGACGCCGGTGAGATTTCCGTTCTCGTAGAGCAGGTTCTGGTTGATGAAGTCGGTCGAGACCGGCTGTGAAGTCCTCGTTCAGTTACGCGCCAAGCGAACCGGTGAGTTGCAGCGTCGCCTTCCCTGCGGTGTCCGGCCTCCCCGGCCGAAGTCGGCGACCCACTTTCACCGACCGGCAAGGCCGCACAATCATCCCTTGCGCCGCAAGTAAATTGATCGTTGTCACGCTCTCGAAATGCGCGGTTGCGCCGATCGTGTGACCGGTTGCGCCGATTCGGGGAGCATCCCCAAATGCCGGTACCGTCGTCCGGCAATCCGGTGGCAGAGTCATTCACGACTTCGCAGCCGTCACGGGAAGAGTGGTTCACATGACCGAGTTCGGTGGAGATCCCATCACTTCGATCACCGACGCGACACTCACCGATATCGCCGCCAATGGCATCTGGGCTCCCGGGCCGACCGTCAACCCGTCCGTCGTCGCCGTGGCAAGAGCCCTGGTCGCGGCCCTGCAGGGCGCGGCGGACGTCGGGCTCCCACCGGAGCTGGGGGAGTTGGTGGCCAACGTTCGGCAGGCCGCCACGATCGATTTTCCGGCGATCGTGTCGGACGGGGTCCGGCTGTCGGCGTTGAGTATCAAGCTGAACGGACCAGATGTGCGTCCGGTCGTCATTGTGCCCGCCGGCTGGAGTCCGCTCGGCTGGCTGCCTTTCCTGTACGCGTATCTGACGCTGGCGCTACGCGGCTATCATGTGCTGGCATACACGCCCCGGGGAATCGGTGATCCGGCGTTGCCGTCCACCTCCGGTGGCACCATCGATGTCGCTGGTCCCAAGGACTGGGCGGACGGGTCGACGGTGATCAACTACGCGCAGGAGTACTTCGACCCCAGCCGAATCGGTTTTCTCGGCGAGTCCTACGGTTCCGGCATCAGCCAGCTGGTCGCGGCGCACGACCAACCGGCCGGCCGGGTCTCCGCCGTTGTCGCACTGAGCACGTGGGGAAACCTGGCCACCAGCCTGTACGACAACGGCACCCGGCATCTCGCGGCCGTGCTGGCACTGATCAACTTCACCGGTGGACCGATGGAGGACAAGTTCGACCAGGACACGCAACGAATCCTCGGGGACTTCCTGGGCGGCCGGAACCTGGTCGAAGTGGCCGCTTGGCTCACCGAGCGCGCCCCTGAGTCCTATGTCGAGGATACCAACGATCGGAACATCCCGACCTTCGTCTCGAACACCTGGCACGAGGGCCTTTTCCCGGCCAGCCAGGTGATCAACATGTTCACCCGGCTCACCGTGCCGAGGCGGCTGAACATGTGGATCGGCGACCACGGCGCCCCCGAGGGCCCCGGCCTGGCCGGGCTGGTGACCGGCTTGCCGTTCCCCGGGCTGCGGGTACCGATGCGCGAGGCGTACGACTGGTTGGACCACTACCTGCTCGGCGTCGACAACGACGTGCCGTCCTGGCCGCAGGTCAACAACCAGGTCATGTTCACCTATCGGACCATCACGATCCCGGGCGGCACCAACCTGATCACCGTTCCGGCCCGCCGCGAACCAAGCCCGACGTGGGCCGACGTCACCACCGGCGGCGAACGTTGGTACCTCACGAACGGCGGCGGCACCGGCGACGGGGCGTTGGCCGCGAATCCGGCTCCCGATTGGGTGCGCGACTTCATCGCCGGCGACCTGACCGAGTCCACCGCGATGGACGCCATCCTCGAGACCGGGCAGAAGGAATGGTTCGGCAATCCCAAGATATATGACCTCGCCAAGTTCGAACGGTCGAAGGTGCTGGTCTGGTTGACCGAACCACTGGCCGGAGAGGGCGGCGTGGCCCGGCGGATCAGGGGGATCGCGACGGTGCGGGTGACCGTGCGCAGTACGTCGGACGCCACCACCCTGGTGGCCTACCTGTTCGACGTTGCCGCGGACGGTACCGCGCGGATCATCACGCACGAGCCGTGCACCGCGTCCGACCTGACCCCCAACCTGGACCGCACCCTCGACTGGCGACTACAGGTTGCCGCCTACGACCTGCCGGCCAACCACAGACTGGCGTTGGTGATCAACAGTCGCGACAAGCTGTACTCGTTCGCCAGCGTCGAGGGCAGCACCACCACCATCAGTTCGCCGAGCGGGAACGAATCCGCTGTGGACATACCGCTGGGCTGAGCGATGTTCCGGTGTGGCGCGTGGCGGTCAGGTGTGTTGGCCGATGGTGTCGTAGGCGGCGAGCCAGCCGTGTGATCGGTGGTCGCCTCTGCGGGTGAACACGGTGGCGCCGTGTTGGGTCGGGTCGGTGTCGGGGTAGCTGATGGCGTCGCCCGTTGACGGTGTCGTGACCTGGTGGGTCGGGCCTGTCCACACGCTGACCGCCGCGGCGTTCGGGCACCTGACGGTGATCTGGCCGGCCCGGTCGGTGAAGGTGGTGTCGGTGGCGCGGTCGCGTAGCAGGGCCACATAGCCGCCCCGGTCGAGTTGGCAGCGGCGGGGTGCCGGGCCGATGGGCCAGTCCGGGTTGCTGACGTCGTGGACCCGGGCGGCGGCGAACAGGTCCGGGACGAGGGTGTCCACGTGCAGCGGGGTGGCCATCTGCTCGCAGATCCACAGCAGCCGGCCGGAGCCGCGTGGTGGTGCCAGCCGTCGCCACCGGATGCGGCGGCCCAGGTCGTCGGCCACCACCGCGACCCACGGATGTACCGTGCCCAGCCGGCCCTGCCCGGCCAGCCACGCGAAATAGCGTGGTGCCTGCTCCAGCACCGGGTTCAGGATGGTCGTGGCCACACCGCCGATCACACGGTGGTGCCGGGTGAACTGGCGCGGATGATGGGCCACCAGGGCGAACGCGACACGTGCGAGATCGCCGGGGTCGCAGGCGTTCGCGGTCACCAGTGACGGTGGCGGCGGGGTGGTGTCCAACCGCTCCAGCCGGCCTTCGGCGCGCAGCAGTCGGGCGACGAACGGGCGTTGGTCCTCGTCGACCGGTGCGTCGGCCAGTTCGGGCACCGTGGTGGCGATCAGCCGGCCGAGTACGTTCTCGGCGTCGCCTGGATCGGTCGGCACTGTCTGGTCGGCGAACGCGGCGCGGAGTTCGTCGCCGACGAGCACCGGCACCATCAGCCGTGTGGTGATCCGGCCCAGGTCGGTCACGGTCAGGATCGTGGTGCCGTCCGGTTGGGGGAGTGGGGCGAGGTAGCCGCCTTCGATGAGCAGGTCGACCGCGGTGTGTACGGCGTCCAGGCGCCGGGCGCCCTGGTGGTAGGCGAGGGTGCGCATCCACCACTGCTCCGCGTCGGCCACGGTGTGGATGGCGTCCTGGGCTGCCTCGGCCAGCAGATGGTCGGCCAGGCAGCCTTGGATGCGGGAGTGGATGGTGTAGCCGGCGACCAGTTGCGCCTGCCAGCCGGCGTGCTCGGTCTCGTCGGTGATCAGGAACGCCCAGCCTTCGGTTTCGCCGGCGCCGATCCGGCCGGCGCGGCCGAACATCTGTTGGACGGTGGCCACGTTGAGGTCGTTGCGGCCGATCACGGTGTCGCGGACCACGACGGCGCGGGCGGGGAGGTTCACGCCGGCTGCCACGGTGGTCGTCGCGACGAGTACGTCCAGTTCCCGTTCCCGGAAGCCGCGTTCGGCTTCGTGCCGGTATTCCCAGTCCTTGTAGTGGATGCCCACGCCCACAGATGTGCAGATGCGGTGCAGTGTGGGCAGGTCCTCGGTGCTGACGCCGTCGGTGGGCGCGCCGCGGTCGGCGGCGATGGCCAGGGCGGTCGTGCGGACGTTGCGTTTGGTGCCGCAGAACACCAGCACGCTGCCGCCGTCGTTGGTGACTCGTCGGGTGATCGCGGTGGCCAGGCGGGTTCGGTGGGCCCGGTTCACAGTCGGTTCGTCGGTGGCCGGCACCACTGG
>DASXXM010000405.1:0-29490 GCA_036503065.1 Pseudonocardiaceae bacterium | reverse complement strand
CGACATTCCGCTGGACCTGGCCGCGTTGCTGGGCTGCGCGGTGACCACCGGTGTCGGTGCCGTGCTCACCACGGCCGGGGTGCGGCCGGGGGAGTCGGTGGTGGTGGTCGGGCTCGGCGGGGTCGGGCTGGCGGCCGTGTCCGGCGCCCGGATCGCCGGTGCCGCGCCGATCGTCGCCGTGGACACCGTGCCGGCGAAGCTGGCGCTGGCCGGCACGTTCGGCGCCACCCACGCGCTGCCAGCGGGCCGGGCCGTCCGGGACGAGGTGCGTGCGCTGACCGACGGTCGAGGTGCCGACCACGTCTTCGACTGCGTCGGACTGGCCAAGACCATCAAGGACAGTTGGCGCCTCGCCCGCCGGGGTGGCGCGCTGACCGTGGTGGGCATCGGCGCCAAATCCGAGGTGGTGGAGTTCTCGTCGTTGGAGCTGTTCCATTTCGCCCGCCGGATCCTGCCGTGCATGAACGGTTCGCTGGACGCCGACCGTGACCTGCCCGGCTACTTCGACCGGGTCCGTGGTGGCGCGCTGGACCTGCGTGCCATGGTCAGCAGGGAGATCGGGCTTTCCGGCGTCCAGCAAGGCTTTGACGATCTGGCCGCCGGTCGGGTCGTCCGCGTGGTAGTGCACCCTGAGCAACAGGAGGACCAGTGACCGAGCGCGTAGCGATCGTGACCGGAGCGGCACGCGGCATCGGTGCCGCGACAGCGCGGCGCCTGGCCGCGGACGGCATGTCCGTCGCCGTCGTGGACCTGGACGCGGCGGCGGGCGAGCCGGTGGTCAAGGAGATCGAGGCGGCCGGTGGCACCGCGATCGCCCTTGGCGCGGATGTCAGCCGGGAGGACCAGGTCACCGCGGCGGTCGCCGAGGTCGCCGAGCGGCTCGGCGGCCCGACCGTGCTGGTCAACAACGCCGGTGTGCTGCGGGACAACCTGCTGTTCAAGATGTCGGTGGATGACTGGGACACGGTGCTCGGCGTGCACCTGCGCGGCGCGTTCCTGATGTCCAGGGCGGCGCAGGCACACATGGTCGAGGCCAACTGGGGCCGGATCGTGAACCTGTCCTCCACGTCCGCGTTGGGCAACCGAGGGCAGGTCAACTACGCGGCGGCCAAGGCCGGGATGCAGGGCTTCACCAAGACGCTGGCCATCGAACTGGGCAGGTTCGGCGTGACCGCGAACGCGATCGCGCCCGGGTTCATCGTCACCGAGATGACCCGGTCCACGGCCGAGCGGATGAACGTGTCCTTCGAGGACCTGCAGCAGGGTGCGGCCAGCCAGATCCCGGTCGGTCGGGTCGGCAGGCCGGAGGACATCGCCGCGACGGTGTCGTTTCTCGTCCGCGAGGACGCCTCGTTCGTGTCCGGTCAGGTGATCTACGTGGCAGGCGGCCCGAAGGACTGACTACATCAGCGACGGCACCACTGCCTCGATCAGGTGCGGTCCGGGTTCCGCGACCGCCTTGGCGAACTGGTCGGCCAGTTCCTCCGCCGTACGAGCCCTGGTCGCCGGTACGCCCATGCCGGTGGCCAGGGACACGAAGTCCAGATCGGGCCGGGACAGATCCAGCAGCTCTGCGGCCCGCTTGCCGTCGGTGTCCGCGCCGACGCGCTGCAGTTCCATCCGCAGGATGGCGTAGGCCCGGTTGGCGAGGACCACCGTGGTCACGTTGAGGTCCTCCCTGGCCTGGGTCCACAGCGCGGACACGGTGTACATCGCGCTGCCGTCGGCTTCCAGGCAGATCACCGGGCGGTCCGGGCACGCCACCGCGGCGCCGATGGCCACCGGCATGCCCTGGCCGATCGCGCCGCCGGTCAGCGTCAGCACGTCGTGCGCGGGCGCGCCGGCCGTTGCGGCCGGGATCAGCACGCCGGACGTGTTCGCCTCGTCCGCGATGATCGCGTTCTCCGGCAGCAGGGCGCCGATCACGTCGGCCCAGTTCTGCTGGGTCAGGTCACCGGTCGGCAGCTCGGGGCGGCGGGCGGGGGCGCGGACCGGCGCGCTGCCGGCGGCCACCAGGTCGGCCAGGTTCTCCAGTGCGCCAACGGCATCCTGGTCGACGTTGTCCGCAAGCGTGTGCACCGTGCAGCCATCGGGCACCAGGTCGCTCGCCTTGCCGGGGTAGGCGAAGAACGACACCGGCGACCGCGCCCCGGCCAGCACGAGGTGCCTGGCCCCGGCCAGTTGGTACTGCACGTGTTCGGCCAGGTAGCCGAGCCGGTCGACGGCCGGAATGCCGGCGCCCCTGCGCATCCGGGCCGGGAACGTCTCGACGAGCACCGTGGCGCCGGTGGCCGCGGCCAGCCGGCTCGCCGCGACGAGACCCTCGTCGCGGGCTGCCGCGCCGCCCAGCAGCAGCACCGTCTTCTCGCCGGAACCCAGCACCGCCGCCACGGACGCCACCACGTCGTCGGGCACCGTGGCCTGCGTCGGCGGGCCGACCGGGCCGACCGGCACCGCACCGTCCGACCAGGACACGTCGGCCGGCAGGATCAGCGTGGCCACCTGGCCCGGCGGGCCGCAGGCCGCGGCGATCGCGGCCGCCGCGTCCGCGGCCACGTCGGTGACCCGGGTGCTGCGGCGCAGCCAGCCGGACACCGCGCCCGCGATCGCGTCGATGTCCGACTCCAGCGGCGCGTCGAACCGTTTGTGGTAGGTCGCGTGGTCGCCGACCACGTTGACGATCGGCGTGTGGGCGCGGCGCGCGTTGTGCAGGTTGGCCAGGCCGTTGCCGAGGCCCGGCCCCAGGTGCAGCAGCGTGGCCGCGGGCCGGCCGGCCATCCGGCCGTAGCCGTCCGCGGCGCCGGTCACCGTGCCCTCGAACAGGGCCAGCACGGCCCGCATGTCCGGCACCGAGTCCAGCGCCGCCACGAAGTGCATCTCGGACGTGCCCGGATTGCCGAAACAGACGTCCACCCCGCCGTCGACGAGGGTGCGGATCAGTGCCTGTGCGCCGTTCACGCCTTGCTCTCCTCGCTGTCGCCCAGCAGGACGTCCGGATTGAGAATGCCGGCCGGGTCGAACGCCGCCTTGACGCGCCGCATCAGCGCGAGCTCGGCCGGATCGGTCAGGTCAAGGAAGTACGGCTTCTTCTCCCGGCCGATGCCGTGCTCACCGGAGATCGCGCCGCCCAGCCGCAGCCCGGTCTCGAACATGCCGTGCAGCAGCCGGTGCCGGACCGCCGGATCGGCCTGGAACACCGCCAGGTGCACGTTGCCGTCCCCGGCATGCCCGCAGCCGGCCACCCCCGAGCCCGTCTCCTGGGCCAGTTTCCGTGCCGCGGCAAGGAATTCCGGCATCGCGTTGCGCGGCACGACCACGTCCACGATGTCGTGCGCGCCGGCCGCCTTCGCGGTCCAGAACGCCTTCTCGCGCGCCTCGATCAGCTTGTGGCCTGCCGGGCCGTCCAGCACGTAGACGTCGATCGCGCCGAGTTCGTCGAGCAGGGTGCCCAGCCGTTCGATGTCCTCGGCCACCCGGTCGGCCTCGGTGTTCTCCAGTGACACCACCAGATACGCCTGCGCCGCGTCCCGCACGCCGTCCGGGATGCCCAGCGACAGTTTGGTGGTGTAGGTGATCGCGGCCATGGTGAAGGCGTCGATGTACTCCAGGATGTTCGGCGCAAGTCCGGTGGCCACGACCTTGGGCACGGCGCGGACCACGCCCTCCAGGTCCGGGAACGGCGCCAGCACGGTCCGCTGGTGGGCCAGGCGGGGGTGCAGCTTCAGGATCGCCTCGGCCACCAGGGCCAGCGTGCCCTCCGAGCCGATGATGAGCTGGGTCAGGTCGTAGCCGCTGCTGGCCTTGACGATCCGGCCGCCGGTGCGGATGACCTCGCCGGTGCCCAGCACGGCGGTCAGGCCGAGCACGTGGTGCCGCGTCACGCCGTAGCGGATCGCGCGCATGCCGCCCGCGTTGGTCGCCACGTTGCCGCCGAGACTGCCGGACAGCTCGCCGGGATGGACCGGGTAGGTCAGGCCGACCTCGGCGGTCCGGACGTCCAGCTCGGCCAGCGTGACACCCGGCTGCACGACCGCGACGTGGTTGTCCGTGTCGATCTCCAGCACGGCGTTCATCCGCTCGAACGACACCACGATGCCGCCCTCGCGCGGCACGCAGGCCCCGGACATCCCGCTGCCGGAGCCGCGCGCCGTGATCGGCACGCGGTGCTCGCGGGCCAGTTCGACCACGCCCGCGATCTCGTCGGCCGACGACGGCCGGACGAGGTAGCCCGGTTGGATCGGGATCGCGCTGAGGGCCTCGTCGTGCTGGTAGTCCGTGGAGATCGCGGCACCCACCAGCACGTGGCTCTCGCCGACCAGCCCGGCCAGCTCGTGGGCGATCGAGTCCGCCATGCCTACCTCCTGGTAACTCGCCGTTGCCCGACTATCCCATCCGCCCGCCCCGCCGCCGGGCACGGGTTCGCCGGCTGGTCATCGCGGTCACGTTCGACCGTTGCTTCGCGAGTGCGCGACGATCTGACACACGAGGCCAAATGCAGCAGTCGGTGCCACTCCGATGGAATTGCAACCAGGTCTGTCGTAACAGCGGTTCCTGGAATGCCGCGCGGACACTTCCCGCCCGGCCGGCGTCAATCAATCGCGAGAACAATCACTCCGCGCGCAGCGCCGCCAACGCCAACCGGGTCAACTCACCTCGGATGACCGCCAGCGGTACCTGCCGGCCATGAATGGACCAGTGGTAAACGAGCTCGTTCACCGCGCCGATGAAGGCCATCACGGTCAGGCTGTAGTCGCGCCTGGTCGCCTCACCGCGTTCCACCGCGAGAACCGCTTCGGCTTCGAGCATTTGGCCGAGCCGCGCGCGCCACGCGATGCGGTGCCGCTCGACCGCCGCGCTGACCCCGATCACCTCTACGTAGGCGATTCTGGTCCAGCGCGGATCGCTGGACGTCGTCCCGATGTACGCCTCGATCGCGCGGTCGATGCGCACGGCCGTCGGCTCGTCCGGGATTTCGGCCACGGCTGCCAGCATCGCATCGGATGCCTGTTGTGTTATGTGGTCGTGTAATGCGATGAGCAGGGCTTCCCGGCTGGCGAACTCCTCGTAGAAGTTGCGGGTGGACACGTTGGCCCGCGCGCACAACCGCTCGATGGAAGTAGCCGGATAACCCTCTGTGCCGAACAGGTCCAAAGCCGCGGCCAACAACCGCTGCCTGCGTTCGGCTCGGCGTTGGGTGGCCGTTCGGCCGCCATAGTCTCGGCGTGCCGCCGGCGCCGTGCCAGTCATGGGCGTCCTCGATGATGATCCGGACTTGATGGAACCGATCCGTCAATCTTGTCATGGATCACGCGATTGGAGATCATCGGCGAGCCGTACTCGTGCCACTCGCCGTCCGGCCGGAACCGCGTCGCGATCCCGTCGCGGTCGGGTCGGACCGGTCAGACTACCAGCTACTGTTGACAGTTGACAGCAGCAGCGTGATCATTATAGATGTCTGATTTGTGGCGGGTGTGGTGGGCTGAAGATCAGCACCGGCTGGTCCGATCGGCTGAACCCGACTGCGCTGGTCGACCCCGGCGGGTCACCGGGCGCGGCGGGTGACATGCGGCCGTAACAGCACAAATATCTCATTAAGTCTATAAACCATCCACCACTCGAAGGTGTCGTGTCCCCCATTTGGCGTATCGTAGAATCACAATCGCGCCACGGACGGCCCGGGGACCTAGCATTCCCGCGGTCTGGGATTGGAAAGTCGGCTGACACCTTCGTGCGGCCAGCAGCCGGCGGGGCAACTACCACACTGCCGTACCCCGGCGGAAGGGGGCCAGAGCGTTGGCAGCGCCGTTGGAGCCACTTGATCTGGCTAGTCCGGCGAGCGAACCCGGACCGGGCGAGCCGGCGGGTGGCACGGCGATCCAGGGCCGGTCACTCGCTGAAATCGCGTGGACACGCCTGAAGCGTGACCGATGGGCGCTCGCCGGCGGCGTGGTCATCGTGCTGTTCGTCGTCATCGCCGTCGCGTCGGTGTTCCTGAAGAGCGCGGGCGTGCTGGACATCTCGACCTACCACACCGATCTGATCGACCACAACACCGACAAGCCGCTCGGCTTCTTCGGCGGCCTCTCGCTGTCGCACCCGTTCGGTGTCGACCCGCAGTACGGCCGCGACATGCTCTCCAGGGTGCTCGTCGGCTCGCAGTACTCCCTGCTCATCGCCTTCACCGCGACCGTCATCTCGGTGGTCATCGGTGTGGTCATGGGCGTCGTCGCGGGCTACTTCGGCGGCTGGGTGGACACCGTCATCAACTGGCTGATGAACGTCTTCCTCGCCTTCCCGCTGCTGCTGTTCGCGATCGCGCTGACCGGTGTCGTGCAGGGCACCAACTCCGCGTTCGGCCTGTCCGGCGACGCGCTGCACATCACCGTGCTCGTCTTCGTCATCGGCTTCTTCAACTGGCCCTACATCGGCCGGATCATCCGCGGCCAGACGCTGTCGCTGCGCGAGCGGGAGTTCGTCGACGCGGCACGCAGCCTGGGCGCGCGCGGCTTCTACGTGCTCTGGCACGAACTGCTGCCCAACCTCGTCGGCCCGATCCTCGTGTACGCCACGCTGCTGATCCCGACCAACATCCTGTTCGAGGCCGCGCTGGACTTCCTGGGCGTCGGTCTGAAGCTGCCGACGCCGAGCTGGGGTGCGATGCTGGCCGACGCGGTGACCAACCAGTACTACTCGATAGATCCCGAGTACATCCTGGTGCCGGGCCTGGCGATCTTCGTCTCCGTGATGGCGTTCAACCTGCTCGGCGACGGTCTGCGGGACGCGTTGGATCCGCGCTCCCACTAGATCCCTGACCATTTACCCAACCATCCAACGAGGAGGCGTGTCAGTCGTATGAAACGCAAGAACGCAGTGGCGTTCGCCGCCGTCTGTGCCGGGCTGAGCCTGCTGACGGCCTGCGGGAGCGGGTCGAGTGGCGGAACCGGCACCAGTAACAACACCGCGGGTGCGGCCGCCTACAACGCCGGCCTCAACAACGTGGTCAACCCGTCCACCAAGGCCGGCGGCACGCTGAACTACGCGCTGTCCAACACCCCGGACTCGACGGACCCCGGCAACACCTACTACGCCCTCATGTGGAACTTCAGCCGGCTGTACGCCCGCCCGCTGCTGACCTTCAAGTCGGCGCCCGGCGCCGACGGCCTGAAGCTGATACCGGGCCTGGCGACCGGCCTCGGCAAGACCAGCGCGGACGGCCTCACCTGGACGTACACCATCCAGTCCGGGCTGAAGTTCGAGGACGGCAGCGCGATCACCACGAAGGACGTCAAGTACGCCATCGAGCGCAGCACCAACTACGCGCCCAGCGTGCTGCCCAACGGCCCGACGTACTTCCAGCAGTACCTGACCGACCCGACCTACCCCGGCGCCTACAAGGACACGACGCCGGACAAGATGGGCCTCAAGGGGATCGACACCCCGAACGACACCACCATCGTGTTCCACCTGCAGCACCCGTTCGCGGACTTCGACTACCTGGTGACCAACCCGCAGACCGCGCCGGTGCCACCGGCCAAGGACACCGGGTCCAACTACCAGACACACCCGATGTCCAGCGGCCCGTACATGTTCTCCACCTATGACCCGAACAAGGGCTTCACCCTGGTGAAGAACCCGCAGTGGTCGGCGTCGAGCGACCCCAACGACAAGCAGCTCGTGAACACGATCAACGTCGCGTTCAACGTGCAGGCCGCCGACATCGACAGCAGGCTGCTCAACGGCTCGCTGGACGTCGACATGGACGGCACCGGCGTGCAGACCGCGGCCCGCGCCCGGATCCTGGGCAACAAGGCACTGCAGGTCAAGGCGGACGACGCGACGACCGGCTTCCTCTACTACGCCGCGCTGAACACCCAGGTGGCGCCGCTGAACAACGTCGACTGCCGCAAGGCGATCATGTACGCGGTGAACAAGACCACCCAGCAGACCGCCTACGGCGGCCCGATCGCCGGTGGTGACATCGCGAGCACCGTGCTGCCGCCGACCGTGTCCGGCTACCAGCGGGCCGACCAGTACGCCGCGACCAGCCAGCCCAACGGCGACACCGCCAAGGCCAAGTCGGCGCTCCAGGCGTGCGGCCAGCCCAACGGGTTCAGCATCAACATCGCGGCCCGTGGCGACCGTCCGAAGGAGGTCTCCGCGGCGCAGGGCATCCAGGAGGCGCTGGCCCAGGTCGGGATCAAGGCCCAGATCCAGCAGTACCCGACCGGCAGCTACTACTCCACCTACGCCGGTGTGCCGAACTTCGTGCACCAGCACGACCTCGGCATCATCCTGGGCGGCTGGGGTGCCGACTGGCCGGACGGCTTCGGCTTCCTGTCGCAGATCGTGGACGGGCGGGCCATCAAGGCGGCCGGCAACTCCAACCTGCAGGAGGAGAACAACCCGCAGGTCAACCAGTTGCTGGACAAGGCGACCCAGACGTCGGACGCCACCGCCCGCAACAAGATCTACGCTCAGATCGACCAGATCGTGATGAGCGACGCGACCATCCTGCCCGAGGTCTACTCCAAGGCCCTGCTCTACCGGAGCCCGAACGTCACCAACGCGTTCGTGACCGAGGCCTACGGCATGTACGACTACACGCAGCTCGGCAAGGCGTAGCCCAAGCCGTGATGACCGAATCGAACCAAGGCAGGTGAAGGCACCGGTGGCCGGCGGCGAACCCGCCGGCCACCGCCGCCGATCGATGTGATCACCTTCATTGTTCGGCGCCTGCTCGGCGCGGTGCTGATGCTGCTGGTCGTCAGCATGGTGACCTTCGCCGTGTTCTTCCTGGTGCCCCGCATTGCCGGGCAGACCACGGACCAGCTCGCGACGCAGTACGTCGGCCGCAATCCCAGCGTCACCCAGATCCACGCCATGGAGGTCAAACTCGGCCTCGACCAGCCCATCTACGTGCAGTACGGCCGGTTCCTCAAGGGCATCGTGGCCGGCGCGGACTACGACGCGGGCCCGGACAGGACACACTGCCCCGCGCCGTGTTTCGGCTACTCGTTCAAGAATCAGCAACCGGTCTGGCCGCAGATGCTCAGCGCGCTGCCGGTGACAGGTTCGCTCGCCATCGGCGCCGCGATCCTGTGGCTGGTCACCGGCGTCGGCATCGGTGTGCTGTCCGCGTTGAAACGCGGCTCGATCTTCGACCGGACGGCGATGAGCGCGGCGCTGGCAGGCGTGTCCCTGCCGATCTTCTTCACCGCGCTGCTGTCGCTGGCGATCTTCCGCGACAGCGTGCCGCTGTTCCCCGACGCGGGCAACTTCATCCCGTTCAGCGAGAGCCCCGGCCGCTGGGCCGAGGCACTCGTGCTGCCGTGGGTGACGCTGGCGTTCCTGTACGCCGCCCTCTACGCGCGGCTGACCAGGGCCGGCATGCTGGAGACCATGAACGAGGACTTCATCCGCACCGCGCGGGCGAAGGGCTTGTCCGAGCGGAAGGTCGTGGTCAAGCACGGCCTGCGGGCCACGCTGACCCCGATCGTCACGATCTTCGGCCTCGATCTCGGACTGCTCGTCGGCGGCGCGATCCTCACCGAGACCGCGTTCTCGCTGCCGGGTCTCGGCCGCTTCGCGGTGAACGCGATCACCAACCAGGACCTGCCCGAGATCCTGGGCGTGACCCTGCTCGCCGGGTTCTTCGTGGTCCTCGCCAACCTGATCGTGGACGTTCTGTACGCCGTAGTCGACCCGAGGGTGCGGTACTGATGACTGATACCGGCAACTGGGGTGGTGGTCAGGACGGATTCGTGGACGTCCGTCCGCGACCGGGTGAGGCGGAGTTCTACGACTCGGCACCGACGCCGTCGGACTCGTTCCTGGAACTGCGCGACCTGCGGGTGCAGTTCCCCACCGACGACGGCCTGGTCAAGAGCGCGGACGGCCTGTCGTTCACGTTGGAACGCGGCCGCACACTGGGCATCGTCGGCGAGTCCGGTTCCGGCAAGAGCGTGACCAGCCTGGCGATCATGGGCCTGCACAAGAACACCAGGGCCAGGATCACCGGCGAGATCTGGCTGGACGGCGAGGAACTCGTCGGGGCCAGCGTCGAGCGGGTAAGGGCGTTGCGCGGCAAGAAGATGGCCATGATCTTCCAGGACCCGCTGTCCGCGATGCACCCGTACTACACGGTCGGCACGCAGATCATCGAGGCGTACCGGATCCACAACAAGGTCAGCAAGGCGGCCGCGCGCCGGCACGCCGTCGAGATGCTCGACCGCGTCGGCATCCCGCAGCCCGGGTCCAGAGTGGACGACTACCCGCACCAGTTCTCCGGCGGCATGCGGCAGCGTGCCATGATCGCCATGGCACTGTCCTGCGACCCGGAACTGCTCATCGCCGACGAGCCGACCACCGCGCTGGACGTGACGGTGCAGGCGCAGATCCTGGACCTGATCCGGGACCTGCAGCAGGAGTTCAACTCCGCCGTCATCATCATCACGCACGACCTGGGAGTCGTCGCCGAACTGGCCGACAACATCATGGTCATGTACGCGGGCCGAACCGCCGAATACGGTCCGACGGACGACATCTTCCGGCGCCCGCAGCACCCGTACACGTGGGGCCTGCTCGGCTCGATGCCCCGACTGGACCGGGAACGGGCCGACCGGCTGCTGCCGATCATGGGCACCCCGCCCAGCCTGATCAACGTGCCGTCGGGCTGCGCGTTCCACCCCCGGTGCAACTACGCGTCGTTGACCGGCGGCCGCAGCACCGACGAGGTGCCGGTGCTGCACAGTGTGGACGGTGAACACAGTGTCGCCTGCCACCTGACCGCGGAGCAGCGGTTGAAGGCGTGGGAAACCGACATCAAGCCGAAGCTGTGAGTGGGGACCGATTGATGGAGAAGACCGAGCTGCTCACGGTCACCGGCCTGCAGAAGTACTTCCCGGTGCGGCGCGGCCTGTTGCAGCGCAAGCAGGGCGCGGTGCAGGCCGTGGACGGGCTGGACTTCACGGTCCGCCGGGGCGAGACCCTGTCGCTGGTCGGCGAGTCCGGCTGCGGCAAGACCACCACCGGCCGCCTGCTCACCCGGCTGCTGGAACCAACCGATGGAAAGATCGTCTTTGACGGTCACGACATCACCCATGTTTCCACCGGGCGGATGCGCCCGCTGCGCAAGGACATCGGGATGGTGTTCCAGGATCCGTTCTCGTCGCTGAATCCGAGGCACACCGTCGGCACGATCGTCGGCGCGCCGTTCCGCCTGCAGAACGTGCAGACACCCAACGGCATCAAGAAGGCCGTGCAGGACCTGTTGCAGCTCGTCGGCCTGAGCCCCGAGCACTACAACCGCTACCCACACGAATTCTCCGGCGGCCAGCGGCAGCGCATCGGCATAGCACGCACGCTGGCGTTGCGCCCCAAGCTGATCGTCGCCGACGAGCCGGTGTCGGCGCTGGACGTGTCCATCCAGGCACAGGTGATCAATCTACTGGAGGACCTCCAGGAGGAACTGGACCTGACGTACGTGATGATCGCGCACGACCTGTCCATCGTGCGTCACGTTTCCGATCGCGTCGCGGTGATGTACCTGGGCAAGATCGTGGAGATCGGCGAAGCGGCCCAGGTCTACGCCAAGCCGAGGCACCCGTACACGGTCGCCCTGATGTCGGCCGTGCCGATCCCGGACCCAGGCCGCAGAACCAACCGCGAGCGAATCCGACTGACCGGCGACGTGCCCAGCCCGCTGAACCCGCCACCGGCGTGCCGCTTCAACACACGGTGCTGGAAGGCCCAGGAGATCTGCCGCACCGAAGAACCACCACTAGCCGAACTGGCAACAGGCCACCGAGTGGCATGCCACTTCCCGGAGAACACCCCCGACGCCTGACGGTCGCCAATCCTGAAGCCAAGCCAGGCGACCAGTCACGCCCACCGAACGGAACCCGCCGGACGAACAAGAGCAGGCTACCAACCGGGGCCGCACCAGCAAGTACCACAGAACGGAACCCGCCGGAGGAACGGAAGCAGGCGCCCAACCGAGGCGCCTCTGTCGCCTTCAAACGGACCGGCCTGAACACGCGGCATTCCGTTGTGCACCCAGTCCTTCTGCATCATCCCGATACGGGCAGCTTTAAAGCGGTTGTTGGGGGTTTGTCAAGGTACTCTCTCCAGCCTTGACAAACCCCCAACAACCGTTACCGACAATAGAGTATCGGGGTGATGCAGAAGCCCAAACCGCGCGGACCAGCCAAGCACCGGCCACCAACCCGAACCCACACGCAAACAGCACCACAGCGAAAGCCACCAAACCAGCGCCACCACAACGAAGCAGCCCGTCATCAACGACCCCGCTGACCTCGACAAACGCAACCGCACCGGGCAAAGCCCCGACCCGGAGGCAGCCCCCACCACTCCACCGGGGGGCGTCCCAGTTCCAACGTACCGCTTGTCAAGCCCCAATTGGGTGGTTCGCCGGCAATCTGTGGACAACCGATCGTGTTGTGCACAGATAGCGCAAAGGCTTGACAGCTGGCAACCAAGGTGAACGGCGACCGAGCTGTCCGACCACCGCACTGTCCGACCACTCTGGCATGATGCCGGTCCGTGCGTTACTACGCGGATCTCCACGTCCACTCGAAGTACAGCAGGGCATGCAGCCGCGACTGCGATCTCATGCATCTGACCTGGTGGGCCCGGCGCAAGGGGATCACGGTACTGGGCACCGGCGACATCACGCACCCAGCATGGGCCGAGGAGCTGCGCACGTCCCTGGTGCCGGCCGAGAACGGACTGTTCAAACTACGCGACGATCTCGACCGGGAAGTCCTGCGCACCCTGCCACCGAGCTGTCACGGCCCGGTCCGGTTCCAGCTGGAAGTCGAGATCTCGACCATCTACAAACGCGGTGACCGCACCAGAAAGGTGCACCACCTGTGTTACCTGCCGGACTTCGACGCGATGGCCAGGTTCACCGCCGCACTGGCGAAGATCGGCAATCTCGGCTCGGACGGGCGTCCCATTCTGGGGCTGGATTCACGGGACCTGCTGGAGATCACGCTGGCCGCCGGTGACGGCGCCTATCTGGTGCCGGCGCACGTGTGGACGCCGTGGTTCGCCGCGCTGGGCTCGAAATCCGGCTTCGACGCGGTCGAGGACTGTTACGTCGACCTGGCCGACCACGTGTTCGCGCTGGAAACCGGGCTGTCCAGCAATCCGGAGATGAACTGGCAGGTTTCCCGGCTGGACCGGTTTCGGCTGGTCAGCAATTCGGACGCGCATTCCCCGCCGATCCTGGGCCGCAACGCCACATTGTTCGACACCGATCTCGGTTTTACCCAGCTGCGGGACGCGTTGGTGCGCGGGCCCGGCTATGTCGGCACCGTGGACATGTTTCCCGAGGAGGGAAAATACTATCTGGACGGGCACCGCAAGTGCGACGTCCGGATGGAACCGGCGGAAACCAGGGCGCACCAAGGATTGTGCCCGGAGTGCCGTAAACCGCTGACCGTCGGCGTGCGGCACCGCGTCTCGGAACTGGCGGACCGACCGGCAGGCCATCGGCCGGACACGGCGGGCGAGTTCTTCAGCATCGTGCCGTTGCCCGAGATCATGGGCGAGATCCTGGGGGTCGGGCCGAAGAGCAAGGCGGTCGGCGCCGCCGTCGACGACGTGGTCCGCGTGCTCGGCCCGGAGCTGGCCATCCTGCTGGAACTGCCGATCGACGAGATCAGCAGGGCCAAGTCGCCGCTGCTGACCGAGGCGATCAGCCGCCTGCGATCCGGCCAGGTGATCCGCGACCCCGGCTACGACGGCGAGTACGGCACGATCTCGCTGTTCGAGCGGGGCGAACTGGCCGCGTCCGCGCTCGGCCTGTTCGACGTCGCACCCGCCGCCGCACCCGCGAAACCGGTGCACGTACCAAAACCGGTCGCACCCGTCCTGATCGAGCCGGCGCCCGAGCCGGCGCCCGACGTCGACGGGCTGGATCCGGATCAGCACGCGGCCGCCGAGTTGGTGACCGGGCCGTTGTTGATCGTGGCGGGCCCGGGCACCGGCAAGACCAGGACGCTGACCCACCGGCTCGCTCGAATCGTGACCCGGCATGGCATTCCGGCCGCGCAGTGCCTCGCCATCACGTTCACCCGCCGCGCCTGCGAGGAGATGCGGGCACGGCTGGACGGTTTGCTGGGCGCGCAGGCCGCCGAGCTGACCGTCGTCACGTTCCACCGGCTCGGGCTGGACGTGTTGCGGGAACGGCACGCCGACGTCGGCCTGGCTGCCGACTTCACGATAGCCGACGAGAGCCGACGCACTGCGGTACTGCGAGACCTGTTGCCCGGCGCGACTCCCGCCGAGCTGCGGCGCGCGCTGGCCGACGTGTCACTGGCGAAACGTGTTGCCGCCGCGCAGAATGCTGCGAACACGAACGACATCGCAGAGCGATACGACAAAGCCCTGCACGCGGCCGGCCTGGTCGACTTCGACGACCTGCTGGTATTGCCGGTGCGGTTGCTGACCAGCCGACCCGAGGTACGAACGTCCTATCAGGACCGGTTCCGCCGGGTCTGCGTCGACGAGTACCAGGACGTGGACGAGTTGCAGTACCGGTTGCTGCGGCTGCTCTGCCCGCCGACCGGACCCGATGGCGGAAACCTGTGCGCCATCGGCGATCCGGACCAGGCCATCTACAGTTTCCGCGGCGCCGACGTCGGATTCTTCCTGCGGTTCCAACAGGACTACCCGGCCGCGCGGCTGGTCACCCTGACCCGCAACTACCGATCAAGCCCGGCCATCGTGGCCGGCGCCCTGGCCGCCATCCGGCCGACCACCCTGGTACCGCACCGCACCCTGCGCGCCATGCGCCATCAGGACAGCGACAGCGCCCGCATCGTGCTCCGGGCCACGGCGGACGCCGACACCGAGGCCCGCCACGTCGTGCACACCATCGAGGAACTCCTCGGCGGATCGACGTTCCACGCCCACGACTCCGGCCGGGTCACGTCGGACGGCGTGCGCGGCCTGTCATTCGACGACATCGCGATCCTGTACCGGACCGGCGCCCAGGCCCGCCCGCTGATGGCCGCGCTGGCCAAGGAGGGCCTGCCGTTCCAGCGGCGCTCCCACGACCGGCTGCGTGACCATCCGGGCGTCCGCGCGTTGCTGCCGTACCTGCGGTCAACCCCCGGTTCGGCCGCGGTCCCGCTGCTGCGGGCGGCGGGCGCCGCGGCGTTGCGAGAACTGCCGGACGACGAGGAGGAGCTCCGCGCCGCGATCGACCTGTTGGGCCCCTTGGCAAGCCGGCACACACCGGCGGCGTTGCTGGCCGAGTTGGCACTGGGCAGCGAGGTCGACACGTGGGATCCACGGGCCAACCGGATCTCCCTGCTCACGCTGCACGCGGCCAAGGGCCTCGAGTTCCCGGTCGTGTTCATCGTCGGCTGCGCCGAGGGCCTGCTGCCGCTGCGCTGGCCCGGTGCGGACGCTGATGTGCCGGAGGAACGCAGGCTGTTCTTCGTGGGCGTCAGCCGCGCCCAGTCCCACCTGTACCTGAGCCACGCGGCCCGCGACGCTCGCGAGCGCGACCTACGCCCGTCCTCGTTCCTGTCGGTCTTCGACGACACCCTGGTCGAGCGCGCCGCCGCCCCAACCCGCACCCCACGGCGATCCAACCAACTGACCCTGATGTAGTCAGCGCGCCGCGACCACCAGTTGCGCCACGTCCAACAACGCCACCACCAGCACCGCGTTGAACGCCGCCCGTGATCCCGGCCGCCGCCCCAGCACCAGACCGACGCACAGCGTGGCAACGGAAACGCCGGCCAACCCCAGCCGAGGCACCAGATTCCCGACCGGCCCCACGACCAGCACCGCGGCCGCCGCCACCAACAACACCACTGCCCACCACCGGCTGGCGGTCATCCCGAGCCGATGCGGCAACCCGTGGACCCCGGTGGCCACGTCCCCGGCCAGATCCGGCAGCACGTTCGCGAAATGCGCCCCCGCACCCAACAGCGCACCCGCCGTGGGCAGCCACCAGACCACCGGGTGAGATTCGGCAAGCACGACGAACACCGGCAGCAACCCGAACGAGAAGAGATAGGGAAGCACGGACACCACGGTCGACTTCAGCCACACGTCATAGGCCAACGCGCCCACCACCGCGACGAGGTGCACCGCCCCGGCAACGAGCCCGACCGACAGCGACAACGGCACGCAACAGACCCCGGCCACCACCGCGGCCAGTCCCACCGCCCGCCGGCTCACCTGCCCGGCCACGATCGGCTTGCCGGTCCGCCCGGTCACGACGTCCCGTGGCGCGTCCACATAGTCGTTCAGCCACCCGATGCACAACTGCCCGACGAACACCGCGGCCCCGACCAGCGCGATCCGCACGAGGCTGCCGCCCGTGCCGATGCCGAGCAGGACCGCGACGGCCGCGACCGCGACGCAGGCGTCCGGATGGCAGGCCCGGACCACACCACGCAGCTTCACACCGGCCGAGTCTGCCAGCACGCACAGCCGGACAGCATGCCGACCGAACAACGAGCGGGTCAGCCGTCCGAACGACGGCGATGCATCGTGAACGTCTCGAACACCGACAGCTCGCCGGACGGCTTGTTCACGTTGTAGTACGTGACGAGCAGCGACGTCGTGTCACCGGGATGCCGGCCGGGATCGACGGTGAAGGCGGCGAAGCCGTACGGATGGGTCAGGTCCCGAACACCGCTCCACACCGCCTGCTCCCGGACGAACGTCGACGTCCGCTTGCCGTTGGGCCCGGGCGTCGCCGAAACCGCGGTGATGACCTTGCCGGTGCCGTCCTTGAAGAAACTCCCGTTGGTCGTACCCGACACCCCGCCGCCACCGAGGATCATGTGCACGGTGCCGTGGGTCGAGTCGATCACGTCCGTCGCCTGCGACACCGGGTTCGGGGTGAGCGTCTCGCTGCCGCTGACCACCCCGCGCACCGCGAGCGACCGCTCGTAGTCGTGCTCGTGCCCGCACAGCACCAGGTCCACGCCGTACTGGTCGAACAGCGGCCCGTACTTGGCCCGCAGGCCGAGGTCGGCGCCGTTCGCGTCGGACGAGCTGACCATCACCTGGTGCATCGCCACGACGATCCAGTCGATCTCGCGGGAGTGCCGGGCCGCGGCCAGTTCCCGTTGCAGGAAGGCGAGCTGCCGGCCGCCGGAGTAGCCGTTGATGTAGACGTCGCCGCCATCCTGCAGGCAGTTGTCGTCGTTCTGCAGCACGATGACGTGCACCGACCCGACGGTGAACGAATACCACAGCCCGGCCAGCTCGGGGTCGGTCTCGGTGGAGGGCACCTTGAAGTAGGTCTGGAAGGCGTCCAGGCCGATCGGGCCGTTCGCCTTCTCGATCTCGTGGTTGCCCGCGGCCGGCATCCACGGCCGGAACCGCGCGGAGCGGGTGTTGTTGGTGAAGAAGTTGTTCCAGGTGCGCACCCGGTCCACGTCCAGGTTGGCGTAGCACAGGTCGCCGTTGAGCAGGTGGAACAGCGGCGCCACGGTCTCGATGCCGGCCACGATGTCCTTGCTGGCCGGCGTCGAGTTCGCGTCGAGCCCGACCGTGCCGTCGGCCGCCCAGGTCACCTCCGGCGTCGCCTGGTCGCCGAAACTGGTGAACGTGAACGGCATCCGCCCCGACGGTGCGGTCCGGAACGTGCCCGCGTCCGGCGTGGCACCGGTGTGCTGCACCGCGTAGATGTAGTCGGTGTTCGGCCGCAGGCGGTCGAGTTCGGCGTGGTGGATCCACACCGTGCGGCCCGACGTGCCGTCGACGTACGTGCGGGTCTCGGCCTCGACCGTGTGGCCGAAGCCGCCGTCGAGCGTGCCGTAGAGCACCCGCGGTCGCGCGACGGAGCCCGCGGTGATCCACGAGGCGACCATGGTGCGCGACGGGTCGCGGCCGAACGTCAGGTGCAACCCCTGCACGGGCGTGGCGCTGCCGACGCTCGGGCTGAGCGTGGGACTCGGCGCGGCGGCGTGGGCGACGGTGCTGCCCAGCAGCGGCGCGGCGCCGACGGCCCCGAGCAGCCCCAGCGCGCCACGACGGGTGACGGTGTGTTTCGCGGCGTCGGACATGGCGGGCTCCTCCGGCTCGATGTGACCCCGGACCCTGCCAGGATCGAACGACGCCGCCGTGAACGCGGTCTGTCAGCCGGGTGAAGTGACGCCCAGTGCGCCGTCCGGCAGCACCGCGTGCACACCCCACACCTGGTTGGCGACCTGCGTGACCCGCAGATCCACCACCGGGCTTGCCAACGCGAGCGCGGTCGCCCGCTCGACGCCGAGCAGTTTCTGCAACCAGTCGAGCATGGCCGACAGCGCTTGGGCCATGGCCTCGTTGAGATCGGTGTCGAACCCGAACGTGATCCGGCCAACCGGGGTAACCGCATGCGCGGTCGAGATCGCCGGATCGGCCGCGATGTCGATCACCAGTTCGGACGTCATACCGCACTCGATGGCGGTACCCGACACCTCACCGTCCCCCTGCGCCCCATGCCCGTCCCCAACGCACAACAGCGCGCCCGGCACGGTAACCGGAAGAAAAAGAGTGGACCCGGCAACGAGTTCCCGGCAGTCGATGTTCCCACCGGAAGCCCGAGGCGGCACCGTCGAATGATCACCGGGCTCAGCGGGCGGCAGCCCGATCACGCCAAGAAACGGCGCCAGCCGCACGGAAATCCCGAGATCGTTCCGAGCAACACCGAGATCGGCGTCCACGTCCCACAACAACCAGGCCGGCTCACCGGGAAACACGCCGAGCCGTCGATTGAGCTCGTTGTCGCGAGCGGCCGCGACCGTAAACCCCCAGTCATCCGGCCGCAACGACACCACCCGAACGGCCAGCATCATCCCCGGCGCGGCGCCCCGGACCCCGATCGGCCCAACAAGACAGTGCCCACGAGACTGGACGATCAACCTCGGCGCGGCCACGCCGGGCCCCGGTTGCCCCTCCAGATGCCCGGCCGCGTCCAAGCTCCGCACCACCAGCGTGTCGCCGGGATCAACGGTGAGCACCGGCGCCCGCGCACCGGAAAATACGTCGGTCACCGTGTCGGGCGTCGGATCGAGCCGATGTTCAGCCATGCCCGATTCTCTCGCGCCCGCCAAGATCCAGACACATCACGTGGTAACCGGGCGACCGATCGACGGCGCCCACCTGCCGATACCCCCAACTGTCATACGCGGCCCGCGCAACCGGAGCATCGACCCGGACCCACAGCACCGAACGGCTCTCACCACGCCCGGCCAACAGCGCGTCATGCAGCCGCCGCGCGACACCGAGCCGGCGCCACCCGGCCAGCACACCGAACTCGGCAATACCGAAACTGGACCCGCGCACCGTGGGCGCATCGCCCCACCACCCACTGCCCGGCCGGACAACATGCCCCAGCCCGAACCCGACCGCACCCGCTTCCGCATGAGCCAGCACGAGCCGAATTCCCGGCTCGTCGCGCAGTCGGACCCACTCGGCGGCGAACTCGGCGACGTCCGTCGGGCTGTTCCAGTAGGGCGCCCCGGTGTAGACGTCGCCGTAGAGCTTGAGCAACTCGTCCGACGGTGTCGTCGCCAGTCGATCGTGGGTCTCGACGTGCACCGGAGTTGCCATGACGCTCAGACTGACGCAAAAGTGAACCCGGGGGCGACACCGTTTCCGGCAGGCGGACGTGGTGGCGGTGCCGCACCCGGTTTCCGGCCGCCGCGCCGGGTGTCCTATGGTGCGCTACCCGTTGTCGCGACAGGCGTCGGCGACACGGCGTCAACCTGTTCATCGGCATGGGGAGCGACACAATCATGGGCGAACGACGTCAACAGAAGCTGATCAGTGCGGCCACCCGGCTGATGGCACCGGGTGAGCAGGTCGAACTCACCACCCTCGCCAAACTGGGCTCGGCGCCCGTGGTCGCGACCGCCGTCGCGGGTATCGCGGCCGGTGTCGTGGCCGGCTTACTCGGCGGCGGCGTGGGCTTCGTCGGTTTCCGGCGCCGCGAGGTGTACATCGTGCTGACCGATCGCCAGGTGCTGTTCTTCGAGGCGGTCCGGGCCACCGGTGGTCCCGGCAAGCACCTCGCGTCGTTCCGTCGCGAGGTCGTCACGTCCACTCCGCCGCGTGGCTCCGCGCTCGGTCTGATCGTGAAAGTCACCGTCACCGTCGAAGGAATGAGTCGGCCGGTGGAGCTGAACTTCCCGCCGCTGCCGCCTGCCCTGCGCGCGCAGGCACGCCAGTTGGCCGCCGCCCTGTCGAAGTGAGCCGTCAGACTCGTGGCGTTCCCGGAGCAGACTCCGTCCCGATTTCAATTGCATCGGCTTGCCTGCGGATTTGTCGGTACGCGAGATATTCGCTGCCACTGAGCAACGGAATCCCAACAGGCGAAACGGCGTGGCATACGATCATCCCCTACGGTATACAGCGACATTCTCACTAGCTGCGGGCGATAGCCGACGTCGCGCATCGAATGGTTGACGATGTGCGGGTGCTTGCGCGGGTCCGGGCAGCCCGAGTAAGCTGGCGGCGGTCAACCGATGGGGGGGTGCCCGAATGGCGGCCTTGAAATGGGCGCACACCGGGAAGCGATTCACGATCTACCGATTCAGCCCCGAAATCCGGGACGAAATAAAACGCTACAACAGAAGTGATAATTGGCACGCGCTGTTGGCCTGGGCACATGACATGGCGTGGATGGTCGCCTGTGGTGCCGCCTGCTATTTCGTGAGTTGGTGGCTGTATCCCCTCGCCGTGCTCATCATCGGTGCCCGGCAGCGTGGCCTGAGTACCATTCTGCACGACTGTGCACACGGCGTCGGCGCGTCGAACAAGCGACTGCAGATGACGATCGGCACGGTGTTCACCGCGTATCCCATTTTTCAGCAGCACTACGCGTACAAGGTCTCGCACGTGCTGACGCATCATCCTCGGCTCGGCGATCCGGAACGTGACCCGGACCTGAAGTTCTTTATCGAGCAGAAGGTCTACACCCCCACTTCGGCGACGCGGTACTTCAACCGGATCGTCGTGCTGCCCGCGTTGGGTTCCCAGACGGTGGCCTACGTGCGTTACCTGGTGCGTAATCGATTCCAGGTACTGCGGGACGGGAATCGAAGTGGCGCGCTGACCGCGGAACATGTGCCGTCACTCAAGAAGAACCTTGACAGAGCCGCTTTCTGGATCTTCTGGGGTGTCATCGTCGGCGTGGCCTGGCAGCTGGGCGGACTCGGCCTGCTCGCGCTGTTCTGGGTCATTCCGTACCTGACCAGCTTCCAGATCCTCGGCTGGTACATCGAGCTGTCCGAGCACACCCCGCTGGTGCGCGACCACGATGTCGATCTGTATATGACGCGTAATCGCAAGAGTCGTGGCCTGGAGCGGTTTCTCACCGGCATCCACAACGATCACTTCCATCTCGATCACCATCTGGACCCCCGCACGCCGTTCTGGAACCTGCCCAAGACGCACCGGGTACGACTCGCCGATCCCCACTACGCGCAATTGGACGCGATGACCGGCGGTCTGGTGACCAAGGGGCCGCAGGGTGCCGTCAGCGCGATTTCATCGATCGTCACGCAGCTGTCGACTTCCCGGGAGTTCGATCGTGTCATCGGGTGACGCGGGACGGAACCGGGGGACGATGCATCCGGAAACGGCCGCGATCCGGGGCGGCGAGACGTCTCGAATGGGGCTCACCCCACCGGTCGTGACACCGATCTACCAGACCGCCGCGTTCACGCTGCCCAGTACCGCCGCGGCTGCCGGCATCTTCAGCCTGGACCAGGACGGGCATGCCTACACGCGGTTGAACAATCCGACCCTCGACGTACTCGAAGAACGCATCGCCCTGCTCGACGGAGCTGTTGACAGCCTTGCCGTGGCGTCCGGGCAGGCCGCGGTCGCGCTGGCCGTGCTCAATCTCTGTCAGGCCGGCGACAACCTCGTCAGTTCCCGGGAACTGTACGGCGGAACGTGGAATCTGCTGGCCAACACGCTGCACCGGCTCGGCATCGAGACGCGGTTCGTGGATCCGGAGAATCCGGCGAACTTCGCCGCGGCAACGGATGCGGCCACCCGCTGCTACTTCGCGGAGACGCTGCCCAATCCGGGGCTGCGGATGTTCCCGATCGCCGAGGTCGCCGAGATCGCCGCCGGTCACGGAATCCCACTGATACTGGACAACACGATGTTGCCCACGGTGTGTCGGCCGATGGAGTTCGGCGCGGATATCGTGGTGTACTCGGCGACCAAGTACATCGGCGGGCACGGCTCGTCCCTCGGCGGCCTGATCGTGGACAGCGGGCGCTTCGACTGGGTGGCGCACCGGGCCCGGCACCCGCTGATCACCGAGCCCGATGACGCACACGGCGGAACCGTGTGGACGAGCGCCGGAGATGGGCTCGAGACGCATTTCGCCCGCAGCCCGTACCTGCTCAAGGCCCGGGAGACCCTGCTGCGCGACTTCGGTCCGTGCCTGAGCCCGTTCAACGCGTTCCTGCTCATTCAGGGGGTGGAGACGCTGCCCATCCGGATGCGGGTGCACTGTGCGAACGCCCAGCTGGTCGCGGAATACCTGGCCGAGCATCCCAAGGCGGCCGAGGTCAGCTATCCGAGCCTGTCGAAGGGGGCCGAACTTGATCGCGCCAAGCGGTATCTGGGCGCCGGGTTCGGACCGGTCCTGCAGTTCGAGGTCGTCGGCGGCCGGGAAGCCGGTGGGCGGTTCATCGAATCCCTCGAGCTGATCAGCCACGTGACCAACATCGGTGACGTGCGGACGATGGCGACCCACCCCGCCTCGACGACGCATGCGCAGTTGCCGGCGGCCGACCAGCTGGCCGCCGGGGTGACTCCCGGCTCGATACGGCTCGCCGTCGGCCTTGAGCATCCGGACGACCTGATGGCGGACATCGGCCGGGCGCTCGATGCCGCCTGACCGCAACCGG
Organism: Pseudonocardiaceae bacterium; assembly: GCA_036503065.1. GTDB lineage: Bacteria > Actinomycetota > Actinomycetes > Mycobacteriales > Pseudonocardiaceae > DATEPR01. Next base: position 6,577 of record DASXXM010000405.1, on the reverse strand, counting down.
CCGCTGGTCGGTGTGCTTGCCAACACCGAGGTCATGGACGGCGTGCCGAATCAGGCCGTCCGGGAGGTGTACCTGCGGGCGGTGGTGGATGTCGCAGGCTGCGCCGTGGTCATGTTGCCGTGCCCGTTCACCGCGGGGCTCTGCGGTGACGTGGTCGACCGGCTCGACGGCGTTGTCCTCACCGGACATCAGAGCGACATCGGCGGGGCGGACCCCGACCGGGACCTGGCCGCACTCGCGATCATCACCGTCGCGGTCGACCGGGGGGTGCCGCTGCTGGGCGTGTGTCGTGGACTCCAGGAGATGAACGTGGCGTACGGCGGCACACTCCGTTCGGTGGCGGGACATCGAGAGGATGTGAGTCTGTCCCGTGTGGAGCAGTACCTGCCGCGGCACCCGGTATCCGTTACCAGCGCCGGGGTGTTGCACGGCATCGTCGGTGCCACCGAGATCTCGGTGAATTCGTTGCACGGCAAGGCGATCGACGTACTGGCCGATGGGCTGGCGGTCGAGGCCGTGGCCGAGGACGGCGTCATCGAGGCCGTCTCCGTGGTCAACTCGACGGCCTTCGCACTGGGAGTTCAGTGGCACCCCGAATGGTATGCCGCGACCGACCCGGTGGCCCGGGGTATCCTCGCCGCGTTCGGTTCCGCCTGCCACGCCCGGTTTTCCCTCACCCGCAGGAGGACGGCATGACAGTCACGTCCGCCGGCACCGCCCAGGGGTGGTCGCTGGCAGATCGGGTGCCCGACCAGGTAGTACCAACGTGCCTGTACGACTCGGCCGACTGGTTGCGCTCCTGGGAACTGATCGGCATCGAGCACAGCGTGCACCGCCGCTATGTCAGTGCCGATCCGGGACCGCATGGTGTGGCGGTTCTCCCGCTCTACGTGCTGACCAGCTCGCCGTTCTGGTTCGGGTACCTGGCGCAGACCGGCCGGACCGGCCTGGCCGGGCGTCATGTCTTCGCCGGCTCCACCTATTCCATGTATACCAAGCGTGGCCCGTTTCCGGCGGCGTTGGCCAGGGGCGCACACGCGACGGCGATGGCCTGGATCGAGGCAGGCGACGCGGAGCTGCTCATCGCACCCAACCTCACCGAGGACGCCGCCGACGTCTGGGAGGCCGCGGTCGGCCCCGCGACCGGCCGGGTGCTGCTGGACCGCACCTACAGCGGCGAACTGTGCGGAGACTTCGCAGATCACCTGGACAGACTGCCCGTCAAGCTCGGGAAGGACGTGCGGCGGCGACTGCGTCGCAGTCACGAGCGGGGGCTGCGCGTGCGGATGCTGGAGGGACCGGAGGCACACGCGTTGGTGCCGATGGCGCTGCCCCTGACCGTCGGCACCACCGACGAGCACGACTGGCCGCCGCTCTACGACGAGGACACCCTGCACGGCCTGTTGCGGGTGCCGGGCGCCATGCTGGTGGCGGCGCAGGTCGGCGATCGGCTGGTCGGGGTGTTCTTCGGTTTCCGGCACGGCACCGAGGTCACCTACCTGTGCGGCGGTGTCGACTATTCGAGCCTGACCGAACTGAGCACCTATGTGGCGCTCATGTATCGCTGCACCGAGTGGGCCTATGAGCACGGGTTCAGCCGGATCGAGTGGGGTCGGGACAACTACCGGTTCAAGGAGCGGCACGGACTCACCGGAACCAACCTGTGGGCGTTGGTGTACGCGCCCGACCGGCGGCCGGGACTGCGCGCGGCACTGTCCGACATGCACAGGTCGCTGGTCGCGTATGTCGGAGCCGCCGATGAAATCGGGTGAGCGCCGCGCCGCGTTGCTCCTTGGCGCGGTCGTCAGCGTGAACGCCTCCTACACGCTGCTGATTCCGTTCGTACCCGACCTTCGGGATCGCGCGGGTGCCGGCCCGACGGTGATCGCGTTGACATTCGCGCTGTTCGCGGGTGCGAAGGCGGCATGTCAGCCGGTCGGCGGGATGTGGGTGGATCGGTGGGCGCCCAACAAGGTCAGTTGCCTGTCGCTGCTGATCGCGGCGACCGGCATCGTCATCACGGCACTGGCCCGTGATCCGGTGACGTTGCTGGCGGGGCGGACCTGTTGGGGGGTCGGCGAAGGGCTGGTGACTCCGGCTCTCTACGCCGGGATGTCCCTGTTGTGCCGCCACTATGGACTCTCCACCAGCCGGATGATGGGCAGTTTCGGGACGGCCGCGGTGGCCGGTTTTCTGCTCGGTCCGGTGATCGCCGTCGCCGCGACCGCGGTGGGCCTGGACGCGTTGTTCCTGATCTGCGCCGGGGCGACCGTGGTGACCGCAATCGGGATACTGCGGACGGTGCCCGACTCCGATTCGCCACCCGCCGAGAATCCGGTGACCGACGCACCCATGCCGGCCGGCTTCGCGGCGAGCCGGTGGTGGATCTGGGTGCTGATCTTCGGCGCACTGGACATGTTCACGAACCTTTCCTACTCCGCACTCGAACCGGTGCTGCCGCTGTATCTCAGTGCCGCCAACGGGAGCACGGCACGCACCGCGATCTCCCTCGTGTTCGCGGTGGGGCTGGCGGTATTCGGTCTGGTCAGCTGGCTGCTCGGCCGCTTCGCCGAACGGTTGCGGCTGCTGGCACTGGTGCGAATCGGCCTGGTGTTCGCGGCCGCGGGAGTAGCCGGGCTGGCCGGCAGTGCCGACGTGCGACCCGTTGTCGTGTGCTTCAGTGTGGTCATGGTGGGACAGGCGGTGCTCTATCTGACCGCGCGCCGAGGCATCGCCGAACTGGGGTCGGCCATGGCCCGGCAGGGCAGGGCGTTCGGCTTGTTCGGCCTGGCATCGGATGTCGGCAACATCATCGGCCCGATCGCCGGGGTCGTGTTGTACGGTCTGACGGGCCGGCTGTCCTTTCTCCTGCTCGGCACGCTGAGCGTGCTGGTCCTCGCGGCGCTGACCATCGCAGCGGGTGGGCGCGGGCGCCACGTCGAGCACGATCCGGGCGAACTCGTGCCCAGCGCGGGCGATTCGGCGTGACCGGGCCGCGAATCTGGGTCGTCGACGCGTTCGCAGATCGACCGTTCGACGGCAACCCGGCCGCCGTCGTGCTGCTGGACCAACCGGCGTCGCCATCCTGGATGCAGTCGATCGCGGCCGAGATGAACCTGTCCGAGACCGCGTTCCTGCACCGGGCCGACAATGACGAGTGGACGTTGCGGTGGTACACGCCGACGGTGGAGGTTCGGCTGTGCGGACATGCCACCCTGGCCGCCGCCCACGTACTGATGTCCGAGGGCCTGGCCGCCGACCGCGTGGCGTTCCGTACCCGGAGCGGGCAACTGACGGCTCGGCGCGACGGTGACCTCATCGCGCTGGACATGCCGTCCCGTCCGCTGCTGACCGATGCCCCACCGGACGGCTTGGCCGCGGTGTTCGGATCGACGTCATACCGGTTCGCCGGGCGGACCGGCGAGGCCGACCCGATCGCGACGGATCTGCTGGTGGCACTGCCGGACGCCGACGCGGTGCGCGCCCTACGACCCGATCTGACCCGACTGGCGGCGCTCCCGTTCGGCGGACTCATCGTCACCGCGCAGGCGGACCTGCCGCGCATCGACTTCGTCTCGCGCTACTTCGCCCCACGGCAGGGCATTGCCGAGGACCCGGTGACCGGCGCCGCGCACTGCGTGCTGGCACCGTACTGGTCGGCCGCAACGGGTCGAACGGCATTCGTCGCCGCACAGCTCTCCGCGCGGTCCGGTATCGTTCGTGTCGTCCACTGTGGACCTGTGACGCAGCTGTCCGGCCGCGCGGTCACCGTGTTGGCCGGTCGACTGACGGTGTGACGACATCGTCCGGGAGGAACTGATGGCCTGGTGGTCAACCACGTTCGAGCATGAGCGGGGCATCGAACGCCTGCACGAACAACATCCCGACGCGACGGTTCGCCAGGCGGACCTGATCGAGCACGAGTTGGCACTGGCACCCGGTGGTGCCCGTGTTCTCGATGTCGCCTGTGGCACCGGCCGGCACGCGGTCGCGCTCGCCGCCCGTGGCCACCACGTGACCTGTGTCGACATCAGCTCGGACTACCTGGCGGCCACCCGCCGCCGGGCGCAGGCGCGTGGCGTCGACGTGGAGCTGGTGCACAGCGACATGCGCGACCTGAGCGCACTGCCCAGAGCGTCGTTCGACGCCGCGATCAACATGTACACGAGCTTCGGCTACTTCGACCGCGACGAGGACAACACGCGGTCGCTGTCGGCGATCGCGGCGGTGCTGCGGCCCGGCGGACGGCTGCTCGTCGACGTGATCAACAGGGACTGGTTCGTCAGAAACCACTTTCCATCGGAGTTCGCGGACGCACCGGGCACCGAGTTCGTCATTCGCGACTACGAAGAGGTCGACGGCACGATCGTGCTTCACCAGAACGTGTTCGACCCCGAGCACAGCAGGCTGCGGTGGACCTGCCGGCCGAGCGGCGAGAATCGTGCGGACGTCGTGGTCGACTATCGGATGTACAGCCTGCACGAGCTGCTCGCGATGATTCGGCACAGCGGTCTGACACCGGTACGGACGTTGGGCGACTACGACGGCCGTCCGTACGATCTTTTCTCACCCCGTCTGCTGTGCGTGGCCGCCGTGAACTGACGAAGAACCACCGTGGGCACTCCGTGCGTACCGGGCCGGGCTGTCGCCGAGAATGCGTTTGAAGTTCCTGGTGAGATGGGATTGGTCGTAAAATCCGACCGTCGACGCCACCGTCCGGGTGGCATGGCCGCTGAGCAGCAATCGGCGGGCCAGGTCGACCCGGCGACTGGTCAGGTACTGGTGCGGCCCGAGCCCGAACTCGCGGCTGAACGCGCGAACCAGGTGCGTTGGATGCGCGTGCAGTATCAGGGCCGCCTCGCGCAACGCGATCCCCTGGACGAAACGCTCGTCGAGCAGTTCGCGCAACCGGTGCGCGATGGGCGTATCCGTCAGCAGCGGCGGGCGCTTCACCTGCCGTTTCAGATGCAGTTGCAGGCGCTCCACGACGAAGGCGAGCCGGCTTTCCGCCTCCAGTTCGTCATCGGGATGGGCCAGCGCCACGTGCAGCCGGTGAATGCGTTGGCGCAACGTCGGATCGTGCAGTACCGGTTGGTCAACGGCCGCGCCGTCGAACGTCGCGCTCAGTTCCGAGGTGTCCAGATAGATCACCCGTTTACGGAATCCGCCCGGCGTGACCGAACAACCATTGTGCGGCACCAGCGGCGGCAGCAGGGTCACCACTTTTTCCAACGCGCCGTGCTGTTGCCGGCCAAGGTCGTACTGGATCATCCCGGAGTCCACGATCAGCAATGTCCACGAGTCGTGGGTGTGCATTGGATACGAATGACTTGTGAAGTGTGCGTGAAGGACCTCGGAGATACCAGGCAGGGCTGGACGCCACGCCCTGAGCTGCTGGTGGCCAACCACGCAACGATCGTACAAGACACGGGTTATCCGGCTCCGGGACACTTCATCCATGGATCCTGAGTACGTCCCTGTCCGTTTTGACACCAAGATCGCTGTTTTGCTGCGCGAGGACCTGCAGACCTGGCAGCGGCTGAACATGACCGCCTTCCTGGTCAGCGGGCTGGGCACGACCGTGTCCGAGGTCATCGGCGAGCCGTACGCGGACGCCGACGGCACCGAGTACCTCGCCATGTTCCGCCAGCCCGTGCTGGTCTTCGAGGGGTCCAAAGAAGCCCTGATCACCTCCCACGCGCGCGCTGTCGACCGGAACCTGCCGCTGTCGGTGTTCACGTCGGACCTGTTCGAGACGAACAACGACCGGGACAACCGCGCCGCCGTCCGCGCGGTCGCCCGCGACCAACTGGATCTCGTCGGGATCGCCGTCTACGGCCCGAAGAACGCCATCGACAAGATCCTCAAGGGCACGCGCATGCATCCGTGACACGACCGGACGGCCGTGGGGGACATCCTAAGGAGCAGAACAACAGATGAACATGCTCGCGCCCGGGGGGGCGGTGCCGAACCGCGCCGCGGTTGGGCTGCCGCTCTCGTTCGGACAGGAACAGCTTTGGTTTCTGGCCCAGCTCTCGCCGTCCGACGTGACCTACAACGTGGGGAACGCGTTCCGGCTGTCCGGATCGCTCAACGTGCCGGTCCTGCGTCGCTCCCTCACCCACCTCGTCGAGCGGCACGACGGCCTGCGCGCCACGTTCGACGCGGTGGACGGAGTCCCGTTCCAGGTGATCCGGCCGGCCACCGAGGTCGACCTGCTGTACACCGACCTCACCGATGCCGGCGATGAGCCTGACCGGGCGGTGCAGCGGGTGCTCGCGGACGAGGCCGCGCTCCCGTTCGACCTCGAATCCGGCCCGCTCTACCGGTTTCGGCTGGTCCGGCTGACCGCCGACGACCACGTACTCATCATGTCGGCGCACCACATCGTGACCGACGGATGGTCGATGGGCGTGCTCGTCCAGGAACTGGCCGCGGCCTACGGCGCGTTCGCCGAGGGCCACACACCCCAGCTGGACGACCTCCCGTTCGGCTACGCCGAACATGTCCGGCGGCAACGCGCCCAGGACGCGGCCGGCGCCTGGGAGGTGGAACTCAAGTACTGGCAGGGCCAGCT
>DASXXM010000404.1:0-2678 GCA_036503065.1 Pseudonocardiaceae bacterium | reverse complement strand
CCCCCCGCCACAAGGTGTCAGTTCGGCGCCACCGCGCGGCCGGTCTGCGGGGAGATCATGCCGGGGCACAGGCCGTGACTGGCCAGTACCTGCGCGATGCTCGGGATCGCGGCGAGCGTGTTGGCGGGCCACTCGTGCATGAGGATCACCTGGCCGTTGGTGAGCCGACTGTTGGCCGCCACGATCGCGGCGGTGCTGGCGCCGTTCCAGTCCTGCGAGTCGACGTTCCAGAGGATCTGGGTCAGGCCGAACTGGGCCTCGACCGCCCGCACCGTCGCGTTGGTGTCACCGAACGGCGGGCGGAACAGCTTCGGCGTGCCGCCGCCGGCGTTGGCGATGGCCTGCTGGGTTCGGGAGAGCTCCGAGACGATCTGCGCCTGGCTCTCCTGGGTCAGGTGTGGGTGGGTGAAGCTGTGGTTGCCGATCCACATGCCGGCGCCGGCCTCGGCCCGAACCTGGGCCGGGGCGGCGGCGACGTTCTGGCCGACGTTGAACACCGTGGCCCGCAGCCCGTGTTGCCGCAGCGCGTTGAGCAGGGCCGGGGTGTGGGCGTTGGACGGGCCGTCGTCGAAGCTGAGCCCGACGAACCCGTTGCAGGTGGCGGCATACGCCGTTGTGGTGGTGACGGCGACGACGCTCGCCACGGTCAGCGCGGCGGCGGCCGCCCCCGCGATCAGGGCGCGTTTGATTCGCATGTGGTGTGGGTCCTTTCTCGGGGACGGGATGTCAGCCGCTTACCGTTACATTGGAGTTCCCACTGCTTTGAAAGCCCTCGGTGGCGAGGATCTGGTAGTTGAAGTTGCCCAGATTCATGCCATGGCTCGCCCATGCGTTGAAGTGGTTGCCGGCGGTGATGGTGCCACCCGTCCGCTTCGACTGCCGGACACTCCAGAACTGATTGAAGGTCGCGGTGCCGATGATGGAGGGCTGGTTGACCCGCGTCGTCTCGTAGATGTCATAGGTGCCGCCATCACTGGTCACCGTGCCCTTGAACGTTCCGGTGGGCCGGAAGGATCCCCAGTTGTCGACGATGTAGTACTCGACGAGCGGGTTCGTGCTCCATCCGTAGAGCGACAGGTATGCGTTGCCGGACGGGTTGAAGCTACCCGAATAGGTCACGGTCCTGCGTGCGCCGGGATTCCAGCCCTTGCCGGCGACGAAATCCCCGACATTGCGCCATGAGGTGTTGTAGTTGCCGCCGGATCCCAGGTTCATGCAGACCGAGCCGCTACCGCTGGTCCAGAACGAGAAGAAGAATCCGTTGTTGGTGCCGGTCTGGTTCGAGCACGTGGCGGCGTTGGCGACGCCGGGCACGAGCGCCGTGATCGCGACCACTGCCGCGGCGCAGGCACCGCCGATGAGCAGCCTGGTGCGGCTGACTCTGCGGGACCGCGGGTGGACGGGGGCGTTGTTCATGTGCGTGCTTCCCTCCTCGTTGAGGCTGGCACGACGGCCAGGCACAGTGCGACGACCCGACTGGATCTTTGACCAGGCTAGCAGTGTAAAACGTTATCGACAACGATTAACATCACTCGTTGTAGCTGAAGCACGACAGAAGAATGCGCGGCGTGAAATTTTCAGCCGCGCACAGCGATGAGTTTCCGCGCGCCCGTCGGTATGTACCGGTGTCACTACTGGACGAAACCCGACTGGAGCGACCCGATATGAGCGCGGACCTGACCACCCGGCCGGTGCCACCGGCCGCCGCACAACCCGCACAGCGCGGCCGGCCATGGCCGATGCTGGCGGTCCTGCTGTTCGGCCAGTTCATGGCCCTGCTGGACGTCTACATCGTCAACGTCGCCATGCCCACCATCGGCGTGGACCTGCACGCGTCCGGCTCCGCGCTGCAACTGGTGATCGGCGGATACACGGTCGCGTACGCGATGCTGCTGATCACCGGCGCCCGGCTCGGCACCATGTACGGGCGGCGCCGGATGTACCTGGTCGGCGTGCTCGGCTTCACCACCAGTTCGCTGGTCTGCGGGTTGGCGCCGAACGTGGCGGTGTTGATCGTGTTCCGGTTCGCGCAGGGCGCGTCGGCGGCGGTGCTGGTACCGCAGATCATCAGCGTGATCCAGTTGCGGTTCACCGGGAAGGCGCGGGCCAAGGCGCTCAGCGTGTACACAGCGCTGCTGGCGGTCGGCTCGCTGGTCGGCCTGGTGTTGGGCGGGGTGCTGGTCAGCGCGAGCCTGTTCGGCCTCGGCTGGCGGCCGGTGTTCATGGTCAATGTGCCGATCGGGCTGCTGCTGGCCGTACTCGTGCCCAGGCTGGTGCCCGCTGACCGGCCGACGGGGGCACGCCGGTTGGATCTGGCCGGGTTGGCGGTCGCGGTGCCCGCGGTGCTGCTGGTGGTGCTTCCGTTGGTGCTCGGGCACGATCTGGGTTGGCCCGCGTGGACGTTCGGCTGCGTCGTCGCCGGTCTGGCGCTGGCTGTGCTGTTCGTCGCGGTGGAGCGGCGGGTCGCGGCGCGTGGGCGCGATCCGTTGCTGAACCTGGCCGTGCTGCGCGCGCCCGGGATGGCGTCCGGGCTGGTTGCGTTGTCCTGCGCGATGATCCCGTACGGCGGGTTCGTCTTCGTGTTCGCGCTGCACCTGCAGTCCGGGCTCGGCGACGGCGCGCTGCGGGCCGCGCTGACGCTGATGCCGTTCGGCGCGACGTTCGGGCTGGTCGCCTAC
>DASXXM010000403.1:0-4424 GCA_036503065.1 Pseudonocardiaceae bacterium | reverse complement strand
CGCCCGCATCCGGGTGGACTGGGCGCGCAACGCGAAGCGCTCGACCAGCACTTCGCCGCCGTTGAGGCGTTCCAGGCTCTCCCGCAGCCCACGCAGCTCCGACCGCAGGTCGGCCAGGTCCGCCTTGCTGGTCTCCTCGATGCGCTTGCGGGCCTCGGCCTCGACCTCGAGTTCGTACTCGCGTCGGGCGGCGACCTCGCGCTCCAGCTCGAGCTCGTAGACCGACTGCAGGTCGGCGACCTCGTTCTCGCGGTCCCCCACCTGCTTGCGGAACCGCACGGCCAGCAGCCCCGCGAGCAACGCGGCCCACAGGGCCGCGAGCACGCCCAGCCGCAGCCAGGTGGTGTTGTCCGCGAGAACCAACAACAACGTGGACACGACAGCCAACGCGACGACGAACACCATCAGTGATCGACCGGAACCCGATCCCCCGTTCGGTCCGTCACCCACCGTCTCCTGCCGGCCCATCATGGCGGATACCGTACCCGTCGGTTATCGGCTTGAGACCAGTCCGTGGCCAGATGCGCACAAATGCTGCGCCGAATGGTGATCGAAATCGAACGGATTAACTCGAACGGGTCTGATCGTCCTGATCTTCCGGCGCCCGACAGCAGTACTCCAACCAGAGGGCGGCCGCGATCAGGGCCGCCGCACTGACCAGGGCGACCACCGCGCTGGTCGTGTCGTTGGCCGCGACGACCAACTGGACACGCTTGGGCACCACGTAGACCAACGCCCCGAGCGCGGCGCCCGCGATGATCGCCCCGAGCAGCGACGACGCCTTGGCCAGCGCCACCACCCGCACCGCCTGCAACGGCGGCACCGGCCGAGTGCCGGGCTTGTGGGCCAGTCGCGGCCGCAGGACCAGCGCGAAGACGAGCTCCACGACAGCCAGCACGAACAGCGTGCCGCCGGCCAGGGTGGGCAGCGGCGGCAGCGAGTCGTAGCCGACCAACAGGAGCAGGTTCGCCACCACGCCCACGACGACGCCGACCAGCACCAGATCACGGGCCCTGGTGAACCTCACCGCGCCGCACCTCCCACCGAGAGTGTCAGGTCGTTCCGCCGGACCACGCCGGCCAGGTCGGCCCTGTCGAGCCCGGCCAACAGGTCGGCCACCGGACCGTGGCCGGGCAGCACCGCGTCCGGCTCGATGTCCAGCCACGGCAGCAGCACCGTGGCCCGGCTCGGCGTGCCGGGATGCGGCAGCAGCAGGTCCGGGTGGTCGGACACGACGTCGTCGACGGTGACGATGTCCACGTCCAGCGTGCGCGGCCCCCACCGCACGGTCCGCACCCGGTGCGCGGCCGACTCCAGCAGTTGGGCCCTGGCCAGCCAGTCCCACTCGTCCACGCCGTCCTGCGCCGCGATCAGCACGGCGTTCAGGAAGTCCGGCTGGTCGACCCCGCCCCAGGGCGCGGTTTCGTACACCGGCGAGACCGCGACGACCGCGTCACCGAGACCGGTCACCGCGGACTGGAGGTTCGCCAGCCGGTCGCCCAGGTTGGCGCCCAACGACAACACCGCACGGCTCATCCGCACCCGCTCTTCATTGGCTGCCGCTTTTCATTGGCCCCGGCCTCCCCGGCGGGACCGGCGGGCGGTGACCGCGACGTCGGTGAAGGACAGCGGGATCGGCGCGGACGGCTTGTGCACGGTCACCTCGACGGCGTGCGCCCGCGCGTCCCGCATCACGTCCTCGGCGATCTCGGCCGCGACCGTCTCGATCAGGTTGCGCGGCGGGCCGCCGACGATCGCGGCGGCCCGTTCGGCCAGTTCGCCGTAGTGCAGGGTGTCGGTCAGGTCGTCGGTCGCGGCGGCGCGGTCGGTGTCGATCCAGACCGTGATGTCGACGAGGAAGTCCTGGCCGTCGCGCCGTTCGTGCTCGAAGACGCCGTGCCGGCCGGGCACCCGCAGGCCGGTCAGCGTGATCCGGTCGGTCATGGCGCCCCCGCCGCCCAGGCCGCGGCGACCGCGACCGCGTCCAGCGACCTGCCGACGTCGTGCACCCGCACGCCCCAGGCACCGCAGGCGGCGGCCAGCGCCGAGACCGCAGCGGTCGCGTCCTCCCGGCCGTCGGGTGGACGCGGCTTGTCCTGCGGGTCGGCGAGCAGGCGGCCGAGGAAACGTTTGCGGGACGCGCCGACCAGCACCGGGAAGCCCAGCTCGATCAGCGACGGCAGGCCGTGCAGCAGCGCCCAGTCGTGCTCGGCGTGCTTCGCGAAGCCAAGGCCGGGGTCCAGCACCAGCGCCTCCCGCGACGCGCCCGCGGCCAGTGCGGCGTCGACCCGCGCGCACAGTTCGGCGCGCACCTCGGCCACCACGTCGGTGTAGCTGGCCAGCGTGTTCATCTGCTTGCTGTGGCCGCGCCAGTGCATCAGGATCCACGGCACGTCGTGGGCGACCACGACCTTGGCCATGTCCGGGTCGGCGAGCCCGCCGGACACGTCGTTGACGATGCGGGCCCCCGCGGCCAGCGCGTCCTCCGCGACCCGCGCCCGGGTGGTGTCCACGCTGACCGGCACGCCGGCGGCGGCGAGCGCGCGGATCACCGGCACCACCCTGGCCGACTCGACCGCGGGCTCGACCCGGTCGGCACCCGGTCGGGTGGACTCGCCGCCGACGTCGATCACGTCCGCGCCCCTGGCGTGCATGGCGATGCCGTGCGCGACGGCATCGGCCGGCTCGAGATAACGGCCGCCGTCGGAGAACGAGTCCGGTGTGACGTTAAGCACACCCATCACGACACAGCGCCCGGGACGCGGCAACGGGATCATCGCGACCGTGCCTTGATCAGGTCGAGCGCCTCGGCCCTTGACGAGGCCGAACTGCGCAACTGGCCGCGCACCGCCGACGTGGTGGTCCGCGAGCCCGGCTTGCGGATGCCGCGCATGGCCATGCACAGGTGCTCCGCCTCGATCACCACGATCACCCCGCGCGGCTCCAGCCTGCGGACCAGCGCGTCGGCCACCTGGGACGTCAGCCGCTCCTGCACCTGCGGGCGCCGCGCGTACAGGTCGACCAGCCGAGCCAGTTTGGACAGGCCAGTCACCCGGCCCAGCTCGTTCGGGATGTAGCCGACGTGCGCCACGCCGTGGAAGGGCAGCAGGTGGTGCTCGCAGAAGCTGAAGGTCGGGATGTCCGTGACCAGGACGAGTTCCTCGTGGCTCTCGTCAAAGGTCTTGGCCAGCACCGAGTCCGGGTCGGTGAACAGGCCGGCGAACAGTTCCCGGTAGGCCCTGGCCACCCGGGCCGGTGTCTCCCGCAGGCCGTCGCGTTCCGGATCCTCGCCGCACGCGATCAGCAGTTCGCGCACGGCGGCCTCGGCGCGGGCCTGGTCGAACCCGGGCCGACCCGACGTCACCTGCGGGTCAACCCCGTTGGGACTACTGGACACCACACACCTCCACCGGATGGCTGCCCGGCACCGGGCGCGGTTCCGCCCACTCAGGCTACTGGCGTGACCGGCGACATCCGCCGCAGGTCACGCCAGTAGAAGGTCGATCTCGCCGGCTGGGAATCAGTCCCGCTCGTCGGTGTCCACCCGGTAGCGGGGCTGCTCCGCTTCGGTGGCACCGGATTCGCCGGGTACCGCGTCCTGTACGCCACCTGGCCGATCCCACGGCGACGACCACGACTGGCCGGGCGGCGTGGTCGCCGGGGTCCAGCCGGGCGGGGCGCCGTAGTACGGCGGGCCGTCCTGCGAGGTGCCACCGGTGTTGTCGCCGGACTGGCCGCCGTAGGGCTGGCCGTTGCCGTTCGTGCCGAAGCCGTTGGGCGTGCCGTTGGTGGTCAGCTGGCCGGGGACCGGCGCGGGGACCGTGCCCACCGGGGTCGGCGTGTCCGACACCGGCGGCCACACCTCGCCGCGTTCCTTGGCCAGTTCGCCCCTTGTCTTCACCGGCGGCCGGTCCGACGGCGTCCGGCCACCGAAGTCGTTGAACTCGGTGATCCGCGGCCGCTTCTCCACCCGGGCAAAGATCCGGGCCAAGTCCTTGCGCGCCAAGGTTTCCCGGTCCAGCAGCTCGATCACCAGTTCGTCCAGCACGTCGCGGTACTGGTTGAGCACGCCCCACGCCTCGGTGTGCGCGGCCTCGATCAGCGCGCGCACCTCCTCGTCGATCTCGTGCGCGACCTCGAGCGAGTAGTCCGGCTGGTGGCCCATTGACCGGCCGAGGAACGGATCGCCGTGCTCCTGGCCGTACTTCACCGCGCCGAGGCGGCCGCTCATGCCGTACTCGGTGACCATCGCCTTGGCGATCTTGGTGGCCTGGTCGATGTCGGAGGAGGCACCGGTGGTCGGCTCGTGGAACACCAGTTCCTCCGCGGCCCGGCCACCCAGCGCGAACACCAGCCGGGCGATCATCTCCGAGCGGGTCATGAGCTCCTTGTCGTCCTCGGGGACGACGAGGGCATGCCCACCG
>DASXXM010000402.1:0-2367 GCA_036503065.1 Pseudonocardiaceae bacterium | reverse complement strand
ATGGTGAGCGTGACAGTGGAACCGCCGCCGGTGCACGTGCGTGCCGCGTTCGGCGCCCGTGACAGCGAGCCGGAACTGCTCGACGGCGGGCCGGTCTGGCGTTGTGCCGACGCGGCGTTGCGCCCGGCGACCAACCCGGCTCAGGCGGCCTGGGTGGCGCAGACCCTGGACGGTCTGCACGTGGACAACGTGCGGGTGGCCCGCCCGCTGCGCTCCACCGACGGCCGCTGGGTGGTCGGCGGCTGGGCGGCCACCCGATTCCTGCCCGGCCGGCCGGAACCGCGCCACGACGAGGTCGTTTCCGTGGCGGTTCGACTGCACCAGGCCACCACCGGGCTGCCTCGACCGCGCTTTCTGAGTGCCCGGCGGGACGTGTTCGCGCTGGCGGACCGGGCCGCGTGGGGTGACGAGGAGGTCGAACTCGATCCGGGGCTGGGCGGTCGATTGTTCGATCTCATGTCAGGTTTCTGCCGTCCGATTGCCAGCCAGTCGCAGGTCGTGCATGGTGACCTGTTCGGCACCGTGCTGTTCGATGGTCAACAGCCGCCTGCTATCGCCGATTTCGTCCCTTACTGGCGACCCGCGGAGTGGGCAGCGGCCGTGGTCGTCGTCGACGCGGTTGCATGGGGTGGAGCCGACGACGGCATTGTCCGCCGGTGGGTGCACCTGCCAGAGTGGCCACAGGCGCTGTTGCGTGCGCTGCTGTTCCGGCTGGCCGTGCACGCGCTGCACCCGCACTCCACACCGCAGTCACTTCGTGGGCTGCAACGCGTCGCCGACCAGGTGACCGGCATGCTCTGACCGCGGTGGACGTTCTCACCGGCGGAAGGGGGCCGTTGTGCGGGCAAGTTCGCCACGCGGAAACCCGACGCCATCGGCGGGTAATTCCGCCGCCCTAACGTCCGTTCCCGTGCCGGCCACCGCAGTCGCGACGAGCGTCGCGACCCACTGCCCCTACTGCGCGTTGCAGTGCGCGATGTCGGTGACCGGGACCGTTACCGCGCCGCTGGACTTCCCGACCAATCGAGGCGGCCTGTGCCAGAAGGGCTGGACCGCGGGCGAGCTGCTGCGTCCCGGCCACCGGTTGACCACACCGTTGCTGCGGGTCGGCGGCGAGCTGTGTCCGGTGAGCTGGGACGAGGCACTGGACTTCGTCGCGAACCGGCTGACCACGCTGCGGGCCGAGTACGGGCCGGACTCGGTCGCGGTGTTCGGCGGCGGTGGCCTGACCAACGAGAAGGCGTATCTGCTCGGCAAGTTCGCCCGCGTCGCGCTGGCCACCTCGCAGGTCGACTACAACGGCCGGTTCTGCATGTCGTCGGCTGCCGCGGCCGGCATCCGGGGGTTCGGCGTCGACCGTGGCCTGCCGTTCCCGGTGACCGACCTGGACGACGCGGACGTGGTGCTGCTGGCGGGCGCGAATGTAGCCGAGACCATGCCGCCCTTCGTCGGCCACCTGACCGGCGCCGACCTGATCGTGATCGACCCGCGCGGCAGCGCAACGGCCAACCTGGCCGCGCTGCACCTGAAGCCCGCGCCCGGCACGGACCTGGCGCTCGCGTTGGGCCTGCTGCACATCGCGGTGGCCGACGGCCACGTCGACCGCGACTACGTCCGCGACCGCACCACCGGCTTCGACCAGGCATGGCGGGTGGTCGCAGGCTGGTGGCCGGAACGGGTCGAGCGGGTCACCGGGGTGTCCGTGGCCGACCAGCGGACCTGCGTACGGATGCTCGCCGATGCCGCCAACGCCTATGTCCTCACCGGCCGCGGCACCGAACAGCACGCCAACGGGACCGACACGGTGTCCGCGTGGATCAACCTGTGCCTCGCGCTGGGCCTGCCGGGCACCGCGGGTTCCGGGTTCGGCTGCCTGACCGGCCAGGGCAACGGCCAGGGCGGCCGGGAACACGGCCAGAAGGCCGACCAGCTGCACGGCTACCGCAGGATCGACGATCCCGTTGCCCGCCAACACGTTGCCGGCGTGTGGGGGGTGCCGCCGGAATCGTTGCCGGGGCCGGGCCGGTCCGCCTACGAACTGCTGGACGCGCTCGGCACGCCGGGCGGACCGAAGGCGCTGCTGGTGTTCGGCTCGAACCTGGTGGTGTCCGCGCCCAACGCCGGCCACGTCACCGACCGGTTGGCCGCCCTGGATCTCCTGGTGGTGGCGGACTTCGTGCTGTCGGACACGGCGGCCGGCGCGGACGTGGTGCTGCCCGTGACGCAGTGGGCCGAGGAAGACGGCACCATGACCAACCTGGAAGGCCGGGTGCTGCTGCGGCAACGGGCGCTGCCGCCGCCGGACGGCGTGCACAGTGACCTGGAAGTGTTGCGGGACTTGGCGATCCGGCTCGGCCAGCCGGCGGA
>DASXXM010000401.1:0-1841 GCA_036503065.1 Pseudonocardiaceae bacterium | reverse complement strand
CAGGTACTCCCACAGGTTCAGGTAACCAACGAAGTCGGAGTCCGGGTTCGCGAACCGGGCGTGTTGCTGGGTGGCCGCCGCTTCCGCGTCCGTCGGGCGTTCGCGTGGGTCCTGAATGGACAGCGCGGCCGCGATGACGAGTACCTCGCGCAGGCTGCCGTTGCGGTCGGCCTCGACGACCATTCTGGCAAGACGGGGATCGATCGGCAGCCGGGCGAGTTTGCGACCGAGGTCGGTGAGGCGCTCGTCGGCCAGGGCGCCCAGTTCCTGCAGGAGTTGGATACCGTCGGCGATGTTGCGGCGGTCCGGCGGGTCGATGAACGGGAACGCGGCCAGGTCGCCCAGGCCCAACGCCGTCATCTGCAGGATGACCGAGGCCAGGTTGGTGCGCAGGATCTCCGGGTCGGTGAACTCCGGCCGGGCATCGAAGTCGTCCTCCGAGTACAGCCGGATGCACACGCCGTCCGACGTGCGGCCGCAGCGGCCGGAGCGCTGGTTCGCCGACGCCTGGGACACCGGTTCGATCGGCAGCCGCTGCACCTTCAGGCGGTGGCTGTAGCGGGAGATGCGGGCGGTGCCGGCGTCCACGACGTACCGGATGCCGGGCACCGTCAACGATGTCTCGGCCACGTTCGTGGCCAGCACGATCCGGCGGCCCGTGTGCGGCTGGAACACGCGGTACTGGTCGGCGGTGGACAGCCGCCCGTAGAGCGGTGCGAGTTCGGTGTTGCGCAGTTCCAGTTTCGCCAGCGCGTCCACCGTGTCGCGGATCTCGCGTTCACCGCTGCAGAACACCAGGATGTCGCCCTGGTCCAGGGTGCCGAGTTCGCGGACCGCGTCGCTGATGGCCTGGATCTGGTCGCGGTCGGGGTCCGCGTCGGGGTCGTCCGGGTCGATGATCGGCCGGTAGCGGATCTCCACCGGATACGTGCGGCCGGACACCTCGACCACGGGGGCGTCGTCGAAATGTCGCGAGAACCGGTCCGGGTCGATGGTCGCGGACGTGATGATGACCTTGAGGTCCGGGCGGCGGGGGAGCAGCTGCCTGAGGTAGCCGAGGATGAAGTCGATGTTCAGGCTGCGTTCGTGCGCCTCGTCGATGATCAGCGTGTCGTACTGACTGAGCGTGCGGTCGCGTTGGATCTCGGCCAGCAGGATGCCGTCGGTCATCAGTTTGACCATGGTGTCGTCGCTGACCTGGTCGGTGAACCGGACCGTGTAGCCGACCGCATCGCCCAGCGTGGTGCCGAGTTCCTCCGCGACCCGTTCGGCGACCGTGCGGGCGGCGAGGCGGCGGGGCTGCGTGTGGCCGATCACGCCGCGCACGCCCCGGCCCAGTTCCAGGCAGATCTTGGGCAGCTGGGTGGTCTTGCCGGAGCCGGTCTCACCGGCCACGATCACCACCTGGTGGTCCCGGATCGCCGCCAGGATCTCGTCCTTGCGCTGGCTGACCGGCAGTTCGGCCGGGTAGGTGATCGTCGGCACGACTTCTTGCCGATGGCGCAACCTGGCCTGGGCCGTCTCGATGTCGGCCGCGATCCCGTCGATGGCCCGCTGCCGGGCCTTGGCGTCGCGGATCTTCCGGGTACCGTCCAGCCGCCGACGCAGCCGCCGCTCGTCGCGGACCATCAGGTCATCGTGGTGGCGGGCGAGACCGGTTCGGGTAAGACCACCCAGCTGCCCAAGATCTGCCTGGAGCTGGGCCGGGGCATCACCGGCCAGATCGGCCACACCCAGCCCCGGCGGATCGCCGCCCGGACCGTGGCCGCCCGGATCGCCTAGGAGCTCGACACCGAGCTGGGCAACGCGGTCGGCTACCAGGTGCGGTTCACCGACCAGTC
>DASXXM010000400.1:0-2941 GCA_036503065.1 Pseudonocardiaceae bacterium | reverse complement strand
GTACTTCTCCCGTTCGGTGACCTTGCGGCGCAGGCCGGCGTACTCGGCGAAGTCGCCGAGATGGCACGTCATGGACTCGGCGTAGCCGTCCAGGGCCTGCGCGTTGTGCTCGATGCGGCGGGCGATGCCGACCACGGAACGGTCCGCCTGGAACTGGGCGAAGGACTGTTCCAGCAGGTCACGGGCTGCCTCCGCGCCGAGCTGGTGGACCAGGTTGACGGCCATGTTGTAGCCGGGGCGAAACGACGAGCGCAACGGGTAGGTGCGGGTGGACGCGAGGCCCGCGACCTGCACGGGGTCGACGCCGGGCTGCCACAGCACGACGGCATGGCCCTCCACGTCGATGCCCCGGCGGCCGGCGCGACCGGTGAGCTGCGTGTACTCGCCGGGGGTCAGCTCGACGTGGGCCTCGCCGTTGTACTTGACGAGGCGTTCCAGCACGACCGTGCGGGCCGGCATGTTGATGCCCAGCGCCAGGGTTTCGGTGGCGAACACGGCCTTGACCAGGCCGTTGACGAACAGCTCCTCGACGGTCTCCTTGAACGCGGGGAGCATGCCGGCGTGGTGGCCCGCGATGCCGCGTTCCAGTGCCTCGCGCCATTCCCAGTAGCCGAGGACGCGCAGGTCGGCGTCTGGCAGGTCCTTGGTGCGGCGGTCGACGATGATCCGGATCTCGGCGACCTCCTCCTCCGTGGTCAGCCGCATGCCGGCCCGGACGCACTGCTCAACGGCGGCGGCGCAGCCCGCGCGGCTGAACACGAACACGATGGCCGGCAGCAGCCCGGCGGCGTCGAGGCGTTCGACGACCTCGACCCTGCTGGTCGGGCGGAAGCGCGGGCCGCGGCCGTTGTCCCGGCCCCGGCCGCGCCACGGCAGCTGGGTGCGGGCCAGGTCGTCGGTGCGGCGGACCAGGTTCGGGTTGATCACCAGGCGGCCCGGGGTCTGGTTGTTCGCCTTGTCCTCGAACAGGTCCATCAGGCGGCCGGACACCATCATGTGCTGCCACAGCGGCACGGGCCGGTGCTCGTCCACCACGACCGTGGTGTCGCCGCGCACCTCGACCAGCCACTCGCCGAACTCCTCGGCGTTGCTGACCGTGGCGGACAGGCTGACCAGCCGGACGGCCTCCGGCAGGTGCAGGATGACCTCCTCCCACACGGCGCCGCGGAACCGGTCGGCCAGGTAGTGGACCTCGTCCATCACCACGTAGCCAAGACCGTCCAGGGTGGCCGAGCCCGCGTAGAGCATGTTGCGCAGGACCTCGGTGGTCATCACGACGATGGGCGCGTCGCCGTTGATCGACGTGTCGCCGGTGAGCAGGCCGACGTTGGGCGCGCCGTGGCGGGCGGTGAGGTCGGCGAACTTCTGGTTGGACAACGCCTTGATCGGCGTGGTGTAGAAGCACTTGCGGCCCTCGGACAGGGCCAGGTGCACCGCGAACTCGCCGACCACGGTCTTGCCGGCACCGGTCGGGGCACAGACGAGCACGCCGTGACCGGCTTCCAGCGCCTCGCACGCGGTCCGCTGGAACGGGTCGAGCTCGAACGGGACGACGGAGCTGAACTCGGTCAACTCTGGATGGGCACTGCGCCGACGGGACGCCGAATACGCGTCGGCCGGGGCACGCACCGGGCGATCTGCCACCCGTCCAGATTGTCACACCGAGCGGACACCGCGCTGGCCGACCGGCGCCGCCCTGGCACAATCGGGCCCGTGGACGACAGGTACAGCGAGGCCGGCCGCTGCGCGCCGTGCGACGGCAGGGCCGCGTTGAGCGAGGCCGCCGCCGCGCGGTTCGTCGCGGTGACCGACGGCCGGCTGGTCACGTTCCAGTGCCCGGACGGCAACGGCTGGCACCTCTTCAACCCCACCGCAGAACGAGGCAGGTCCAGCCGGTCGTGACACAGGTGAGCGACGAAGAGATCGAAGCGGCGCTGGATGTCTGGGCCGCCATGGGACTCCCCGACCGCGAAACCCTGTGGCGAGGCGCCGTCGACTAGCTCGAGGTCGTGACGGTGTCGACCACCGAGACCGCGGCCGGGACGCAGCGGACGGTCAGTGGGAGGCGGGCCTGGCGTTCGCCGTCGGCGTAGGCGACCCAGTGGTTCTCGCCGGACAGGTGGACCGAGCGGGCGCGCAGGGTGCGTACGGCGGGGTGGTCGACGTGGCGGCCGGTGCGTAGCCGCGGCAGGATGGTGACCAGGTCGCGGCGGCTGGTCGCGCCGACCACCGTGATGTCCAGCAGGCCGTCGTCCGGGCGGGCGTCCGGGCAGATCGGGATGCCGCCGCCGTAGTACGGCAGATTGCCCAGCGACACCATGGTCGCATCCATGCGAACGGTGTCCGTATCCGTCTCGACCAGTAGCGGGTAGGGGCGCAGCTTGGTCAGTTCGGCCAGGATGGCCAGGTCGTAGCGGTGCGGGCCGCGTGGCCAGCGCAGGCGGTTGGCCCGCTCGTTGACGGCCGAGTCGAAACCGGCGCACAGCACCGTGGCGAACCAGGAGCCGCCGGACACCCGGCCAAGGTCCAGCGGGCGTAAGCGGCCACTGCGTAGCGCGGCCGCGGTCGCTACTGCGGCGGCCAGCGGTTCCGCGGGCAGGGACAACGCCCTGGCCAGGTCGTTGCCGGTGCCGGCGGGTACGACCGCCAGCGCGGTGCCGCTGCCGGCGCAGGCCTGCACCGCGACGTGGGCCATGCCGTCGCCGCCCAGCGCGACCAGCACGTCGGCACCGGCGTCCACGGCATGGCGAGCGAGCGCGGCGCTGCCCTCGGCGGAGTACGCGACCAGGGTGTCCAGGCGGTCCACGGACTCACGCAGGGTGGCCGCCACCCGACCGGCCACCCGTGCCGCGGCGCCCATCCCCGCCGCCGGACTGACCAGCAGCGCCGCGATCACGAGGTCACCGGGCGATCGTCACGTGGCGTCGTCGTAACTGGGCTG
>DASXXM010000399.1:0-5289 GCA_036503065.1 Pseudonocardiaceae bacterium | reverse complement strand
GTGGTGCTGTGTCGCTTGTGGCCTCGGCCGGGGCGGCTGTCAGACCAGGGCGGTGGCTCGTAGCTCGTCGTAGTGGGCCTTGCAGTCGGCGTAACGGGGGAGCAGGCCGGCTGCTTCGGCTTCCGCCAGGCTCGGGGCGCTCAGGTCCTTGTCCGACAGGATCGGTTCGATGTCGGACGGCCACGGCAGGGCCAGCGCCGGGTCCATCGGGTTGATGCCGTGCTCGCCGGTCGGGTTGTAGCCCGTGGTGCAGAGGTACGACATCATCGTGTTGTCGGTCAGCGCGATGAACGCGTGGCCGAGGCCCTCCGCCAGGTACAGGGCCCGGAAGTCGGTCGAGTCGAGGACCACGGCGTCGGACTTGCCGAACGTCGGCGAGCCGACGCGCAGGTCGATGACGACGTCGAGCAGGGCGCCGTTCGGGCAGTAGATGTACTTGGCCTGCCCCGGCGGCACGTCCGCGAAGTGCACGCCGCGCAGCGCGCCCCGGCGCGACATGCTGTGGTTGCTCTGGCCCACCCGCAGGGGATAGCCCACCGCCTTCTGGAAGACCGATTCCTGGAACGGGGCCACGAACAGGCCTCGGCTGTCCGGGAACGACCGCGGGCTGAACTCGAACGCATCGGGGACGGACAGTTCACGAGCTTCCATGGCGCACAGCCTATCGGTGCCGTTCGCGCCGAAATCGGACGGACGTCTTGCTGGCGCCGCCGCCGACACGCGGAAAATCAATGGCGCAGTGTGACCCCTGCCGCAGACAATGTTGTCGGCGGCTGGCAGACTGGTCCGACCGCAGCGTTTGGCGCGCAACACCTGCTCCGCCGCTACCCATGGCGTGAGCGAGCCGCGCAGCCGACGCCCGCACGGCGCGAACCCGCCCCGCGTGTCACCTGACCGTGTGTGCTGCCGGTCGTGCCGATCAACAGGTAGGAACCACCGTGACCACCGTGAACGACGAGGACCTGAGCCTCTCCGACGACGAGATCTTCGCCGCGCACGAGGGCGGCAAGCTCGGCATCGACGTGACCGCGCCGCTGTCCGACCCCAAATCACTGTCCATCGCCTACACCCCCGGTGTGGCCAAGGTCAGCCTCGCCATCGCCGCCGACGCCACGCTGGCCCGCCGCTACACGTGGGCGCACCGGCTCGTCGCGGTGGTCAGCGACGGCACCGCGGTGCTCGGCCTCGGCGACATCGGGCCCGGTGCCGCGCTGCCGGTGATGGAGGGCAAGTCGGCGCTGTTCAAGCGGTTCGGCGGCCTCGACTCGATCCCGCTGGTCCTGGCCACGACGGACGTGGACGAGATCGTCGAGACGCTGGTCCGGCTGCGGCCCTCGTTCGGCGCGGTCAACCTGGAGGACGTGGCGGCCCCGCGCTGCTTCGAGCTGGAGGCCCGGCTGATCGAGGCACTGGACTGCCCCGTCATGCACGACGACCAACACGGCACCGCCGTCGTGCTGCTGGCCGCCCTGCGCGGCGCGGCCGCGGCCACCGGACGACGGATCGGTGACCTGCGGGTCGTCGTGTCCGGTGCCGGCGCGGCGGGCGTGGCCTGCGCGAACATCCTGCTGGCCGCGGGGGTGCCGGACGTGACCGTGCTGGATTCCCGGGGCATCGTGCACACCGGCCGGGACGGCCTCAACCCGATCAAGGCCGAGCTGGCGACGCGCACCAACCCGATGCGGCTCACCGGCGACCTTGGCACCGCGCTGCGCGGCGCGGACGTGTTCGTCGGGCTGTCGTCGGGCACCGTGGCCGAGGAGCACGTCGCCGGCATGGCGCCGGACGGGATCGTGTTCGCGCTGTCCAACCCGGACCCGGAGATCCACCCCACGCTCGCCGGCCGCTACGCCGCCGTCGTCGCGACGGGGCGCAGCGATTTCCCGAACCAGATCAACAACGTTCTCGCGTTTCCGGGCATTTTCCGGGGCGCCCTGGATGCCGGCGCGACCACTATTACAGAGAACATGAAACTGGCCGCGGCAGCAGCCATCGCGGCGGTCGCGGCCGACGATCTGGCTACGGACCGTATCGTGCCCAGCCCGCTGGATCCGCGGGTCGCGCCCGAGGTCGCCGCCGCGGTGGCGGCCGCCGCGGTCTCCGACGGCGTGGTTCGCACGGACTGACCTCCGTTTATCGCCCAGAACCCACTCGTGACCGACTTACGTTGGGTTCTGGGACGATTACACGCTACGGTCCTTCTATTGGGTGAAGGACGACCGACGAGTCTGGGGTGCGGCGGCTGCCGTCCGTGAACAGTGGCCGCGCACGTGTCGATCTCGTCACCCGGTCGCCGTAACGGTCCAGCGGAAGGGCAAGCCTGTGGCCGAGCGGGTCGAACCGGCGAAGCCAGCCAGTGCGGTAGCTGGCCCCGTCGCGATGGTCACTGCCCTGGCCGACCGGGGCGGTGACCGAGGCACCGTGCCGGGACTGCCCGACGCGCCCGCACTGCTCATCGACCGTGCCGGCCTCGTGATGGTGGCCAGCGAGGCCGCGGCGAAGCTGGCCGGGGTGGACCATCCCGACCGGCTGGTCGGCAGGCGCCTTGACGACATCCTGATCGGCATCGAACCCGACCTGCGCCTCGTCCTCGACGACTACGACGGCGTGCCGGTCCGCGCGGTCCGCTGGCGGGTGCCGGGCAGCGGCCTGGACGCCGTGCTGCTCACCGACGTCTCCGACCTGGTCAACGCCAATACCGCGCTGAGCACCGTGCGCCGCCGGTTCGACGAGTCGCAGAACCTGGCCAAGATGGGCTGGTGGGAGTTCGACCACGTCACCGGCGAGGTGATCTGGTCGCCGAGCCTGCACCGGCTGCTCGGCGTCGAGCCCGGCACGATGGACGCCTGCGCGCAGACCCTGCTCGACTTCGTCCACCCGGACGACGTCGACAAGGCGTGCGAGCACTGGCAGCGCCACCAGATCGACGGCGAGGCGTTCGATGTCGAGCTGCGGATCGTCCGGCCGGACGGCGAGCTCCGCTGGATGCACACCATCGCGGCCGCCCGCCCGCCGAGCGCCGCGCCGAGCCAGCCGATCACCGGCTACGTCCGCGACGTCACCGACCGCCACCTCGCCCGCAACGCGCTGGCCGAGGACCGGGCCGCGCTCCTGGACGCCCAGCGGATCGCCAGGATGGGCAGCTTCACCTACGACCTGGCGACCGGCGAGCTCCAGCGCAGCGATGGCCTGGACGAGATGTACTCCCAGGCCGACGAGGAACCGCCGGACGATCCGAAGATCAGCGTGGACCCGCGCCAGTGGCCGATGCTGGAGCAGGTGCGCGAGACGCTGACCACCACCGTGCTGGCCGAGCCGCTCGAGTTCGAGATCAACGGCGTGACCGGCGACCGGGTGTACGTGGTGCGGCTGCGTGGCCAGGACACCGAGACCGGCAAGGTCACCAGCGTCGTGGGCACCATCCAGGACGTGACCCAGACCCGCCTGCTGGAACGGCAGCTGCTGGCCGACCGCAAGCGGTTCGAGGACGCGCAGCGGGCCGCCCGGATGGGCACCTGGGAGTGGGATCCGCGCACCGGCTACAGCGTGTGGTCGCCGATGCTGTATGAGCTGTACGGCATGGAGGTGGGCGTCCCGATCACCCACGAGACGTTCCTCGGCCTCGTGCACCCGGACGACCGGACGTGGCTGCAGAACATGCTGCGCATGCGGGTCCAGGACCAACAGCCGATGGACTGCGAGTACCGGATCATCCGGACGGACGGCGTGGTGCGGACGTTCCGCTGCTGCAGCGCGCTGCTGCCGGGCGCGGAAGCGACCGGCATTCGGGCCGGCACCTCGCAGGACATCACCGAGCAGCGCACCGCGGAGACCCGGATGCTGCGCTCCAGCCAGCGGTTCACCGACCTGGTCGCGGTGACGCCGGTCGGCATCGGCCTGTTCGACGAGCAGACCCGGCTGGTGGACGCCAACGACGCGCTGTGCGACCTGTTGGGCTTCAGCCTGGAACGGCTGCGCGGCCGCAGCGCGCTGCAACTGGCGCACCCGGACGACCGGGACTCGATGGCCGAGGCGGGCGCGCGGATCCGGGCCAGCAAGGACCGCAGCACGCACCGGTTCCCGCAACAGGTGCTGGTGCGGGCCGACGGCGAGCCGGTGTACTGCGAACTGCACGCGGCCATGTCCGTGCAGGACG
This sequence comes from Pseudonocardiaceae bacterium, assembly GCA_036503065.1. GTDB lineage: Bacteria > Actinomycetota > Actinomycetes > Mycobacteriales > Pseudonocardiaceae > DATEPR01. The sequence continues at coordinate 1,133 of DASXXM010000399.1, read as the reverse complement.
ACGGCAGGCGGTTCTGGCTGGTCGTGTTCCAGGACATCACCGAACGCCGCCGCACCGCGGAAGTACTGCGCCACCAGGCCAGCCACGACGAGCTGACCGGGCTGCCCAACCGGTTCGCGGTCAACGAACTGCTCCGCGAGACGCTGTCCGGCCCGAACGCCGCCAGCGTGGCGGTGCTGTTCTGCGACATCGACAACTTCAAGCGGATCAACGACTCGCTCGGCCACGACGCGGGCGACGAACTGCTCGTCGCCCTGGCGCGGCGGCTGGAGGGCGGCCTGCCGACCGGCTGCACGGTGGCCCGCCTGTCCGGCGACGAGTACGTGATCATCTGCCCCGACATCGACGCGGTCGGCGGCGTGGACACCCTGGCCACCAGGGTGTCCACCCTGCTGCGGACCGCGGTGCCGGTGCACGGCCAGCTGGTCCGGGTGACCGCCACGATCGGTGCCGCGGTGCCCAACGGCGATCCCACCACAGCGGCCGACCTGCTGCGGTTCGCGGACGCGGCGATGTTCGACGCGAAGAAGCGCGGTGGCGGCCGGGTGTCGCTGGCCAGCGCGGCGCTGATCGCGTCGGCCGACCGGCAGGTGCACCTGGAGGGCCAGCTGCGCGAGGCGCTGACCGCGGACTCCCTTGTGCTGCACTACCAGCCGGTGGTCGGGCCGGACGGCGCGATCCAGACCGCGGAGGCGCTGGTCCGCTGGCCGCACCCGGACCGGGGCATGCTGGCGCCGGACGTGTTCCTGCCGGTGGCCGAGCAGGGCGGCCTGATGCGCGAACTGGACCGCTGGGTGTTGCGCGGCGCGCTGCGTGAGGCGGCGACCTGGCCGTCGAACTGCGGCAAGCCGGTGTCCGTGGCGGTGAACCTGGCCGGCCTGGTGCCCGGTGACCCGGAGTTCGTGGACATCGTGGCCAACGCCGTGCTGGAGGCCGGCATTCCGTGGGAGCGTGTGGTGCTGGAACTGGTGGAGACCAGCCTGATCGACCTGCCCAACCGGTCGCTGGCCGCGATGTCCGAACTGGTCGACCGTGGTGTCCGGTTCGCCGTGGACGACTTCGGCACCGGTTACTCGTCGTTGGCGCGGCTGAAGGAGCTGCCGGTCCAGATCATCAAGGTGGACCGCCAGTTC
>DASXXM010000398.1:0-5717 GCA_036503065.1 Pseudonocardiaceae bacterium | reverse complement strand
GAGCTGGTGGCTCACGTCCCGGAAGCAGGGCACCGTGCCCGCGTTCGTGATGTGCAGGGTCAGCCCCGGGCGCTGGCCGACCCGGTAGGCGGGTCTCGGCGTCGTCACCGTCAGCCGGATCGCCGAGTCGGGGCAGGCCTGCGGCGGGCCCGGCGGTGGCGCGGACGTGGTCGTCGTGGTGGTGGTCGTTTGGAGTGTGGCGCTGGCCGACGGTGAGCTGGTCGTACTGCCGTGGGTCGCGATCATGCCGGTGGTCGGCGGGTTGCTGGCCGGGGCGCGGGTGGTGGCCAGCGGCACACCGTGTGCGGTGCCCCGTACGGCGGGTGTGTCGTTGCCGCCGAGCAGTGCGCCGACGGCCCAGACGAACAGCAGTGCGCCCAGGGCGGTGCCGGCCGTGGCCAGCACGCGCCGACGCCGGTAAACCGACGACGACAGCGGTCCCCTTGGCTCGTCCACCTGCGGAAACTAACCCTCCACAGGTCAACTTCCCGGATGCACCCGATCGAGGGCGTGTCGCTGGCGGACGCGCACGTGACATTGACCCCGAACGGCTTGCCGGGCAGGCCCGCTCGGGATCAAATCATCCGGACGAGCCAAGCCCGGGAGGCATCCTTGACCGTGATCGACGAGCTGCTCGCCCGCCACGTCGCCGGCTTCGACCACGGCGCGCCTGGCGTGCCGACGCCGGTACCCGCCCTGCACCTGGCCGTGCTGACCTGCATGGATGCTCGGATCAAGGTGTTCGACGTGTTCGGCCTGCGGCACGGCGAGGCACACATCCTGCGCAACGCGGGCGGGGTGGCCACCGACGACGTGCTGCGGTCGCTGTCGATCAGCCAGCGCAAGCTCTTGACGCGTGAGGTGATCGTCATGCAGCACACGTCGTGCGGTCTGGCCACGATCACCGAGGACGGCTTCAAGGACGAACTGGAAGCGGATACCGGACTGCGGCCGACCTGGTCGGTCGAGGCGTTCCGGGACGTCACCGACAGCGTTCGGCAGTCGGTGGAACGGGTTCGGCGCAGCCCGTTCGTGCCGCACACCGACCGCGTGCGCGGCTTCGTCTATGAAGTGGCGACCGGGGAACTGACCGAGGTCCGCTAGCTGACAGAATCGGTCCCGCTATGGACACCACCGCGTTGATCGACTGGTTCGCGGCATCCGCTCGGGACCTGCCGTGGCGACGGCCGGACCGCACCGCGTGGGGCGTGCTGGTCAGCGAGATCATGTTGCAGCAGACCCCGGTCGCCCGGGTCGAACCGATCTGGCAGGAGTGGCTGGCGCGCTGGCCGACCCCGGCGGCACTGGCCGCCGCGAGCCAGGGCGACGTGCTGCGGGCCTGGGGCAAGCTGGGCTACCCGCGCCGTGCGCTGCGCCTGCACGCCGCCGCCACCGCGATCGCCGCCGAGCACGGCGATGTCGTGCCGTCCGATGTGGACACCCTGCTGAGCCTGCCCGGCATCGGCGCCTACACGGCCAGGGCGGTCGCCGCGTTCGCCTACGGCGGGCGGTGTCCGGTCGTGGACACGAACGTACGGCGGGTGATCGCCCGCGCGGTGCACGGCGCCGGGGACGCCGGACCGCCGTCGACGGCGCGGGACATGGCGGATGTCGCGGCGATCCTGCCGGCCGACGACGAGTCGGCGGCGGCCTTCTCGGCCGGGCTGATGGAACTGGGTCAGGTGATCTGCACCGTTCGTTCGCCGCGTTGTGCGGACTGTCCGATCTTCGCGGACTGTGCGTGGCAGCGGGCGGGCCGACCGGCGTATGCCGGCCCGGCCAAGGCGGTACAGAAGTTCGCCGGCACGGATCGGCAGGTGCGCGGGCTGTTGCTGGACGTGCTGCGTGCCGCGCCGGGTCCGGTGCCCAGGGCCGACCTGGACACGGCGTGGTCGGACGCAGGCCAGCGCGACCGGTGCCTGGACTCGTTGCTGGTCGACGGCCTGGTCGAGCAGACCGATGACGGCCGGTTCGGCCTGCCCGGTGAGGGCCGGTAGTGGCGCACGCCCTGGAGTGCTATTTCGACCACGCGGCGGACGAGGCCGTGCGGGCACTGCGGCAGCGACTGGCGCTGGCCGGCGTGCCCACCGCGGCCGAGCGGCCGCACCTGTCACTGGCGATGGCCGGCACCATCCCGCCGGCCACCCGCAGGAGCCTGGCGACGGACCTGGCGGTGTTGGCCATGCCCAGCGTGTGGCTCTACACCCTCGGCACGTTCCCGACCAGCCAGAACACCCTGCTGCTCTGCGCCGTCACGGATGCCGAGTTGCTCGCGGTGCACGTGGCGGCGCACGACGCGCTGGCCGGTCGGGTGCGTGATCCGTGGGCGCACTACCTGCCCGGCATGTGGGTGCCGCACTGCACCCTGGCCGAGGACGTCACGCCGGAGCAGTTGGTCGCAGGCTTCGCCGCGTTGCACCCGATCGAGCCGGTCCGGGCGCGGATCGTCGAGGTGGCCGTCCGGGACACCCGGACCGGTACGGCCGAGACGGTCCAGTCGTACCTCAGCGGTTGAGCAGTTGGGACAGGAACGCCTCCACCGCACCGCGGTACTCCTGCGGCGCGTCGTCGTGGACGATGTGGCCCGCACCGTCGATCTTCAGGTGCCAGCCGCCTGCCCGTTCGGCCATTGCGGCCATCTGACCGGGTGGCATCGGGCTGTCGCCCGCCTCGATCGCCAGCATCGGGCAGCGGATGCTGGTCACCAAGTCCCAGTAGTCCCGTTCGCCCCACTCCTGGGCTATGGCGATCAGCTCGTCGAGATCCCCGATCAGGTGATAACCATCGGCTCGTTCCTCGACGCACTCGACGAAGTAGTCGCCTGCGCCGCCGAAGAACTCCCGGACGTGGGCGAGTGAGCGGAACACCGGCCACGACTCGAAATACGGTCGCCACACGTCGGCGGTGCGGCCGCGCTGGTCGGGTGCCATGTCCTCGACCACGATGCCCCTGACCAGATCCGGATGGCCTGCGGCCAACGCGATCACGTGCAGGCCGCCCATGGAGTGGCCGATCGCGATCGCCGGGCCCAGCCCCAGTGCCCGGATCCGGTCGGCGGCGTCCTGGGCGAACTGTTCGGTGTCACAACGCTTTCGGTGCGGATTGCGGCCGTGGGCGCGGGCGTCCAGGCCGACCACGCGACCGTAGGTCGTCAGCCACCGGGCCGTTCGCCACCAGGTGGTCGCGCGGCCCATCAGGCCGTGCAGGAGCAGGATGCCGGGGCCGTCGCCACCGAACTCGACCACACCGTCCGCCATCCTGGTTGTCTACCACCGGTCGCCTAGGCTGGGTTCATGGCCGTCGTGAAGATCAACGCAATCGAGGTCGCCGAGGGTAGCGGGGCCGAGCTGGAGAAGCGGTTCGCGCACCGGATGCATTCGGTGGACTCCGCGCCCGGGTTTCTCGGGTTCGAGCTGCTGCGTCCGGTGTCCGGGGATACCCGGTACTTCGTCTACACCAAGTGGCGCAGCGAGGAGGACTACCAAGCCTGGGCTGCCGGGCCGGCCATCGCGGCGCATGCCGGGGCGGCGCGGTCCACTCCGGTCGCCACCGGGTCGAGCTTGCTGGAGTTCGAGGTCGTGCTGGCTACCGGCGCCTGACAACGGAACAGCCCCGGCCGCCGCATCGCGCGGACGGCCGGGGCCTGGTTTGTTCTGTTGTGGTCAGTCGCCTTCGACGGCGTCCTGTACGTCGGCGGTCAGGCCGGCGGAGGTGGCCAGGTCGACCGGTGGGACGTCCGGCACGCGGCTCGGCTTGGGTTCGCCTCGGAAGGTGAACGTGGCCGATTCGCCCGCGCCTTCGCCGTCCCAACCCTCGACGTCGGTGACGATGATCTGGCCGGGCTGGAGCTCCCCGAACAGGATCTTCTCCGACAGCTGGTCCTCCAGCTCGCGCTGGATGGTCCTGCGCAGCGGGCGGGCGCCGAGGACCGGGTCGAAACCGCGCTTGGCCAGCAGTTGCTTGGCCAGTGGCGTGAGCTCCAAGCCCATGTCCTTGCCGCGCAGCTGCGTCTCCACCCGGCCGATCATCAGGTCGACCATCTGGATGATCTGGTCCTGCGTCAGCTGGTTGAACACGATGATGTCGTCGATACGGTTGAGGAACTCCGGGCGGAAGTGCTTCTTCAGCTCGTCGTTGACCTTGTTCTTCATCCGCTCGTAGTTCGAGCCGTCCGAGTCGCCGCGGGCGAACCCGAGACCGACCGCCTTGGAGATGTCCGACGTGCCCAGGTTCGAGGTGAAGATGATCACGGTGTTCTTGAAGTCCACCGTGCGGCCCTGACCGTCGGTCAGCCTGCCGTCCTCCAACACCTGCAACAGCGTGTTGTAGACCTCCTGGTGCGCCTTTTCGATCTCGTCGAACAGGACCACCGAGAACGGCTTGCGGCGCACCTTCTCGGTGAGCTGGCCGCCCTCCTCGTAGCCGACGTACCCCGGCGGGGCACCGAACAGCCGCGACGCGGTGTAGCGGTCGTGGAACTCGCCCATGTCGATCTGGATCAACGCGTCGTCGTCGCCGAACAGGAAGTTCGCCAGCGCGCGGGACAGCTCGGTCTTACCGACGCCGGACGGGCCGGCGAAGATGAACGAGCCGGACGGCCGCTTCGGGTCCTTCAACCCGGCGCGGGTGCGGCGGATCGCCTTGGAGACGGCCTTGACGGCCTCCTCCTGGCCGATGATCCGCTTGTGGATCTCGTCCTCCATGCGCAGCAGCCGAGTGGTCTCCGCCTCGGTGAGCTTGAACACCGGGATGCCGGTCCAGTTGGCCAGCACCTCGGCGATCTGCTCGTCGTCCACCTCGGCGACGACGTCGAGGTCGCCGTCCTTCCACTGCTTCTCCCGCTCGGCCTTCTGCGCGAGCAGCTGCTTCTCCGCGTCACGGAGCTTGGCGGCCCGCTCGAAGTCCTGCGCGTCGATCGCGGACTCCTTGTCCCTGCGCACGTCGGCGATCTTCTCGTCGAACTCGCGCAGGTCCGGCGGCGCGGTCATCCTGCGGATGCGCATCCGGGCGCCGGCCTCGTCGATCAGGTCGATCGCCTTGTCCGGCAGGAACCGGTCGTTGATGTACCGGTCGGCCAGGGTGGCCGCGGCCACCAGCGCCGAGTCGGTGATGGACACCCTGTGGTGCGCCTCGTACCGGTCACGCAGGCCCTTGAGGATCTCGATGGTGTGTTCCAGCGAGGGCTCGCCGACCTGGATGGGCTGGAACCGACGCTCCAGCGCCGGGTCCTTCTCCACGTGCTTGCGGTACTCGTCCAGCGTGGTGGCACCGATGGTCTGCAGCTCGCCGCGGGCCAGCATCGGCTTCAGTATCGAGGCCGCGTCGATCGCGCCCTCGGCCGCGCCGGCACCGACCAGCGTGTGCAGCTCGTCGATGAACAGGATGATGTCACCGCGCGTGCGGATCTCCTTGAGCACCTTCTTCAGGCGCTCCTCGAAGTCACCCCGGTAGCGCGAGCCGGCCACCAGCGAGCCGAGGTCAAGCGTGTAGAGCTGCTTGTCCTTCAGCGTCTCCGGGACCTCGCCCTTGACCACCAGCTGCGCGAGGCCCTCCACGACGGCGGTCTTGCCGACGCCGGGCTCGCCGATCAGCACCGGGTTGTTCTTGGTGCGGCGGGACAGCACCTGCATGACCCGCTCGATCTCCTTGCCCCGGCCGATGACCGGGTCGAGCTTGCCCTCCCGCGCGTTGGCGGTGAGGTTGCGCCCGAACTGGTC
>DASXXM010000397.1:0-7163 GCA_036503065.1 Pseudonocardiaceae bacterium | reverse complement strand
CCGCCCGGCGCTGGCAAGACCACCGTCGGCGAACTGCTCGCGGCACGCCTCGACGTGCCGTTCCGCGACGTCGACCACGACATCGAGCGTGCCGCCGGCAAGTCCATTTCGGACATCTTCACTACCGACGGCGAGCCGGCGTTCCGTGTCCTGGAAGAACAAGCGGTCGCCGCCGCCCTCGCCGACCACGTCGGCGTGCTCGCACTCGGCGGCGGCGCCGTCCTGTCCGGACGGACCAGGGCGCTGCTGCTCACCCCGACGGTCGTGTTCCTGAGCGTGGATCTGTCCGAAGGCATGCGCCGTACCGGCCTGTCCACCGCCCGTCCACTGTTGGCCGGCGTGAACCCGAGGGCCACCTTCAAAGCCCTGCTGGACGCGCGACTGCCGCTGTACCGGGAAGTCGCCACCGTCGAGGTGGCCACCGACGAACTGGCCCCGGAGGACATCGTGGCCGCCGTCCTCGACCGTCTCGGATCACTGACCCGGTGAACACCCGGTGAACGAAGGGAACGCGATGGCCGAGCCGACGCGGATCAGGGTGAGCGCCGAACGGCCCTACGACGTCGTGATCGGCCGCGGCCTGCTCGGCGACCTGACCGCCACGATGGCCGGCGCGTCCACCGTGGCCATCGTGCACCAACCCACGCTGGGCATGACGGCCGAGGTGGTGCGCGAGGAGTTCGTCGCGGCCGGCCTGGATGCCCACCGCGTCGAGGTGCCCGACGCCGAGGACGGCAAGGCACTGTCGGTCGCCGAGTTCTGTTACTCGGTCCTGGGCAGGATCGGCATGGACCGCAACGGAATCGTCGTCGGCATGGGCGGCGGCGCGGTGACCGACCTCGCTGGTTTCGTTGCCGGTACGTGGATGCGCGGCGTACGCGTGGTGCACATGCCGACGACGTTGCTGGGCATGGTCGATGCGGCCGTGGGTGGCAAGGCGGGCGTGAACACCGAGGCCGGCAAGAACCTTGTCGGCGTCTTCCACGAGCCGACCGCCGTGTTCGCCGACCTGGTCACGCTGGAAACCCTGCCCGGCAACCAACTCGTCGCCGGCATGGCGGAGGTCGTCAAGGCGGGCTTCATCGCCGACCCGACGATCCTGGAGCTGATCGAGGCGGACCCGGCGCGCGCGCTGGACCCGACCCGGGACGTGCTCGGCGAACTGGTCCGCAGGGCCGTTCAGGTCAAGGCCGACGTGGTGTCCGCGGACCTGCGGGAGTCCGGCCTGCGCGAGATCCTGAACTACGGCCACACCCTGGCGCACGCCATCGAACGCCGCGAACGCTACCGCTGGCGCCACGGTGCCGCGGTCAGCGTGGGCATGGTCTTCGCGGCGGAGCTGGCCCGACTGGCCGGCCGCCTCGACGACCCGACCGCCGACCGGCACCGCGCGATCCTGAGGCTGATCGGCCTGCCCACCGGCTACGACCAGGACGCGTTGCCCGAGCTGGTGGACGGCATGCGTACCGACAAGAAGACCAGGGCCGGCACGCTCCGTTTCGTCGTGCTGGACGGCCTCGCCAAACCCGGCCGCCTCGAGGGACCCGACCCCGGCCTGCTGGCGGCGGCCTACGCCACGCTGGCCGACGGTGCGTCGCCGACCAAGGGAGACCCGCGGTGAAGGTGTTGGTACTCAACGGTCCCAACCTGGGCCGCCTCGGCACCCGGGAGCCGGACACCTACGGCCACACCACCTACGCCAACCTCGTCCAGATGTGCGAGACCACCGGCGCCGAACTCGGCCTCGACGTTGAGGTCCGCCAAACCGACCACGAAGGCGAGATGCTCGGCTGGCTGCACGAAGCAGCCGACGACGGCACCCCGGTCGTGCTCAACGCGGGGGCATGGACCCACTACTCCATCGCGGTACGCGACGCGTGCGCCCAGCTGACGGCCCCACTCATCGAGCTGCACATCTCGAACACCCACCGCCGCGAGGACTTCCGACACCACAGCTACATCTCGGCGGTCGCGACCGGTGTGATCCTCGGCCTCGGTGTCGAGGGCTACCCGCTGGCCATCCGCTGGCTGGCCCAACACACCGCGGGGTAACGCGCGGTTGGCCGGTGAGCGGGCCACCAGGCATGATCGGATGCCGTGGCCCCTCCCGAGATGGTGACGCCGCGGTTGCGACTGCGACCGTTGACCGAAGACGACGTCGACGTGCTCATGCCGATCTACACCGACCCGGACGTGACGCGCTACTACCGCGTACCCATCCCGGACCGGGACGCCGTCGAGCAGGCGGTCGGTCGGCGGCTGTCGTTGCCGGTCGAGCCGGGAATGGGCAGCTGGGTTCTTGAACGAGCCGACGAGGTCGTCGGCCTGGTGCATCTCTGGCCGTCACGGGAACTGCCGGGCGCGCTGCCGGAAGCGGGCTGGCTGCTCGGCCGCGCGCACTGGGGCCAGGGCCTGGCCACCGAAGCCGCGACCGCCGTCATCGACCACGGCCTTCGCCGGCTCGGCCTGCCCGCTGTCTGGGCTCTCGTGCACCACGACAACAAGCCCAGCCTCGCGGTGGACCGCAGGCTCGGGCTGTTGGAGGTCGGCGAGGGGCAGTACCACGGTGCGCCGCACCGGGTGTTCGTCACGCCGCCGACCACCGGTACAGGGCCCACCAGCTGATCACGCGCAATTCGCCGGCTTCACCCGAAGGAGTGAAGGGCGTCCGTACACTGGCGCGGGCGGCGAACACGCTGCCGGGTCGGCGCGCGCCGCGCCGACGCAAAGGACAGCGCGGTGGAGGTCGTACCGGATGCGGAACCGGTCTGGTCGGCTGATGTCTGCGGCTGCCTGCCTGACTGCTTGTCTGGCTGCTTGTTCGGCACTGCTGACCGCGTGCACCGGGGTCGCCGTCAGCCCGCAGGCCGATGGCAAGCAAGGCGTCCTGCCGGGCAACCCACCCGCGAACGCGCCGGCACGGCCGACGCCGCAGGCGATCTCCCTGGTCACCGACCACACCCGCGGCGGCGCCGATGTGATCGCGTCCGGCGGGCCGAGCGCGCCCTACAACTACGCGCCGTCCGTCCTCGAAGTCGACGGTCAGTACCGGATGTGGTGGTGCAGCCAACTACCCGGCGTGCCACGGCCCGGCGACCAGATCCTCTACGCCACGTCCGCATCGCCGAACGGCCCGTTCACCGGTCCGGACGGCGCCCCGGCCGACGAGGTGTTCGGCAACGGCCCGACCGGATTCGACAGCCTGCACACCTGCGACCCGTCCGTGATCGCGGTCAACGGAACCTACTACCTCTATTACACCGGCATCAGCAACCAGGGCAACGCCAACGCGATCGGCCTCGCCACCAGCATCGACGGCGTGCACTGGACGCGGGCCAACGGTGGCGCACCGATCGTGTCGGCGGCCGGGGATGTCCACGGCGCCAACGCCTACGGCGCGGGCCAGCCCGCCGCGCTGTATCTCAACGGCTGGTTCTACCTACTGTTCACCGACACCACGGGCGCCGCGAGCGGCCGCTCCGGCGAAGGCCAGTTCGTGCTGCGCTCGGCGGATCCGACCTTCACCAACGGCGTGCAGGCGTTGGGCGCCAACGGTTTCAGCGCGGTGCCCAGCGCCACGACGGCACGGCTGCGCTCGGTGCTGGACGCGACCACGTCCGACTGGATGTGGGTGGACGCCCTGAACGCCTTCGCCATAGCTGCCGACACAGCGGCTGCGGGCACCACGATCACGTTCTGGGACGCCAACTTCACGTATCACCCGTACCAGCCGGTGGTGCTCCCCGGCGCGGCGAGCGAGGGGCCAGGACTCGTCCGCCGACCGGACGGGCACGCTCCGGTGTCCACAGTAGACCCGTGCGGCCGCGTGCCGCTGGATGTGTTCCGGTCGACCAGCACCGTCCCCGGCGCCGGACCGACCGGGCTGGCGCACTTCGGCGTGGACATCGTCGGTCTCCGGGCCTGCCAACAGAAAGCGCAGGCACTGACCCTGCTCGACGGCTTCGCCGTGCCCGCCCCGGACCGCACCGTCGACCTGGTGGTCGGCGGCAGGCTGATCGAGGTGGAACGCCGGTCGGTGGCACTGTCCCTGGCCGCCGGGATGCTGGACCAGCCACCGCCGAGCATCGGCGGCCTGCCGCTGGCGGCGCGGCTGAAGGCAGGCGCGACGGCCGTGTCCGCGCCGGGACGGCCGACGGGACTGGTGCTGGACGACGGCAAGCTCTGGGTGGTCGGCACGCCGTCGGCGGCGCAGCTGAACTCGTCGCCGGTGACGACCGTGTCCGACCAGCAGTGGGACGCCTACCCGAGCGGTTCGGACCTCTCGACCTTGCGGCCCTGAAAGCGCCGCGCCAGCGAAGGAGCCTCGGCAGGCGGCGTCAGCCTGCCGCCGACGGCGATACCCAGCCCGGCCGGCACCATGATCAACAGCGCGATGAACGCCGCGTCACCGGTCAACGCGGGCCCCAGCGCCCAGACACCGGTCTGATCCACGAACAACGCCTTCGCGATGACGCTGAGCAACCCGGCCAGCACCCCGCCGATCAGCCCGCCGTAGAACCAGTTCATGCCACGGCGCGGCTTGCGCAGCCAGCCGTCCACCCCGGCCCACAGGCCGCTCACGCCGACCAGCAGCGCGAGCACGATCGGGTCCAGCACCGAACCGCTGTCCGGATGGTTGACCTGCACCTGGGCGAGCAGTGTCTCGGCGGCGGCGTAGCACACCGCCATCACGCAGCCGCGCGTCAGCCAGGGTCGCATCGCCCCAGGGTACGGCGTCGCGGATTAGGCTCGACCACGTGCCGGAATCACATGTCACCCGTAGGGCGTCGTTGCGCGGACAACTGCGTACCGCCGACCTGGACGCGTTGTTCGTCACCGACCTGTGCAACATCCGCTACCTGAGCGGGTTCACCGGCTCCAACGCGGTCCTGGTGGTGGCCGCCGCCGACGAGCCGGGGCAGGAGACCGGGACCGTACTGTGCACCGACGGCCGATACCTGACGCAGTCACAGGAGCAGGTGCCCGAACTGGCGCGGCTCATCGACCGCGGCTCGGACCAGGCGCTGATCGCCCGCATGTCGGCCGCCCCCGCCGCCTACCGGCGGACCGGCTACGAGAGCCACCACGTCACCGTCGACCAGTTCGACCTGCTCACCGACAGCGGACCGGCCATCGACCTGGTGCGCGCGCCGGGCCTGGTCGAGCGGCTCCGGCTGGTCAAGGACGAGACCGAGGTGCACGCGCTGCGGATGGCGTGCGGCGCCGCCGACCAGGCGCTGGACGAGCTGATCGCGGCTGGCGGCCTGCGTGCCGGCCGGACCGAGCGGGGCGTGGCCCGCGATCTGGAGGGCCGGATGCTGGACCACGGCGCGGCCGCCATCGCGTTCGAGAGCGTCGTGGCGTTCGGGGCGAACTCGGCCATCCCGCACCACTGCCCGACCGATGCCGAACTGCGCCGGGGTGACTTCATCAAGCTGGACTTCGGCGCCCTGGTCGACGGCTACCACTCCGACATGACGCGCACGCTCGTGCTCGGCGAGCCGGCCGACTGGCAGCGCGAGATCTACGAACTGGTCGCGCGGTCCCAGGCCGCGGGCCGGGCCGCGCTGGCGCCGGGCACCGCGGTGCGGGACGTGGACCGCGCCGCGCGCGAGGTGATCGAGGACGCGGGCTACGGCGAGCAGTTCCTGCACGGCCTGGGCCACGGGGTCGGGTTGGAGATCCACGAGGCTCCCGCGTTGTCGAAGTCCGGTGACGGTAGACTCTCCGCTGGCATGGCGGTCACCGTCGAACCCGGGGTCTACCTCGCGGGCCGCGGCGGAGTCCGGATCGAGGACACGCTCGTGGTGCGCGGGGCCGCGCCGGAGTTGTTGACCCTGACCACCAAGGAACTCGTGGTCGTGTAGCGCCCGACGCACGACCCCACCATCGCGCAACAGGAGAAGCTACAGCCGTGGCCACCACCAACGACCTGAAGAACGGCCTGGTCCTGAACCTGGACGGCCAGCTGTGGTCCATCGTGTCGTTCCAGCACGTCAAACCGGGCAAGGGCGGCGCATTCGTGCGCACGACGCTGAAGCACGTGCTGACCGGCAAGGTGGTCGACCGGACGTTCAACGCCGGCACCAAGGTCGAGACCGCGACCGTCGACCGTCGCGAGATGACCTACCTGTACCAGGATGCCGGCGACTTCGTGTTCATGGACACGGACACCTACGACCAGCTCACCGTGCCGAAGGACACCGTCGGCGACGGCGCGAACTACCTGCTGGAGAACCAGTCCGCGACGGTCGCCACCCACGAGGGCGTCCCGCTGTACGTGGAACTGCCCGCGTCGGTCGAGTTGATCGTCCAGCACACCGACCCCGGCCTGCAGGGCGACCGCTCCACCGGCGGCACCAAGCCGGCGACGCTGGAGACCGGCGCGGAGATCCAGGTCCCGTTGTTCGTCAGCACCGGCGAGAAGGTGAAGGTGGACACCCGCGACGGGCGGTACCTTGGCCGTGTCAACGCCTGACCGGGCCCCCGGTGCGCCGGACCACCGTCGTCCGGTCACCGGCGCGCGGCGCAAGGCCCGCAAGCGCGCCGTCGACATCCTCTACGAGGCCGACATCCGCAGCATCGACCCGGTGACCATGCTGGCCGACCGGGTCGGCGCCCCCGGCCTGCCACCGGTGAACGACTACACGATCACCCTGGTCGAGGGCGTCGCCGCACACCGGGCACGAATCGACGACGTGCTGTCGGAGCACTCGGAGGGCTGGTCGCTGCCGCGGATGCCCGCCGTCGACCGGGCAGTGCTGCGGCTGGGCCTGTACGAGCTGCTGTGGGCTCCCGACGTCCCCGACGCCGTGGCCATCGACGAGGCCGTCGAACTGGCCAAGACCCTGTCGACGGACGACTCGCCGCGCTTCGTCAACGGCATCCTCGGCCGCATCGCCGGCATCGCCGACCAACTACGCGCGATCCTGTAGCGGCGGTTGATCCCCACAAGTCGAACCGATCGGCACTGACACAGCCCGCTGAGGCTGGACTGTCACGCCGTGTCGGCTGGAGTGGCCTCGTGATTCGCCGACCACAGGGCAGGCCCCGCCCATCCCTGGGGGCTTCGGCCCTTTTCAACCCTATGCCTGTCAAGCCCCGAATGGGGTATCTGCCGGGAAATTGTGGATAACGTAGGAAGTTATGCACATGTGTCTGTA
>DASXXM010000396.1:0-9892 GCA_036503065.1 Pseudonocardiaceae bacterium | reverse complement strand
TTGTCCAGCAACAGGTTCCGCAAACTCTGCCGAGCCGAGTTCCTCAACTACCTGCGGGTGCGCGAATGGCAGGACCTGCACGGCCAGCTGCGCCAGATCGCCCGCAACCTCGGCCTCACCGTGAACGAGACACCGGCAGAGCCGGACCAGGTCCACACCGCGCTGCTGGCCGGGCTGCTGTCCCACGTCGGCCTGAAAGAGGGCCCGCGCAACGAATTCCTCGGCGCCCGCAACGCCAAGTTCGCCGTGTTCCCCGGTTCCGCGCTGTTCCGGAAACCACCCCGCTGGGTGATGGCGGCCGAACTCGTCGAGACGTCCCGGCTGTGGGGCCGGATCGTGGCCCGGATCGAACCGGAGTGGATCGAACGCCTCGCCGGCCATCTCGTCCGCCGCACCTACGGCGAACCCCGTTGGGAGCGCGGCAAGGGCGCGGTCCTGGCCACCGAGAAGGTGACCCTGTACGGCATTCCGATCGTGGCGGCCCGCACGGTGAACTACGGCCGGATCGACCCGACGCTGTGCCGGGAGCTCTTCATCCGACACGCCCTGGTCGAGGGCGACTGGCAGACCCACCACAAGTTCTTCCACCGCAACCGGGCCATGCTCACCGAGGTCGCCGAGTTGGAGAACCGCGCGCGACGCCGCGACATCCTGGTCGACGACGAGACACTGTTCGACTTCTACGACCAGCGCATCGGCCCGGATGTGGTGTCCGCGCGGCACTTCGACAGCTGGTGGAAGAAAACCCAGCGCACCCAACCGAACCTGCTGGTGTTCGACCGGGAGATGCTGGTCAACGATTCGGCATCGTCGGTGACGGAGGCCGCCTACCCGAACGCGTGGCGGTCCGATGGCGCGCCGCTGCCGTTGACGTACCAGTTCGAACCGGGCGCCCAGGACGACGGCGTGACCGTGGACGTGCCGCTCGCCGTGCTCGGCCAGGTCGACGCCGACGAGTTCGGCTGGCAGATCCCGGGCCTGCGCGAGGAACTGGTCACGTCCCTGATCCGCTCGCTGCCCAAACAGTTGCGCCGCAACTTCGTCCCGGCACCCGACGTCGCCAGGGCCGCACTGGCCTCGCTGCCGGAACGCGGCGAGCCACTGCTGGTCGCGCTGGGCCGCGAACTACGACGACTGACCGGTGTGACGGTCCCACTGGACGCCTGGAACACCGACCAGATACCGGAACACCTGAAGATCACCTTCCGCGTGGTGGACGAACACCGCAAGACCGTGGCCCAAAGCAAGGACCTGGCCGAACTACGCGCCCAACTCCAGCCACGCACCCGATCCGCGCTCGCCGAGGCGGCCAGGGACATCACCCGAACCGGCCTACGCGACTGGACGTTCGACACGCTGCCGCACAGCTACCGGCAGCGCGTGTCCGGCTTCGACGTGACCAGCTACCCGGCACTGGTGGACGCGGGCGACAGCGTCGACATCCGCGTCTTCGACACGGCAGCCGAACAGCAGGCGGCGATGTGGCGCGGCACCCGGCGACTGGTGCTGCTCACCGTGCCGTCCCCGGTGAAGTCGGTGGTCCGCGGCCTGGACAACCAGGCCAAACTGGCCCTCGGCCGGCACCCGCACGAGAGCGTGGCGGACCTGCTGGACGACTGCCTGACCGCCGCGGCGGACCACCTTCTCGTGGCGCACGGCGCCCCGGCATGGGACGCGGCCGGCTTCGCCGCGCTGCGCGACGCCGTCCGCGGCGACCTGCACGGCACCCTGTTCCAGGTCATCGACCGCGTCCGACTGGTCCTGATCGCCCGGCAGGAGGTCGAGTCCCGGCTGGCCGACATGCCGTCCTTCACCCCGCCGGCAGCCCTGGCCGACATCCGCGCGCAACTGGCAGCGCTGGTGTACCGAGGTTTCGTAACCGACACCGGCCTGACCCGGCTGCCGGACGTGGCCAGGTACCTGCGGGCGATCGACCGGCGCCTGGAAAAACTCCCGGAGAACCCACGCCGGGACCAGGAGCGGACAACGGACATAGCCACGATCACCGAGGAGTACCGCCAGTTGGTCGCCGGCCTGACACCGGGCACGGCGGACACCGAACCGGTACGCCGAATCCGCTGGATGATCGAGGAACTACGGGTCAGCTACTTCGCCCAGACCCTGGGCACCGCATATCCGGTCTCCGAAAAACGGATATACCGGGCAATAGACGACCTCCTGGCCTAACTGCAACCAATCCACCCCTCCCGGGGTTCTACGGGATGCAACACACACGCACCCCGAGGAGCCACCCCATGACCACCACCGATCTCAGCCCGACGACCACGATCCGCCACAACACCCCGATCGGCGCCCTGACCCTGGCTGCGACCGAACAGGGCCTGGCCACCTGCTCGTTCGCCCCACCAGACCAACTCAGAGCCCGACTGGCCCACCTGACAGGCACCGACACCCCGGCCGCCCGGTCCTGGCTGGACCAGGCACGCACCGAACTGGACGACTACTTCGCCGGCACACTCCAGCTGTTCGAAGTCCCACTGGACCTACGCCTGGCCGGCAAGTTCGACCAGTCGGTCCTGTCCACACTCACCACGGTCACCTACGGAACCACCACCACCTACGGCCGCCTGACCGCGGCACTGAACCGCCCACCGACAGACGCACGCAAGATCGGAGCCGCACTGGGCCGCAACCCAGTAGTGATCGTCCTGCCCTGCCATCGGGTAGTCGGCACCAACAACGCCCTAACCGGCTACGCGGGTGGCTTACCAGCCAAACGTCGCTTACTGGACCTGGAAAGCAACGAGCCCCAACTCACCCTCGACCTGACCGCCTGATTCCCAGAACACCGGCCACCGCACATCCCGTCCGGTCGACCTCACGATCGACCAGCAGGCCTACAACGCCGTCCACGGCGCCTTGCGCTGTCTGGGCGAACATGCCAACACGCTGCAAAGACACCGACAAGGCTCTCCGCCGCTACCGTGGCTGCCCCTGGAAATGGGTGGGCCAGGTCGTCCTCTTTGAAGGAAAGCCGAATCTGTGGCTTATCGACGCTGACGGGGTGATCTTACTGCCTGTGTCGTTGACTTTACCTTCCCGGCCGACATCTGAATGGGTCGGCATGAGGGGGCTGTCTCGGTAACCGAGTATGGCTATCGCACCTCGCCGGGATATCGAACATGGAAAGTGCGACGGATAATTCTGCAACGACGTCCGCGTGGCAGCCAGGACCCAGTCGAGATTGCGGAAACAGAAATTACCGCAATGCATAAATGGTCGGATGTCGAGAAAGGATTTCAGTCGCGTTACCTTCTCGACTTGGCCTAAAAACGCGGGCGCGTCTCGGTCAGACGATTCGGGTCGATCAACAACTACTGGCTGCCCCTGTCGGTTCCTCGCAGAGCGCCGGGTTGATGGTCGCAGTGCGGACCGCACCTGCCTGTAGTGGCCGGCCTTGAGCCGAACGGGTGACCCCACGTCGCTGCCACAGGCTGCGCGATGCGGTAATCTCGACACCGAACACATGCACAAACGTGCATGGATCCTCGGGAAGGGACGCCATGAGCACCGGCCAGCACGACAGGCACGGGCACAGCGGCACAACCACGCCCGAAGCCGACAACGACCATGGTCAGAATCAACGCGTCGGACACGGCCACAGCCACACGGTGCGCGCCGACGCCGACCACCGCTACCTCTGGACCGCGCTCGCCCTGATCGTCGGGTTCATGCTGCTGGAGGTGGCAGTCGGCTTGGTGGCGGGCTCCCTGGTGCTGCTCGCGGACGCCGCGCACATGGTGTCCGACGCGGCGGCCATCGGGTTGGCCCTGTTCGCGATGCGGTTGGCGAGCCGGCCGGCGGCCGGGGCGTACACCTACGGCCTGAAGCGCGCGGAGATCCTGTCCGCGTTGGCCAACGGCGCGACCCTGCTCGGGCTGAGCCTGTTCTTCGTGATCGAGTCGATCACCCGCCTGATCCATCCGCCGACCGTGTCCGGCCTGCCGGTGCTCGCCGTCGCCCTGGCCGGCGTGGTCGTGAACCTCGCGGCCACCCTCGTCCTGCGCAAGGCGGACCGCCGCAACCTGAACGTGGCGGGCAGCTTCCAGCACATCCTCACCGACCTGTATGCCTTCATCGGCACCGCGATAGCGGGCCTACTGATCCTGACGACCGGCTTCACCCGGGCCGACGCGATCGCCTCCCTCCTGGTCGCCGCCCTGATGATCAAGGCGGGGATCGAACTGGTCCGCGAGTCCTGCCGGATCATCCTGGAGGCCGCGCCCAGGGGCACCGACCCGCGAAGCGTCCGCACCGCGATCCTGGACGTAGCCGGCGTGCTGGACGTCCACGAGCTGCACGTCTGGGAGGTGACGTCCGGCTTCCCGGCCCTGTCCGCACACGTCGTGGTCGAGGACGACCGCGACTGCCACGACTGCCGAGCCACGCTGGAACAGGTCCTGGCCACGCGGTTCGACATCAGGCACACCACGCTCCAGGTGGACCACCCGCGCAGCGGCCCCACCGCGGGCCGCTGCTCCGACGACCCCGACTGCCCAACAGCGCACTAACCCGAGGACGACCGGGTGCTTGACGTTTGCACTCACGCAACGTAGTAACACAGGCGTCAGCATCACTCACTCGGGCGAGCCGCCTACACGGCCGGCGCAGGAGGCAGCCATGACCGTGTCGGTACCCGACCGAACCCGGATCAGCGCCGAGCAACAGCCCGAAGCAACGCCCGAACCCAGCGCCCACCGGGTACTACACCTCCTGGCCCCCGGCGCACTGTTCCTGGCCATCCGAGGCGTCGGCATCCTGATCTTCTGGTGGCTCACGAACGCCAACAGCACAGAGTTCTCGTTCCACCGCTGGGACGGCTCCTGGTACCTGGCCATCGCCCAACACGGGTACCTGGGCGTCCCACCGGACATGGTCGACCTCTACGGCCACCACAACCCGTCGACACCGATGGTGTTCTTCCCCGGCTACCCCGAACTGGTCAACTGGGCGGCGGCCGTCCTCGGACACAACTACACGGTCGCCGGAGTCACGATCTCCACGATCGCCGGCACAGCGGCGGCCTACGGCGTCGCCCGACTGGCAAGCCGTTACACCAACTCCCCACGCACCAGGATCGCCATGGTGGTCCTGTTCGCCGCGGCGCCGATGTCCATTGTGTACTCGATGACCTATCCGGAAGCCCTGCTGTGTGCGTGCACCGCCTGGGCACTGGTCGGCCTGACCGAACGCAAGTGGCGCATGGCCGGACTCTGCGCCGCGGCCGCCGGTTACGTCAGCCCGATGGCCGCCCCACTGATAGTCGCGGTAGTAGCGGTGGCGCTGATAGATCTGGTCAAGGACAGGGCACGCTGGGACGCGGTGGCCGCGATCCTGATGGCACCAGTAGGAATGCTGGGCTACCTGCTGTGGGTGGCATCGACGACCGACCGCGGCGACGGCTACTTCGTGGTGCAGAAACAAGGATGGGGATCGAGCTTCGACTTCGGCCGCGCCACGGCGCGATGGTTCGTCCACACCTGGTCCACCGACCGATCGGCGTTCACGATCCTGACGACCTGGATCGTGCTGGCCGCGGTGCTGCTGTTCGTCGGAGCCCGCCACCGGATGCCGTGGCAACTGTGGCTGTTCGCCGGCCTGGTGCTCGTCCTCATCCTGGGTTCCAGCGGCATCCAATGGGACAAGGCACGACTGCTGCTGGTGGCGTTTCCCCTCCTGCTGCCGATCGCGGTCACGGTGGCCAGGCAGCGCACAGCCACCATGACGTTGCTACTGCTGGGCTTCACCTTGGCCGGCCTGTGGTTCGGCGCCTACGGACTGACCGTATGGCGATACTCGGTGTGAGCACCTGACCAGTTCCGCACCGGGGTCAGGATTGCGGGTCCGGGCGGACCAGTTGGCGCAGTTGGTCGAAGAGTTCGGCCCGGCTGGTCGCGCCGAGTTTCTGGCGCATCCGGGCCACGTGGTGTTCGACCGTCTTGGCCGAGATGAAGAGTCGGTCACCGACCTGTTTGTAGGTCAGGCCGGCCACTACCAGCGCGGCGACCTCGCGTTCCCGGTCGCTGAGGATGCCCGGGTCCAGTTCGGCGCGGAGGGTTCGATTCGTTGGTGTGGCTGGCATCGCGGGCGGCGCTGACGGTCGCGAAAATGCCATCGCCGCAGGTGCTGTTGCTATTGGGCGGGTTGGGTTCGTCCGGTGGGATGCGGCCGTTGGGCGGGATGGGGGTGTTGGCCCGGTTGGGTTCTGTGGGTATGCCGGGCCGGAGATCCCGGCGCCGGGCGCGTTCGCGCCTGCGCCCGAGTTCGCCCTACCGGTCGAATTCCCCGGACCGGCGGCGTTCATCCGGCCCGCCGACGCCGTACCACCAGCAACATCTGCCCCACCAGTCACAGTCCCACTCCCAGCGCCGGCCGAGTTGGTCGGTCGGGTCACGGTTGTCGCGCGGGCGGTGGCCGGGCGGGCCGGGCGACCCTGCAACACGCGGGCGCAGTTGAGCAGCCCGACCATCGCCTTCCGGTCCGACGTGCGGATCGCCGCCTGACCTGCCAGTCGTGCGCCGTCCCAGCACAGGCCTGCCTCGTGCAGGGCCCGGGCGGTGGCTTCCACTGCCGGCGCGTCGACGTTGCCGGCGACCACCGCCAGCCACGAATCGGCGGCCGCGGCCAGGACGGCGCAGTAGCCGCAGTGTCCGGCGTTGGCCGTCAGCGCGGCCGCGTGTTCGGCCGCGACGGTCGGCTGTTCGGCGATGATGGCCGCGTGGAGCGCGCTCCAGTGCAACTGCGTCGACCACAGGGGCGGATTGCCCAGTGCGCCAAGCAAAGCCCATGCCTCGTCCAGGTGTGGGCGCAGCCGGGACTGGTCGCGCAGGCGTGCGGCGGCGATCGCGAATTCGCCCAGCGGCAACACCGTGAACAAGTCGACGGGGTGGCGCATGATCGCCTCGCCCGCCTGGCTCCACGTACGACGCAACGTGGCCAGGTCGCTGTTGCGCCGTGCCAGTCCGACCTCGAGCGCCACGGCGAACAGCCAGTCCCTCGGCTCCAGCACGCGGACCATTCGGGTCGCGGCGATCAGGTTCTCCCTGGCCGCCGCCATCCGACCGCGGGCCATCGCGATCCACGCCTGCAACAGCCGATGCCGGGCGGCCAACAGGGGCCCACCGACGTTGGCCACGGCCGCGCGGTCCAGTACCGACTCGGCCAGCGACAGTTCGCCGCCGTGCACACCCACCAGTGCCGCCAGCGCGGCGGGGCTGTCCGGCAGCAACAGTGCCTGGCCCGCCGGCTCCAGCAGCGTCGACGCCCGGACCAACTGCGACAGCGCGGCCGTGGTCGAACCGGTTATCGACTCCTGGATGCCTTGTGCCATCAGCGTTGCCGCGCCGGCAAGCAGGGTTGGCGGACCGTCGTCCGAGGACGACGGCGTCGGCACGCCCTGACCGGTACTGAGCTGCCCGGTACCGAGCAGGCCGATCGTGGCGAACGATGCCGGGAAGCCGGGGCCCGCCCACCGGTACAACTCGGCACTCCGGCCCAGTTGGCCCCGGTGGGCCAGTGCCGCGGCGGCGATTTCGGCGGCCGCGGCCCGGTCGGGGGCGTTGTCGGTGGCGATGGTCTGGTCCGCGAGGCGCAGGGCTCGGTCCAGGTCGCCTGATCGGGCCGCGGCACGGGCCCAGCCTGCGGCCAGTTCGGTCACCGGGGTGCCGGCGGCGGCCGCGGCGGCGAACAGCTTCGCGGCCAGCGCGGGCCGGGTGGCCATGGCTTCCGCGGCCGCTGCCCGGAACACCGCTGCCACGCCGGTCCCGCCGACGCCCGTGCCCAGCAGGGACCGGGCCAGGTCCAGGACCGGGCCGCCGCGCTCGTGTTGGATTTCGGCCAGCCGCTGGCGGATGCCGATGCGGCGCTCGGCCGGCACCAGGGTGCTCACGGCGCGGCGCGCGATCGGCAGCAGCGCGCCGTCCGTGCCGAGCAGGCCGGTGGCCCTTGCCGCGTCCATCACGTCGGCGAGTTCGTCGCCGGACCGGCCCAGCAGGGCGCCGAGCAGTTCGACGTGCCGGCCGACGCCGGCCTCCACGGCCAGCAGGAACCGCTCGACCTCCTGGTCCAACCGGTCGAGTTCCGGGCGCATGGCGTCGATCGCCGACCTCGGCAGTTGCGGCTCCTGCTGGTCCAGCCAGCCTGCGCCCTCGACGAGCGCGTCGCCGACGTGGGCCACGAACCGCGGCACGCCGCCGGTGTTGGCGTGGGTGAACGCCACCGCGGTCGGCGCCGCGACCAGCCGGTCGGCCAGATAGTCGGCGATCTGGTCGGCGTCCCACGGCGCGAGCGACACCTGCGTGCCGGCCCGGCTCAGCTGATCGGCCAGTTCGGCCAGCGGGGCCGAGCGGGGCGACGGTCGGTAGGCGATGACGGCCCGCGTCCGGCCCGCGGCAACCAGGGCCGTCAGCTCGGCGAGTTGCGCCGGTCCGAGCTGCTGGGCGTCGTCGACCAGCAGCACGGCCGACTCGTCCGCGCCGAAATCGGCGAGCCCGGCGACCCGGATGCCGGCAGCCCGGTAGACGCGCGCGAGTTCGGCCAGCACGGTGGTCTTGCCGTAGCCGCCCGGCGCCGGGATGCCCACGGTCGTCATGGCCAGCGGGTCGGCCTCGACCGCGTCGAGGAGGCGCCGGGTCGGCGCGTCCAGGATGAGCCGGGGGGTGGTCGCGTGCTGGGTCAACGGCTGTCCTTGCGGTTGGGTGGGCGGTCGGTTTGGTTGGGGCGGTCAGGGGGTGGTGGTTGCCACGGACTGGTTCGCGGCCGGGGTCAGGTGCAGTGGGCTGGGGGGCTGGTGGTTGCCGGTGCCGGACTCGACCATGAACGTGAGCAGGACACCGATCGCGACCACCACCAGGGTCGACACGGTCAGCACGGCGGGCCGAACCCGGGGCAGCAGGCGAGACCACGGGCGAACCGGCAGGTCGAGCGGGATGACGTCGACCGGTGGCCGGGGCGGCGGGTCCGCGCCGAACTCGGCGTCCACGTCGGCCGGATCCAGCGCGGCGGAAGCGGCGTACCGCGCGATGGCGGACCGGTCGATCACCTCCGTGTGCGCCAACGCGTCCGACACCACGACGGACACCGCGGGCCCGGCGACCAGACGGCGGGCCGCGGCGGCCGCGCCAAGCACGACGGTGGTGTCCGACCCCACGACCAGCTTGGCCGGGCACGCGGCCGCGACCAGCTCGGCGACCAGCGGAATCCGCACCGACCCACCGGTCAGCACGACCGCGGCGAGCGACGCGGGCGCGACGCCTGCCGACCGCAGCACGCGCGGCAGCAGGCCGACCCCGGCGGCGACGGCGGGCCGGATGCTCCGTTCGAAGTCGGCCCTGGTGATCCTGGTGTCGACCGGACCGTCGGGCAGGCCGACCGGCACGATCACCTCGGCCTCGCTGGACAGCAGTTCCTTCGCCCCGGCGCAGCTGCCGCGCAGTTGGGCCAGTGCCAGCCACGCCGCGGGCTCTGTCGGGTCGAGCCGGTCCAGTGCGCTGCCCACCTCGGCCCGGACACACTCCAGGATCGCGTCGTCGAACCCGCTGCCACCGAGCGGTTCCTCGGCGTGGCCGATGAGTTCGAAGCCGTCGTCGGTCCGCCGGACGACGGCGGCGTCGGCCGTGGTGCCGCCAAGTCCGTAGGTGGCCAACAGGGTGCCGACGGCACCGCCGTAGCCCTCGGCCACGGCGACCGGTTCGGGCAGCAGGGTGATGCCGGCCAGGCCGTGCCGGGTGAGTTCGTGGTGCAGCAACGCGGTCCGGTGGGTGCCCCAGCCGGCGCGATGGGTGACCACGACGCGCTCGGCCGGGCCGCCCTCACGCTCGGCGACCCGGTCGGCCACCCAGCGGATCAGCACCGCGGCCAGTTCCTGCGCCGG
>DASXXM010000395.1:0-2681 GCA_036503065.1 Pseudonocardiaceae bacterium | reverse complement strand
CTCTCGGACCGGATCAGGGCTCGGCTGCGGCGGCTGGCGGGGTCCAAGCTGCTGGACCGGCTGGACCCGACGGGGGAGCGGCGGCTGGCCGTCCTGGCCGGGGAACCGACCGTGCTGACCTACCACGCCTACGCCGGGCGGATCGTGTCGGAACACGGACTGCGGCTACCCGTCGAGCCCGGTGCCCGACTGCTCACCGAGACGGCTGCCTGGCAGGTCGCGCACCGCGTTGTCACCACCTGGACCGAGGACCTGGAGACCGATCGGGTGCCACCGACGATCACCGGCTACCTCCTGGGACTTGCGGGCGAGTTGGCCGAACACCTCGTCGATCCGGATCAACTCCGGGAATATGCCGACCGCATCGCTACCCTGATCGAGAACGCCAAGAAGGGACCGCGCCAGAAGGACGAGATGTCCCTGAAACTCCAGGAGATCGTTACCGCGCAACGGTTCCGCGCCGAACTCCTGCCCCTGGTCGACGCCTACGCCCAGGCCAAACGGAAACTGGGCGCGGTCGACTTCGGCGATCAACTGGCGTTGGCAGCGCAGTTGGCCAGCACCCATCCCGAAGTGGTGGCGGGCGAGCGCGAGCGCTACGGCGCCGTCCTGCTCGACGAGTACCAGGACACCGGCCACTCCCAACGCGTCCTGATGCGCGCACTCTTCGGCGCCGGCACCCCCCTGCCGGCAACAGCTGTCGGCGACCCCGCACAGGCCATCTACGGCTGGCGCGGTGCCAGCGCGGCCAACCTGCCCCGCTTCACCACCGACTTCCCCCGCGCACCACAAGAGCCCGCGCACCGCTACGGGCTGCTCACCAGCTTCCGCAACCCGGCCGAAGTGTTGGCGCTGGCCAACTTGATCGCCACACCGCTGCGCGCAGCCGGGCTCGACGTCGACGACCTGCGGGCCCGCGATGACGCGCCCCCAGGTCAGGTGGCCTGCGCGTTGCTGCCCGACATCCGGCAGGAACGTCAGTGGGTCGCGAAATCAGTCGCGCAGCGGTGGCGGGACTGGATCGACGAGTACGGCGGGCCGCCGACCGTTGCGGTCCTGGTCCGGCGTCGGGCCGACATGGCCGAACTGGCGCATCTGCTACGGGCGGAAGGGCTGCCGGTCGAGGTGGTCGGGCTCGGTGGGCTGCTGGCCGAACCGGAGATCCGCGACCTGGTCAGCACCCTGCGGCTGCTGGTGGACCCGTTGGCCGGCACTGCTGCCATGCGGCTGCTGACCAACTCGCGTTGGCGGGTCGGCGCCGCCGACCTGGCCGCGCTCTGGCGCCGGGCGGGCGAACTGACCGACGACCAACCAAGGTCCACTGTAGACAGCAAAGTGGCCGCCGTTGTGGACGCGACGCCGGGCGAACACGCGGAACAGACGGGCCTTGCCGACGCGCTGGACGATCCGGGCGACCCGACCGCCTACTCGGTCCCCGGTTTCCGTCGGATCGCCGGCCTTGGCGACGAACTCGCGAACCTGCGCCGTCGGCTGGACGTGCCGCTGCCGGAACTCGTCGCGGACGTGGAACGCACCCTGATGCTGGACATCGAGGCGATGGCGCGGCCGGGCGGTGTCGGTCGGGTGCACCTGGACGCGTTCGCCGACGTGGTGGTCGACTTCGCGGCCGCCAGCCCGTCCGCCACGTTGCCCGCGCTGCTGGACTACCTCGCCGTCGCGGAGCGGGCCGAGGACGGGCTGTCGCCGGGGGAGGTTCAGGTGGCCGACAACCGCGTCCAGATCCTCACCGTGCACGCGGCCAAGGGCCTGGAATGGCAGGTGGTGGCCATTCCGCACCTGGTCGACGGCGTGTTCCCCGGTGCGCGCCGGCAGTCGTCCTGGCTGCGGTCGATCGTCGAGCTGCCGGCCGACCTGCGTGGGGACGCCGTTGACCTGCCGACGCTGCGACTCGACGCGAGCATGAACCGCAAGGAGATGGAGACCGCCCTCGAAGAGCACGACCAGGCGTTCGAGCGGCGCAGGATCGTCGAGGAACGGCGGTTGTGCTACGTCGCGCTGACCCGCGCCGAGCACACGCTGCTGATCTCCGGGCACTGGTGGGGCGAGACCGGCACGAAACCCCGTGGGCCCTCGACGTTCCTGGTCGACATCGGTGATCTGGTGATGAGCGAACA
Source organism: Pseudonocardiaceae bacterium (assembly GCA_036503065.1). GTDB lineage: Bacteria > Actinomycetota > Actinomycetes > Mycobacteriales > Pseudonocardiaceae > DATEPR01. The sequence continues at coordinate 546 of DASXXM010000395.1, read as the reverse complement.
CCGGCTCGGCACGGTCGACGTGTGGGCCGCGCCACCGCAGGACGACGAGCCGAACCCGTTGGCCGAACAGGTCCGCAGCGTGGACTGGCCGGTGGATCCGTTGGGGGACCGGCGAACCAACCTGATCGACGGCGCCGAACTGGTCCGCGAGGCCATGCGGGCGCAACCGGACGACACCCCGGACGAGGACGATCCGAACGGCTGGGCCTGGGACGTCGACGTGCTGCTGGCCGAACGGGCCGCAGCGGCCGAACGGCGGGAACGCGTGCTCCTGCCGGCACAGCTCACGGTGAGCCAACTGGTGGAACTGGCCGCCGATCCGGACAGTCTGGCCCGCCGGTTGCGGCGGCCGCTGCCGTTCCCGCCGAATCCGTCCGTGCGTCGTGGCACCGCGTTCCACGGCTGGCTCGAGCGGCGGTACTCGGCCGGCCGACTGTTCGATGTGGACGATCTGCCGGGCGCGTCCGAGGCGGACGAACTGGTCACCGACGACCGATTGGCCCAGCTCCAGGCCGAGTTCCTGGCCAGCGACTGGGCCGACCGCAC
>DASXXM010000394.1:0-6139 GCA_036503065.1 Pseudonocardiaceae bacterium | reverse complement strand
CCCGGTCCCGCCCGGCACCACGGTGCCGACGGTCCCCCCCACCACCGTTCCACCGACGACAGGCACCTCGACGCCGCCGCCGACCACCACGACTGGTCCGCCGACGACGACCACCGTGCCACCGACCACGACGACGAATCCGCCGACGACGACAGCGCCGCCCACCACCACGACGCCGCCCTGTCCGACTCCGACGCCGACGGGCACGACAACGCCGCCAACGACGACCCCGCCGACCACGACCCCGCCGCCGACCTGCTCGAGCCCGGCGGCGACGACGACCACCGCACCCCCCACAACCACGACGTGACCCGCCACGACACCCCTGGACTACGGTTGGCCGAGTCCAGGGGTGTCGTGCGTCGAGGGGACCGAACATGGCCCGGGTTGCCGCGATCGACTGTGGCACGAACTCGATCCGCCTGCTGGTGGCCGACGTCACCGCCCGCGATGACGGCACCGCGTGGCTGCGCGACGTACACCGCGAGATGCGCGTCGTCCGCCTTGGCCAAGGAGTCGACGCGACCGGCAGGATCGCACCGGAAGCCTTGGCCAGAACCAGAACGGCACTGACCGACTACCTGGCGACAGCGGTCCGCAAGGGCGTCGAGCGCGCGCGGATGGTGGCCACGTCCGCCACCAGGGACGCCACCAACCGCGACGAGTTCTTCGCGATGACAGCACAGGTTCTCGGCACTCCGGCCGAAATGATCAGCGGCGACGAGGAGGCCCGCCTTTCGTTCGCGGGCGCCGTCAGCGAACTGGACCCGGCCGACGGCCCGTTCCTGGTGGCCGACGTCGGCGGCGGCTCGACGGAACTGGTCCTCGGCACGTGGGACGGCCGCAAGGTGGACGTGCTGGCGGCCAGGTCGGTGGACATCGGCTGCGTGCGCCTGACCGAGCGCTGCCTGCCCGACGACCCGCCGAGCCCCGCGCAGATCGAGGCGGCAACCCAACTGGCACAAGAGATCCTGGCCGACGCGTTCGCGGCGGTGCCCGTCGCGCGGGCGAGGACCTTCATCGGCGTGGCCGGCACGGTGACCACACTGTCCGCCGTGCACCTGGACCTACCGGAATACGACTCGGACCAACTGCACCTGTCCCGAATCCCCCTGCCCGCGATCCGCAGGACAACGGCCGACCTGCTGGCCATGACCCGCGAGCAGCGAGCAGCGCTGGGCCCGATGCATCCGGGGCGGGTGGACGTGATCGGCGGCGGCGCCATCATCGTGCGCACCATCGCCGAGGAACTGGCGGCACAGGCCGGCATCACCGAACTGGTGGCCAGCGAACACGACATTCTGGACGGGATAGCGCTGTCCCTGGCCTGAAAAACGAGCCCATTCCTTCGGGGCGCCCCCCAAGATCCAGTCTAGTCCATTTTGGGGGGCTTCGTGCTGGTCAGTGGCTTCCTGTGGATAACTGGCGGAGCCTGTGGACAACGGCTATCTCGGCCAGAACTTGCGCCAGGTGTCGCCGTCCATGCTCAGCGGGTTCAGTCCGGCCTCGGTGGCGGCGCGTTCGGCGGCGCCCAGATCGGCCGCGAAGCGCCGGGCGGCGGCACGCAGCTCGGTTTCCGGTTCAAGGCCGGCCCGGACGGCCGACGCGGCGAGCGCGAACAAGGCAGTGCCGAGCGTGGACTCGTTGCCGGGCAACAGATCCGCCGGCAACCCGGCCCGGATGGCACGCTGGGTGAGCTTGCCGGCCAGTGCGGCCGCAGGCTGGCCGAGCGCCACACCGTCCACACTGGACCGGCGCTGCTTCTCGGCCTGCTTCAGCTCCTCCCAGCGATGTTGCTGGGTAACGGCATCACGGACCGAAGGATCGCCGTCCGCGAACACATGGGGATGCCGGCCGACCAACTTGCCGACCAGCTCGGCGGCCACCTCGTCCACACCGAACGGAGAAACCGGGTCCTCCGCCGCCACCCTGGCATGGAACAGGACCTGCAGCAGCACATCCCCCAGTTCCTCGCGCAGCGCCGCCCGGTCACCGTCCTCAATGGCCTCCAACAGCTCGTACGTTTCCTCCACCAGATACCGACGAAGCGAATCATGGCTCTGCTCGGCGTCCCATGGGCACCCACCCGGCGACCGCAACCGATCCATCAAGGCCACCGCGGCCAACAACTCCGCGCCAGCCGGCGCCGGAGTACCGATCACCGCAGCACCGCCCGCGAACAACCGAGCAGCGGCAGGCTCGGCCAGGTCGGCGGCAACCACGACCACCGACCGGTCCGCCGGAAACACGGCAGGAGCGGACGGCAGGCCCAGCGAGAACGGCAGGTCACCGCCGACATAGACATCGTCGGCGGTCCGCAGGACAACCAGTGCGGCAGCCGGCAGCACCGGACCGAGCCGAGGATCGATCAGGACGACGGTGTTCAACAGAACCACCGGGATCGAACGAAGTGAGACGACGGCCCCGAACCACACGGCCAGACACAAACAAAACCACCGTTGGATCGAGCGAAGCGAGGCGTCTGGCCCGGTCCGCCGCGGCGTCTTCGCCCCCGGAGCGGCGGCGAAGCCCAGCGGAGGGGGCGGAGACGCCGCGAAACAGCGGCCGGGCCCCCGCGGCGCGGAGCGCGCCAGAAGATACTGCTCACGACTTGACCGGGAACTCCACGTCCGCCGTCTGGTCGTTGCCGGCCGTCACCGTCATGGCTGCCTGGTTCCAGTTGCCGTACCGGGGGCTGATTCGGACGCCGAGCGCGGTCACCTGCGGCTGCAACAGGCTGATGCCGACCGACTCCAGCGTGCCCAGGTCCGACGAGTCGGCGGCCGACGGGGCACCGGGTGCGGTGCCCGCACCGACGGCCCGCGTCTTGATCATCGCGACGATCCAGCTCGGGTCCGCCGCGGCGGCGGGCTGGAAGGTCACGACGCTGTTGGCGGGCGCGCCGAACAGCGGGGACAGGTCCTCGGTCGGCGCGGTCTGACCCTGTGACTGTGCCTGCTGTTGCGCCTGCGCGATGCCCTGCAGGTAGGACGAGATCGAGAACTGGGTGGAGGTCGCGCCGCCGCTCGTGCCGCCCGCGGCCTTGGCGGCCGCGTTCGCCGCGTTCACCAGGCCGGTCAGCCTGGTCGGGTCGGCCGCGAGCTGTTGGGCGTCCTGGACGGCCGTTGCCCTGTCCTTCGCCACGACGTAGCCGAACGTCACGTTCAGCGTGTCGGCGTACTTGCGGGCCAACGCGACCTCCAGCAGCAGGTCGCGCACGCCGTTGCGGATGTTCGACGGGGCGATGAACAGCGCGGCGGCGGCCTTGGCCGTGCCACCGGCCTGGCTGATCACCTGGTCCACCTGTTGGTCGGTCACGCTCAGGCGGTACTGCGTCGTGGCATGTTGCAGCAGCACGTGCAGCACGTGGCCCCGCACGAGCGCGCGGGACGCCTGGTCCAGCTTGCTCTGCAGCTGGGCCTGCTGGGACGTGGTCTGCGTGGCCAGCACGTCGTTCAGCTCGTTCTGCACCTGATCCACGGAAACCGACGTACTGCCCACGATGAGCGCCTGGCTGACCTGGCTGGGGCCGGAACCACATGCGGCCAGCAGGAAGGCAGCGGCGAGTAGCACGGCTGCCGCGACCTGGCGGCGGATGACGGTCGTCACAACAACTACCCTCTCACAACGCCTGTCCGGCTAGCGACCGCCCTTGGCAATCCTGGTGCTCAGTTCGTCCGCGTCGACCGGCTCGCTGAAGTACGGGCCGCTGCCGGAGATCGCGCCGACCGACCGCCACCAGTCGACCTCCCGCTCGGTACGCAGGTCCGACACGACGACCGGCAGTTCCGTGTCCCGCATGGTGCCCACCAGCGCCGCGGTGGTCCTGGCCAGCCGGCACTCCGGGTCGAGCCCGGCGAGCCGTCGCACCAGCGGCCTGGCCATCTCCACCGAGGTGATCGGCCAGTCGTCCAGCAGCGTCAGCTCGACCGGTGCCACGCCGGTGTCGCAGAGCGAGGTTCGCACGCCCATGCTGGTCAGCACGCCGATGCTCTCCCTGGCCTCGCCGCCCTCGACGGCCAGCGCGGCGGCCGGGATGCCGAGGCACAGTTGGTCCGGTCGGATACCGGTCCGCTTCAGTGCGCCGCCGACCGTGGCGACGAGGTCCGGGTCGGCGATCTGGCTGCTGGTCAGGCCGACGCCGACGATCGGCGGCGCGGCGTCGCCGAACCGGTCCGACCACGCCTTGACCTGCTCGGCGGCCATATCGACCAGCCAGGCGGCGAACGGCACCGCGGCACCGGTCATGTCGGCCAACCGGAGGCATTCGTGGTGGTCGATGGGGCCGTGCTCGGGGTGGTTCCAGACAGCCCACACGGACACGCCGGCGAGCATGCTGCCGTCCGCCAGCAGGTACCACGGCTGCCACAGCATGCTGAGCTGACCGAACTCCAGCGCGCCGGACATGGTCGCGGCCAGCGTGGCGTCCCGCCGCTCGATGGCGTCCTGGTGCCGGTCGTACTCGGCCCACTGCCGGTTGCCGGTGTCCTGGGCCCGCCGCAGGCTGACCTCGGCCCGGCGCAGCAGTTCGTACTGATCGATCTCGCCGACGACGCCGTGCGCGACACCGATGCTCGCGGACAGGCCGACCCCGCCCTCCGGCAGGTGCACCGGCTCGCCGAGCGTCTCGTTGATCTGCGCGAGCGTCGCCAGCACATCGGCGGGCTCGCTGCCGGCGGAGAACAGCAGGGCGAACTCGTCGCCGGTAAGCCGGGCGACGAGCACCCGCTGCCCGTCGAACTGGTTCTCCAGTCTTCGCGCCGTGAGCAGCAGCAACCGGTCGCCGTGCTCGGGGCCGAGGCCGCGGTTGATCGTGCCGAAGCCGTCCAGGTCGAGGTGGTACAACGTGACGTGGCGCTCCGCCGACGGGCCGGCGAGCAGGGACTGCAACTGCGACAACAGGTACTGCCGGTTGGGTAGGCCGGTCAGCACGTCGTGCAGGCTCTGGTAACTGGTCAGGTCCTGCAGCAGGTGCAGGTCGCTGACGTTCTCCACCATGGTCAGGTGCAGTGTCGGCCCGTTGTCGGTGTCGCTCAGCACGGACACCGCGAGATAGGCCCAGACCAGTTGGCCGTCCGCGCGGACCAGGCGTCTGCGGCGGCGCAGCGGCTTGCTGTCGATGCCGCCGAGGTCGTGGTAGTCGGCGCGGATGTCGGCGGTTTCCTGGCTGTGGAAGAACTCCTCGATGCTGCGGCCGACCAGATCGTCCGGCTCACAGCCCAGAATGTCCGCGAGCGCCGGATTGACCAGTGCCAGCCGGCCGTTCGGGTCGCTGATCGCGATGCCGACGGCGGCGCGGACGAACACCTCGCGGAACCAGGCCTCGCTGCGCTTCAGGCGACGCTCGGTCTCGCCGGTCGCCCGTTGCAGCGCCTGCTTGACCTCCTCCTGCTGGTCGAACAGCCAGTCCCGCAGTTCGGCCGTGTAACCGGCACCGAAGGCGCCGAGCATGGTGAACGCCCGGTCCAACGGATCCGGCCCGCCGTCGGCCTTGGCCATGCCCAGCAGGCCCGGTGCGAGGACGCGCAGGCTGGCCCGCAGGCACTCGGAGTCGGTGAAGCTCGCCCTGACCAGCGCGGCGCCCGCCCGCTGCGCGGCAGCCAGCGCCAACGGTTGGGCCGCGAGACCGTCCGCCATCGCGGCCACGTGCCGCGCGATGAGTTCCTCGAAGTCCGGCCGGGGCATCGCGGTGAAGCCGGTCGGTGCCAGCGCCCGCAGCCACGCCGCCACCAACGTGGACCGATCGAACGGTTCACGGGCTGACGGTTCGGACGGTGTTGTGCTCATGCTCCGTTGACGGTTTCGGCTGGTGGGGGACAAGAACGACGATGCGGATGGCTACGGCACGCGGCCGACCCCGGCCAGGATGCCGGCCCGGTCCGGGTCGTCCTCCGGCGCGAGCGGGCCGTGTGGATGCCACAGCGGGGTCGGCACGATACCAGGCTCGACGACGTCGAAACCGGCGAACAGTGCCACGATCTCCTCCCGGCTGCGTGGGTGGATCGGATCCCTGCTGCTCTTCATCACCTCGACGATGCCGGCCATTTCCGCCGGCATCAGATCACTGGTGAAGTGCGAGACGGCCAGCGCGCTGCCGGATGCCAGCGCATCTCGGTAGCGGCGCACAATACCCGCCGGA
>DASXXM010000393.1:0-14017 GCA_036503065.1 Pseudonocardiaceae bacterium | reverse complement strand
GTCCCAGTCTGGGTCGCGCCCCTGATCGCCCCCGTAGTCGACCTCTCCATCCTGGGCCTCCTGATGGGCACCCGACATCTCGCCCTCCAGGGCGCCACCGCAACCCAACTCCGCCCGGTGCGCCGACTGCTCATCTTCGCCAGCCTCACCACCCTCGCACTCAACATCGCCGACCCCATCGTCACCGGCGGCTACGGCAAAGCCGCGTTCGATGCCGTCGGCCCATTCCTGCTGATCGGGTGGGCCGAGGTCGGACCCGGACTGCTGCAGGCCATCGCGTCGATCAGGCGCGGGCCGGCCCTGACCGACTCTCCACCAACCGATGATGACACCAGCGTTGCGGCGAACGGCAAACCCGTCGTCGGCAGGTCGCGAAGCGTCGAGGCACATGTCGATGACGGGACTGACCGAGGGGTATCGGATGCGGTCGACGGTGATCTGATCGACCGTGCCCGGCACGAGGACGTCCGTCATTGGGTCGACCACCAGCGGCCGATCTCCGCGGAGACGCTGCGCAGGAACCTGCGTATCGGCTCGGGCCGTGCCCGCAGGTTGGTGTCGATCATCCGACACACCCAGCCACCCGTCATCACGGCCACTACACCACCGACCTATCGGTCAGGGCCAGTGTGACCAGGGCGGGCGCCATCCGACCCGGCGCCGTTGGCCCACTCGACGATCAGCGTGGCCAGGGTGGTGACCGCCGTTCCATACTGCTGGTCGGTCATGGCCACCGTCTCCACCCGTTCCACGACGAACTCGCCCAGCGCCGGGCGCATGGTCGAGGACAGGGCAGGCGCGGCCGCGGCGGGCGAAGCGGTCGTGGCGGCAGGGTCATTCGACACGGCGCTCACCCGACACCACATCCCACGGGAAACACCGGCACCACGCCGCGGTGCCCCACCTCAACCACTCGAACGCGCGCTCATGCCGAATAGCGTATGTTCGATACTGATCGAACTACAGTGGATGGTCCGCCCCGGCGGGCTGGAGTGATCACCTACAGGGTCACCAGCAGACTTAGAACGGTTCACATATCCGCTCCTTCCACGAGGCGGACACGCCGACGCTGCGGCATCTCAGTTCGTCGACATCGCTTGACCATCCCCGCCAGCGTGCCGGCCTGCTGCACTGCGCGATCACGGCCTCGCGTCGACGGCACGTCGGTATCGGTCGGCGAGTCGGCGTAGTGCGGCCACGAGTTCCGGCGAGTCGACGATCTCGAAGTCGGCGTCGAGCATGCCCAGGTAGAGCGCGAGCATCTGGGGATGGTCGGAGCCGGGTTCGAAGGCGCACCGGTCGGCGCCGAGTGGCTCGACGTCGACCCGGATCGGCAGGCGGTCGCGCACGTGCTGGGCCGGGGCGTGCACGATCACCCTGGCCCGGTAACGCCACGTGGCCTCGCCGATCCCGCGCGCCATCCGGGCCGTGATCTCGTGCTCGGGCGGCAGCTCGCGGGGGGTGAAACGCGGTCCGGTCGGCGGTTTGGGCCGCATGCGGTCGACGCGGAACGTGCGCCAGTCCGCCCGCTCGACGTCCCACGCCAGCAGGTACCACCGCTGCCGGTCGTTGACCAGCCGGTACGGCTCGACCACGCGACGGCCAGCGGCGCCGGAGTGCGCCTGATACTCGAACCGCAGCCGCTCATGGTTGCGGCAGGCACCGGCGATCACCGTCAGCGCGTCCGGATCGACCCGAGGGCCGCGTGCCGGCATCGGCAGCGTGTGCGATCCGAACCCGCTGATCCGGTGGCGCAGCCGCGACGGCAGCACCTGTTGCAGCTTCGCCAACGCGCGGACCGATGTCTCCTCCATCCCCGCGATCGAGCCACTCGCGATGGTACGCAACCCGATCGCGATCGCCACCGCCTCCTCGTCGTCGAGCAGCAGCGGCGGGAGCGTGCCGCCGGCTCCGAGCCGGTATCCGCCGGCCACGCCCTGCCGTGCCACGACGGGGTAGCCCAGCCGGCGCAGCCGGTCCACGTCGTTGCGGACGGTCCGGGTGGTGACGCCGAGGCGTTCGGCGAGTTCGGTGCTCGTCCAGTCCGGCCGCGCCTGCAACAGGGACAGCAGGCGCAGCAGCCGTGCGGAGGTTTCCAACATTCATCGATTCTCTCGCAGATCTAGGAACGAACTGTTCCGCTATCGGATCTAGCGTTCCCCTCGAGCCACGAAGAACCGACCCGAGAGGAACCACTTCGATGAACGACGAGATCCGGCCCTTCCGCATCGACATTCCGCGGTCCGACCTCGACTACCTGGCCGACCGGCTGGACGGCGCCCGCTGGCCCGGCGAGTTGCCCGGCGTCGGGTGGACCCGCGGCATCCCGCTGGACCACCTGAAGGAGCTGGCCGACCACTGGCGCACGGGCTTCGACTGGCGGGCCGCCCAAGCGCGGCTGAACGCGTACCCGCAGTTCACCACCGAGATCGACGGCCAGACCGTCCACTTCCTGCACGTCCGGTCCGACCGGCCGGACGCGACGCCGCTGCTGCTCACGCACGGTTTCCCCAGCTCGGTCGCGGAGTTCCTGCACCTGATCGAGCCGCTGGTCCACCCGGCCGAAGGCCCGGCCTTCGACCTCGTCGTGCCGTCCCTGCCCGGCTACGCGTTCTCCACGCCGCTCGGTTCGACCGGCTGGTCGATGGGCCGCACCGCGCGGGCATGGATCGAGCTGATGCGTCGGTTGGGATACCGGCGTTACGGCGTGCACGGTGGGGACGTCGGCGCCGGCGTGTCCGGGATGGTGGCCGCCCTGGACGGCGAGCACGTCACGGGCCTGCACGTGGTGACCGATCCGTTGACCGCGGCCGCCACGGCCACCTTCCTGCCCGGCATCGCCGACGGGCTGGACGCGAACGACCCGGTGGACAAGTTGATCCTGGATCGGATGGGCGAGTTCCAGCGGGCCGGCTCCGGGTACCTGGCCATTCAGAACAGCCGGCCGCAGACCATCGGCTACGGCCTGGTCGACTCGCCGCTGCTGCAGTTGGCGTGGATCGCCGAGAAGTTCGAGGAGTGGACGGACCTGCCGATCGACCGCGACCAACTGCTGACCACGGTGAGCCTGTACTGGTTCACCGGATCCGGCGCCACGGCCGCGCACACCCTGTACGAGCAGGCGCATTCGTCCGACTGGGGCGGGCCGCCGGCCGTCCCGCAGGGTGTCGCGGTGTTCGGCGCCGACGAGACCGTCCGCAAGCTCGTGCCGGTCCCGCCCGGCTCGCACTGGAGCGAGTTCGAACGCGGCCGGCATTTCCCGGCGATGGAGGCGCCGGCCGCACTGGCCGCCGATCTCCTGGCGTTCTTCGGGCCACTGCGGTGACCTCGTCCGTCGGCCGTGTGCTGAGCCGGTACGCGCTCAACCGAGCCACGCTGGCTCGCCAGTACCTGCTCGAGCGCGTACCGGCCAGGGCGATCGACGCGATCGAGCATCTGGGCGGCATGCAGTCCCAGGCTCCGCTCGCCCCGTACGTCGGGCTCTGGACCAGACTGACCGACTTCGCGACCGACGAACTGGCCGCACTGACCGAGAACCGTCGTGTGGTCCGATCGCACCTGATGCGCAACACCGTGCACCTGGTCAGCGCGCGTGACTACCTCGACTGGCGCGGGCTGTTCACGCCGTTGCACGCCGCCGAGTACGGCGCACACTTCCCGCACGGCATCGACGGCGTGGACCTGCCGGACCTGTTGCGACACGCTCGGCTGCTGTTGGCGCGACGGCCGCGCTCACGCGCCGAGTTGGGCGCGTCGCTCGCCGAGTCCCGGCCGGGCGCCGACCCGAACGCGTTGGCGTACGCGGTAACCCACCACATCCCGCTGTGCCAGACACCGCCGCGCGGCATCTGGGGTACCGGCGGACCGGCGAGGTGGACACCGGTGGAGAGCTGGCTGGGCGCGCCGTTGCGTGCCGTGCCGGTGGATGAGCTGGTGTTGCGGTATTTCGGCGCGTTCGGCCCGGCCACGGTGGCCGACGTCCAGACCTGGTCCGGGTTGACCCGACTGCGCGAGGTGATCGAACGTCTGCCGTTGCGGGAGTTCCGCGACGAAGCCGGCCAGGCGCTCCACGACCTGCCCGACGCACCGCGACCACCGGCCGACACACCGGCCCCACCGCGATTCCTGCCCGCCTACGACAATCTGTTGCTCTCGCACCGGGACCGCGCCAGGGTCATCGTGGACAGTCGCGCGGTTCCCCTGCCACCGGGCAACGGCGCGACGGTCGGCACGTTCCTGGTCGACGGCAGGTGGCAGGGCACCTGGCGGGTCACGGGCACATCACTGCACATCGAGCCGTTCACGCGGCTGCGCCGGGCCGACCGGGACGCATTGCTGGCCGAGGCCACCCGACTGAGCGCTTTTCTTGCCCTACCCGGCCAGCCCGATCCGATCCCACTCATTCAGTGATGCGGTCCTACCCGTGCCGGTCACGCTGGAACATCCAGATCACCGGGATACACGAAACCCCGCTCCACGGCCACGGTCAACGCGTCATCCAGCCCAGCCACCGCAAACCACACGTGATCCCGGTCGCGCCACCGTCGCGTTCTGATGGCCATGATGGCTCACTCCGTGCCCACCCAGCGAGTCCTCGCCTTGGTGTACACGACCGAGAGCCACGGCCGTCACCGCGAATATCCGCACATGCCGCATTGAGTGTGTACACGGTGGTCCGCTCAACCACCGCCGAACCCCGACGAAGCCTGACCTTGGCGGACCTCACACAGGCCCTACCAACGGCGAGTCGCCCGACTTCTGCCAGCCACTGGTGCCACGCAGCGGGGCCAGCGGCTTCATAACGAAGGAGGCACGAACCGCTGGTCCATGTCCAAAAACTCGAATATTACGCATTGTGATCGATGGTGGAGCTGAGGGGAATCGAACCCCTGACCTTCTCGATGCGAACGAGACGCGCTACCAACTGCGCTACAGCCCCTTGGAGTGCGCCCGCAGCATATCAGTCGGGCCGACGAGCCCCGCGCACCCCACCGCTCGGCTACTCGCCTACTGCCCGGCGGTATGGGAGGGTGCCGGGTTCGTCGAGTTCGGCGAACATGGGGTCCTCGTCGTCGGTGTCCACCACGACGGTGCCGGGGTGGACTTGGCGGGTGAGTGGGCGGCGTGCTGGTGGTCTTGGCGGTTCTGCCACGGCCAGTGGCTCCTCGTCCAACTCCGGGCCGTGGGCGTCGTGTTCTCTGGTGGGGACGTGTGCCCGTGGTTGGGTGCCCAGGCGGGCGGTGCGGCGTTCGCGGATCTCCTCCTCGATGCGTACCTGGCGGCGCAGGTAGCCCAGGTAGGCAACCAGGCCGACGTCGACTGCCGCGTGCAGCGACCACACCATCGGGGACAACAAGCCGGCGACCAGGCCGCTGACCAGCGCGGCCATCAACATCAGTACGACGATGCGCTGCCGGAACGTGTACCTCGCGCGCGCGGTGATCGCGGCGGCCTCCGGGTCGAAGCCGCCTCTCCCCGGGCGGTACGGTCGCGGCTCGGCGTCGTGGTATTCGGCGTAGTCGGCGTACTCCTCCTGATCAGCGGCTTCGAAGTCGTCGGCGTCGTCGAAACGGTCGAAATCGTTGTAGTCGTCCGTTTCGTGTTCTGTGTCGACTTCTGGCGCGTCGGCCATGGTGAGTCCCTCCTCCGCCGTGCTGCGCACGCCCCCGCTGCGGACGACCCTCGCTGCCAGCGTGGAGTCCGCGGTCGTGGCCACCTCCTGACGCCGACGGGCGACGATCGGGACGAGGACGAGCAGCCACGCGCCGACCAGCGCGACGATGATCAACGAGCTCGGCATGTCCCCGTCACCTCCCCCTGTACAAACGCGGCCTGGTGGTGCCGTCGCCACGTTAGTCACAACAGTCACATACGTGTCGGAGCCACGCCGGTAGATACGGATTCGGCCGTACCATGCGTGAGAATCGCCCGAATGGGCGAATCGATCATGGTATTCGGGCGCGCCCCTGGCCGACCAACCGGTTTACCAGGCCGGTCGGCACGTCCTCGACCGTCAGCGCGAAGCACAGGTGGTCCCGCCAGTCGCCTGCCACGTCCAGATAACGCCGGAACAGCCCCTCCTGCTTGAAGCCGAGCTTGCCGAGCACCCGCAGGCTCGGCGTGTTCTCCGGCCGGACGGTCGCCTCCAACCGGTGCAGCCCGGCGTCGGCGAAACAGTGATCGACCAGCATCGCCACGGCCGCCGTAGCAACCCCGCCGCGCACCAGGTGACTTGCCACCCAGTACCCGATCCACGCCGAGCACAGCGCGCCACGGACCACGTTGCCGACGGTGATCTGGCCGGCCAGTTCACCGTCCACAGTGATCACGAACGGCAACGACTGGCCGTGCCGCGCCAGCGAGCGCAGCGCCCACCACTGGGACGGCCATGACATCGACGCGTTCCGCTCCTCCCACCGGCCCGGCCCGGTGGGCTCCCAGTTCTCCAGGTGCAGCCGGTCCCGCAGCCGAATCCGACTCCACGCCGAACTGTCGAACAGCCGGGGCGGCCGTAACTCGACGAGTCCCGCGCCGACCGCGATCGGGCCCAGCCGAGCCGGCCAGCCGGGATGCCGGCCGGTGGGCGCGCCACCCGGCCAACCAGCGTCGCCAGCACCGGTAGGCAGTCCAAGTTCGGCGGGCACCCAGGGCTCCGTGTCTGTCGTCCGTCCGCGATTATCCGCGCTGTGCAAGGAATGTCACCTGCACGTCGTCGCCGACCGCCACCTCGGTGGTGTCCTCGTCGACGAGGATCAGGCAGTTGGCCTCGGCCAGCGAGGCGAGCAGGTGCGCGCCCGAAGTACCCAGCGGCTGCACCAGATACTCCTCGGTGCTCGTGTCGCGCAGCAGCTGGCCACGCAGGAAACCCTTGCGGCCCTTGCTGGACGCCAGCGGCGAGAGCAGCCGGGCACCGACCACCCGGCGGTGCGGGCTGCGCTTGCCCAGCGCGGTCCTGATCAACGGCCGAACCAGCACCTCGAACACCACCAGCGCGCTCATCGGGTTGCCGGGCACCAGGAACGTCGGCACCAGGTCCGGCCCGAGCCGCCCGAAACCCTGTACCGACCCGGGATGCATGGCGACCCTGGTCACGTCGATGTTGCCGAGTTCGGACAGCGCCTGATGGATCTCCTCGCCACCGGCCCCGCCGATCCCACCGGCGACCACGACCACCTCGGACAGCAGCAGCCGACCCTCGACCACGTCCCGCAAACGTTTGGCATCACCGGGAACGATGCCGACCCTGGTCACATCGGCGCCCGCGTCCCGGCTGGCAGCGGACAGCGCGTAGGAATTCACGTCGTAGACCTGACCCGGCCCCGGCGTCCGGCCGATGTCGACCAGTTCGTCGCCGACCGAGATCACCGACACCCTCGGCCGCGGGTGCACCAGGACCTTGTCCCGGCCCACCGCCGCCAGCAGCCCGACCTGGGCCGCGCCGATCGTCGAGCCACGCCGGACCGCCACATCCCCCGGCTGCACGTCCTCACCGGTACGGCGGACGAACGCGGCCGACGGCACCGGCCGCTCGATGGTGACGCGCGCGTCATGGCCGTCGGTGTACCCGGTGGGCACGACGGCGTCGGCGAGCGTCGGCAGCGGCGCGCCGGTGGCGACCCGGACCGCCTGGCCCGGCTGAAGTCGACGCGGCTGCCGCGACCCGGTGGCGATCTCGCCGACCACGGGCAGCAGCACCGGTTCGGTGCCGGCGGACTGGACGTCCACGCTCCGCACCGCGTACCCGTCTATCGCGGCCTGGTCGAAGCCCGGCAACGCGCGCTCGGCCACGACCTCCTCGGCGCACAACAGGCCCTGCGCCTCGGAGATCGCCACCCGGACCGGCGCGGGCCGCACCGCACCGGCAAGCACCTTGGCGAGCTGCTCGTCTACTGATCTCATCGGCTGGTCCTCGCAGTTCGGCGGTGCCTCCGGCGCTGGGCCGCACGCACCGTCAGGAGTTGTCGCGCCGCTCCCGCGGCGCCGGTCCGGCGCCGCGATGTTCCAGAGCGAAGTCAACAGCGGCCCGCGGGTCGTGTCGGCCTCCGGAATGGACCACGACGTGCCCCGGATGCCCCTCGGTGATCAGTAAAGCAATCGCGTCGGTCAATTGCAGCTCGCCACCCGGACCGGCAGGGATTCGTTTCGATCTGTCCACGATCGGCACGGTCGGGTGCGTGGGCGCGATCGCCGTCCGGCCGGCGCGCGTGGGGCTCATAATCCGCGAGCCTAACCTCATGCCGTGCGCGACCCGGAAGAAGATCGCCACTCGAAACGCGAGTGGCGCGCCCGACTGCTCGCCACCCGCCGGTCGCTGCCCCCGGCCCAACGGGCGGTCGAGGCCGCCGAGCTGGCGGCCGCGGTGCTCGCCGTCCCCGGCGACACGGTGTGCTGCTACCTGCCGGTGGGCACCGAGCCTGGTTCACCTGCGTTGGTCGAGGCACTCGCCGCGCGGGGCCAACGCGTGTTGCTACCCGTCGTGACCGGGGCTTTTCCCTTGGACTGGGCCGCGTACGACGGTCCTGACTCGCTCGTCGACGGCCCGCACGGGCTGCTCGAACCCGCCGGCACCCGGTTGGGCCCAGCCGCGATCGGGCGGGCCGACGTGGTGCTGGTGCCGGCCCTGGCGGTGGATCGGGCCGGCACGCGGCTGGGCCGGGGTGGTGGGCACTACGACCGGTCGCTGCCGCTGGCCCGTCGCGACGTGCCGCTGGTCGCGGTGGTGCGGGACGTGGAACTGGTCGACGAACTGCCGCGTGAACCGCACGACATCCGGATGACCGCCGTGTTAACTCCGGCAGGTGGATTCCGGCCACTCGACGTGACGTAGCACGGGGAGGTTTGCACCCGGTACGGTGTCGGGCGCATCATCGTATTGGCACTCTGTCATCGAGAGTGCCAAGTGCGACGACAGTACGTTGAAGGGGACGGCCGTGCCGACTTACCAATACGCCTGCACCGCTTGCGGCCATCGGTTCGAGGCCGTCCAGTCGTTCACGGACGCGTCGCTGAGCGAGTGCCCGGAATGCACCGGCCGGCTCCGCAAGCTGTTCGGCTCGGTCGGCGTGGTGTTCAAGGGCAGCGGCTTCTACCGGACGGACAGCAGGTCGGAGGACAAGGCCAAGTCCGAGGCCAAGTCCGATGCCAAAACCGGGGTCAAGGCGGACGCCACCGCGTCGGCGAGCAGCGATGGCGGCTCGAAGCCGTCGACCCCCGCTTCGTCCTCTTCGTCCGATTCCAGCGCGAAGTCGTCGGCCAGCAGTTCGAAGTCGAACTCGTCATCGTCCAGCACCTCATCTTCGGGTGCAACCGCGGCAGCCTCCTGACCCCGGGTTATCCACAGGCGGGCCCAGTTGTCCACAGCCGACCGTTCGTTGATCGCATCCCTCGCCACGATTGCCTAACGTCGATGTTGGTCGGCATCCGCCGGCCACTCATCGAAGGAGTCGTCGTGCGATCCACTCGTCGCGGTACCAGGTTGTCCCCGCTGCCCATCGACCGGCTGCGGACACTTCTGCACACCAGAGGCTGGCCCCGCACCATGGCCCTGCGCCGACTCGTCGCGGTCACCCTCGTCGTCCTGGCCGGCGTGCTCGCACTCCGACCAGCAGGCGCCCGGGAGACATCCCAGGCCGGGGTCGTGGTCGCCGCCCGCGACCTGCGCGCGGGCAGCACGGTGACCCGGGCCGATCTCGAAATCCGGCTGCTGCCCGGTGCCGCCGTGCCGGTCGGCGCGCTGACCAGCCAGGCAGCCGTCGTCGGTCGCGTGCTGGCCGGCCCGGTCCGTACCGGCGAGCCCATCACCGACGTGCGGCTGGTCGGCCCGGCCGACACGGCACTGACCACCGGCGACCCGACCGCGGCAACCGTGCCGGTGCAGCTCGCCGATCCGGACGTGGCCGACCTGCTCCGTCCCGGCATCCGGGTGGACGTGGTGGCGCTGAGCCAGGATCAGCAGGCCGATCCGGTGCTGGCCGAGGACGCCATCGTCATCACCGTTCGCGACACCGCGGGCACGGCCGGGCAACCCGGGCGGCTGGTACTGCTCGCCGTGGCGCGACAGAAGGCGACGCAACTGGCCGCGGCATCGCTACGGCAACCCGTGACCGTTACCCTCCGCTAGCCACCTGGCACACCCATCGGTTTTGAGGAGCGCCCATGCTGAAAGGCTTCCGGGACTTCATGTTCCGCGGCAACATCTTCGGACTCGCCGTCGCGGTGGTGATCGGCACGGCGTTCACCGCGGTGGTGACCGCCGTCGTCACCAACCTGATCAACCCGATCATCGCGGCCATCGGCGGCCACAACGTCAACGGCCTCGCCGTGACGCTCGTGGCGGACAACCCGAAGACGGTCATGCATTTCGACACGGTGATCACGGCGATCATCAACTTCGTGATCATCGCGGCGATCGTCTACTTCGTGTTCGTCCTGCCGATGCAGACGATCCTGGAACGCCGCAAGCGCAGGGACCCGGCGGTCGCCGCCGACCCGACCGACGTCGAACTGCTCACGGAGATCCGCGACCTGCTACGCCAGCAACGAGGAGGCAACAGGCTCTGACAACTCAGCCGGAGGCGCTGGCACTGACGATTCGATCACGGCAATGGCGACTCAGCCACGATCGTGGTGTGGCGGCCGGTTGTCCTGATACCAGGCGTCCGCGCCCGACTCACCTGGTTCGGGAGTGCGCTCGTCGCTGGTCACGTCCGGCAGGACGTCACCGAAGACGTCCGCGACCGACGGCCGCGGCCGGACCGGCGGGTCCGTTCGGCGCCGCTGCGGCGTGGGTTCGGCTGAGTCGCTCACCACACCATCATCCATGTCCGGCCGGCACCACGAGTCGATGGCAGCATGGGAAGACCACCGGCAAACGAAGGGACGGCGTGTCATGACGTTCATGGACAAAGCCAAGGATCTGGCATCGAAGGTCGGTGACAAGGCCACCCAGGTCGCGGGCGAACTGGCCGACAAGGCAGCACCACTGGCCGAGAAGGCAAAGCCGCTCACGGAGAAGGCGAAGCCCCTACTGGCGGAGAAGGCCGGACCGCTGGCCGAGAAGGCGGGCAACCTCGCCGCCAAGGGCGTTTCGGCGGCGGCATCCAGTGTGGACAAGGCAACCGGCGGCAAGTACCACGACCGGATCGAGACCGTCACAGGCAAACTCGGCGACGTCCTGAACCGCGACGGCGGCACACCTCCGACCGAAGAACCGAGGCCCGATCAGCCCTGACCAGACCCCGCCAGCGGATCACCTCGCTGGTCACCGCGCCGCCGCCACACCAGGCCGCCCGGTTGATGGGCCACCCCGTACCGGGCAACTGGTCGACGGGCTACGCCCAGCGGTCGACAGCCCGCTAGCCACAGATCGCTAGCCCACAGATCGATGGCCTGGCCGATCGATGGCCTGGCCGATCGATGGCCTGCCCGTCGATCGATGTGCCTGCCGGGCTGCCCGGTCGACAGCTGCTGGGCGACAGGCCGGCTGGCGCTGGGCGGTGCCAGCCGGGGCTGTCGGCTCCGCGCGTGTTCGGCAGTGGTCAGGCCTCGTCCAGGCCGGAGAGTTCCTCGATCACGTGTGGCACCAGGGCGGACAGCGTGGCCATCCCGTCCCGCACAGCGGCTCGGGAACCGGCCAGGTTGACCACCAGCGTGCTGCCGGACACGCCGACCAGGCCACGGGAGATGCCCGCGTCCACCGCGCCCGCGGCCAGGCCGGAGGCGCGCAGGGCCTCCGCGATGCCGGGAATCGGGCGGTCGAGCACGCCGAGCGTGGCGTCCGGGGTGACATCGCGCGGTGACACGCCGGTGCCGCCCACGGTGACCACCAGGTCGACACCACCGATGACGGCGGTGTTCAGCGCGTTTCGGATGTCCACCATCTCGCCCGCGACGGCCACCGTGCCGTCCACGATGAAGCCGGTCTCCTCCAGCAGTTCGGTGACCAGCGGCCCGGTCTTGTCGTCGTTCTCTCCGTGCACGACCCGGTCGTTGACGATCACGACTAGGGCCCGGCCGAGACGTTGCGTACTGCGCTCCATGCGGCCCACGGTAGCGGTCGGAAGATCTCACGGTTTCGTGACGTCCACCCCATTGCGCGCTGTCGGCACGCCGGGCCGGCCCTAGCGTGGCGGCCATGCGGGTACTGCTCACCGGTATGGCCGGTTTCATCGGATCTCATGTCGCGGACGCGCTGGCTGTCGCCGGCCACGATGTCGTCGGCCTCGACTGTCTGCTGCCGCAGGCGCACGGGCCCGTCGATCCGGACGACGTCGCCGCCGTCGCGCCGTGGACGGTCGGCCACCGGCTGGAGATCGGCGATGTCCGGGACGCCGACGTCCTGGACCGGCTGCTGGTCGGTGTCGACGCGGTGTGCCACCAGTCGGCTGTGGTCGGGCACGGTGTCGACCCGTCGGACGCGCCGAGCTACGCATCGCACAACGACCTGGGCACCGCCGAACTGCTGGCCGCGATGCACCGCGCCGGTGTCAACCGGCTCGTGCTGGCGTCGTCGATGGTCGTCTACGGCGAGGGCCGTTACGAGTGCGCCACCCACGGCATCGTCCGGCCGGGGCCGAGGCAGCCGGTCGACGTGGCCGCGGGCCGGTACGAGCCGCCGTGCCCGCACTGCGGCGCCGACCTGACCTCACGCCTCGTCCCCGAGGACGCCACGCTGGATCCACGCAGCACCTACGCCGCCAGCAAACTGGCCCAGGAGCACTACGCGGCCGCGTGGGCCCGCCAGACCGACGGCACCGTCATCGCGCTGCGCTACCACAACGTGTACGGCTCCCGGATGCCGAGGGACACGCCCTACGCGGGCGTGGCGTCCCTGTTCCGCTCCGCCCTGCAACGCGGCGCGGCCCCCACGGTCCTGGAGGACGGCCGCCAGCGCCGCGATTTCGTGCACGTGACCGACGTGGCCGCGGCCAACGTCCTGGCGCTACAGGCCGACCCGGAAACCGGCAACCTGACTCCGCTGAACGTCTGCTCGGGCGAACCCCACACCGTCGGCGAACTGGCCGCCGAACTGGCCAGGGCGTACGGCGGCCCGGCCCCGGAGATCGTCGGCGGCGCACGCGCGGCGGACGTCCGCCACATCGTCGCCGACCCGTCCCGAGCCCGCGACCTGTTGGGCTTCACGGCCACGATGCGGTTCGCCGACGGCGTCACCGCGTTCGCCACCGACCCGCTGCGCGAACCGGCCGCGGTCGGCTGAGACGTCAGCGAACCGCCGGCACCAACGGGATCCGGACCTCGAAACGGCAGCCGGGCCCGTGATTGCGGGCGTCGATCCGGCCCTTGTGCGCCTCCACCAGCCCCCGCGCGATGGCCAGGCCGAGCCCGGCACCGGCAGGCTCGTGCGGATCGGCGTTCGGCGTCCGGGCCGCGGAGCCCCGGAATGCCACGTCGAACACCCGGCCCAGCTCCTGTTCCGGGATGCCGCCGCAGCCGTCGTCCACGTGCAGCAGCGCCTCCCGGCCGTCCGTGCCGAGGCCGACCATGACCGAGCCGTCCGGCGGCGTGTGGCGGATGGCGTTGGACAGCAGGTTGCGGACGATCCTGGCCAGCTCCGGGTCACTGCCGAGCACCACCGGCCACGCCCGGACGTCGGCATACACCTGGACCCGCTTGCGCCGGGCCATCGGCAGGGCGGCCGCGACCGAATCGCTGACCACCTCGCGCAGGGGCACCGCCGACAGGGTCAGCCGCAGGGCGCCCGCCGTGATCCTGGACAGTTCGAACAGGTCGTTCACCATGCCGGACAGCCGGGTCGACTCGTTGCTGATCCGGTACGCGTAGCTGGCCACCTCGGCCGGCTGGACGACGAGGCCGTCGGACAGCGCCTCCGCCATCGCCCGGATGCCGGCCAGCGGCGTGCGCAGGTCGTGGCTGATCCACGCGATCAGTTCCCGCCGCGCCGCCTCGGCCGCGCGTTCCCGTTGCCGTGCCTGGCGTTCCCACACGCTGCGGCGGGCAATGGACCTGCCGAGCACGACCGCGGTCGGGACCGTGATCA
>DASXXM010000392.1:0-20569 GCA_036503065.1 Pseudonocardiaceae bacterium | reverse complement strand
CATGACAGGCACGAATACCGGACTGGGCCGATCGTCGTGGCGTAGACGGTTAACCGTCGCGGCGGCCATCGCGTTGGGCCTGACCGGGGTCGGCTCGACGGGCACGTTCGCCGCGACCCTGCAAGGGGGGACCACCGCGGTCCGGGTCGGTGTGGCGCCCACGGCGCCACACGGCGCCACGCGGACGGCGTCGCCGGCCGGCGACACCACGCTGCATCTCGACATCGAGTTGGCGCCCCGCGATCCCGCCGGGTTGAACGCCTTCGTCGCGGCCGTGTCGACGCCGGGAAGTGCCGGCTACCACCACTATCTGGCCAAGGGCCAGTTCGGGCCGATGTTCGGTGCGAGCCCATCGACTGTCGCCGCGGTCAGCCGCCAGTTGTCCGCTGCCGGGCTGGTGGCGGGTCCGCTCAGCTCCGATGGCCTGACGCTTCCCGTCACCGCGACCATCGCGCAGGCGAAGTACGCGTTCGGCATCGACTTCGCCGGGTACGCCCTGGCCGACGGCCACGCTGCCTATGCCAACACGAGCGCGCCGCTCGTGCCGTCGGGCGTCACGGGAGTCGTCGGGCTCAACGACCTCGTCCACCTCACCCCCGCGCACACGCCGCTCACCCACACGACACTTGCCGTGCCGGCGAGCACGCGGGCGCAGGCGGTTCGGCCTGCGTCCGCCACTCCCGCCGTGTGCGCCCGGATCCAGGACCAGCTCGCGCAGAAGAATCAGTTGTTCGACACCCAGAACTACTGGGAGCCGGGCACGCTGTCCGCCGCTTCGGTGTACGACACCGGCGGGCTGAACACCCGTTACGGCAACACCGGTAGCGGTGTCACGGTCGGGTTGTTCGAGTTGGAGAGCTTCAGCCCGGCGGACGTGGTCTCGTACCAGAACTGCATGGGCACCAACGTGCCCGTGACTGCGATAACGGTCGACGGTGGTCCGACGGCACCGCCGGGCACGGTCTTCACCACCGGCGTCGGCGCCGAGTCCGCGCTGGATATCGAGACCGTGGCCGGGCTGGCACCGGGTGTCTCGATCAACGTCTACCAGGGGCCGGACGCGGCCAACGCCACCGAGCAGCAGGTCCTGGACACGTACCAGCGGATGGTCTCCGACGACACCGCGCAGGTCCTCTCGACCAGTTGGGGGATCTGCGAACTGGAGCTGAACGCGGCGGATCCGGCCGCGATGGGTGCCGAGGCGTCGGTCTTCGCCCAGGCCGCCGCCCAGGGTCAGACCTGGCTCGCCGCGTCCGGGGACAGCGGGTCGACCACCTGCTTCGCCAATCCGGCCTCGGCGTTCAAGGCGGACCTCGCCGTCAGTGACCCGGCCGGGCAACCGTTCGTGACCGCGGTCGGTGGTACCACGATGACCGGCACGGCACCGAACGTCCAGTCCACCTGGAACACTCCGGCCGCGGGCGGCATCCAGGGCGCGGCCAGTGGCGGTGGCGTCTCGGCGTTCGCGTCCATGTCGGGCACCGCGAACTACCAGAGCGGCGTGCAGGGCGCCGGCTACACCAACGCGTGCAACGCGGCGGCCGGTGCGACCTGCCGGCAGGTCCCGGACGTGTCCGCGGTGGCCGACCCGAACACCGCCTACCTGGTGGCGTACGGCCAGGAGGCGGGCAACTCACAGGACTGGCTCACCATCGGCGGCACGAGCGGCGCGGCCCCGTTGTGGGCGGCGATCGCGGCCCTTGCCGACGCCGGCACCGGTTGTGCCGCCAACGGTCCCGTCGGCCTGATGAATCCGTCGCTGTACCAGAGCCAGAGTCAGGCCGCGCTCACCGACATCACCACCGGTAACAACGTGGTGCCCGATTCGGGCTACCCGGGCGGGCTGTACGTGGCCGGCCAGGGCTACGACCTGGCAACCGGTCTGGGCACACCGAAGGCGTCCCGCCTTGTCGAATCCCTGTGCGGTGGCGTCCCGGCCGGCGCGGGCAGCACCTACACGCCGGTCACGCCGGTTCGGTTGCTTGATACGCGGGTGCCTATTGGTGTGCCGACGGCGACGCCGTTGGGTCCGAATCAGCATCTGAGTGTGCAGGTCACCGGCAATGGTGTCCCGACTACCGGTGTGACGGCTGCGGTCCTGAATATCACGGCGACCAATGGCACTGCGGGTAGTTTCTGGACGGCTTATCCGGATGGTACGGCGACGCCGTTGGCGTCGAATGTCAACTTCGTTGCGGGGCAGACGATTCCGAACCTTGTTACGGTCCCGGTGGGCGCCAATGGCAGGATTGATATCTTCAACCGCTTCGGTTCCGTCGACGTCATTGCCGACCTGTCCGGCTACTACACGACCGGCGGTGGCAGCCTGCTCCAGCCGGTCACGCCTGTTCGATTGCTGGATACCCGGGTGCCTATTGGTGTGCCGACTGCGACGCCGTTGGGTCCGAATCAGCATCTGAGTGTGCAGGTCACCGGTAACGGTGTGCCGACTACGGGTGTGACGGCTGCGGTCCTGAATATCACGGCGACCAATGGCACTGCGGGTAGTTTCTTGACGGCTTATCCGGATGGTACGGCGACGCCGTTGGCGTCGAATGTCAACTTCGTTGCGGGGCAGACGATTCCGAACCTTGTCACGGTGCCGGTCGGCGCCAATGGCAGGATTGATATCTTCAACCGCTTCGGTTCGGTCGACGTCATTGCCGACCTGTCCGGCTTCTACACGACCAGTGGCTCGGGATTCAAGTTCCATGCGTCCCCGCCGCACCGGCTGGTTGACACCCGCAGCGGTACCGGGGTGGCGAGTGGCCAGGTCACACCGGTCGGTCCCGGCGGGACGTTCGGCCTGCCACTGACCGACGTCAACGGCACCGGAAATATGGGCCCGTTCGGCGGCGCCGCCGCTCTCGTGCTGAACGTGACCGTCACCGGGCCGACGGCGAACAGTTTCGTCACCGTCTATCCGTCCGGCGTCGCCCGGCCGCCGTCCTCGAATCTCAACTTCACCGCCGGGGAGACCATCCCGAATGCGGTGGTGACACCGGTCAACGGCGATTCGATCGACTTCTTCAATCTGACCGGCAACCTCGCACTGGTAGTGGACGTATCCGGCTACTTCGCGTCCAACTGAACAACCCAAAAGAACGTGGCCGGTCCCTCCGAAATGTGGAGGGACCGGCCACGTTGTGGCTGAGCGTCAGCGGCGGGCCGTCGCGTTCGGCATGATGTCGCCCTGGAAAAGGCCGGCCGGGTCGATGCGTGCTCGCACCTGGTCCAGTGCGGTGACCTGGTCCGCGTCCAGGTGACGTTGGGGCTGGCTGTGGCTGCCGACGAAGCTGGGGATCGTCCGGCCGGTCTGCCACGGGGTCAGTGCGGTCCGGACCAGGTCCGCCCGATGCAGGCCGGCCTTTGTCGCGTCCGGGTCCGCCGCTGAGCCGACGCATTGGTACACGAACCGGGCGGTCACGTGGTTGAGGACGCCGCCGGTCGTGTTCGGCACGGCCAGTGCGCCGCCGAGTTGTCGTAGTTCTGCGGCCAGTAGTGGGGAGCCGGGGCCGGTTGCCTCGAGGAACGTGGTGACGCCTTCGTCGCCGATTTCGTTGAGCAGCATGTGGTCGCCCATGCCGAACACCGGGTTCGGCGGGTCCATGTGGGTCTGCGGCACGGCATCGGGGGTTGCCTCGTGCCAGGTGTCGAGGGTTGGCTCGGCGATCGCGCGTAGTGGGGCCAGTAGGCCATCTGCTATCCGGCTGGCGGCGGTCAGGTCGTCGGTCCTGCTCAGTACTACGCCGTCCAGGCAGATCACCGGGCCGGACGTGAGCGCCTCCGGCCGGCCGGGCATCGGTGGCAGGTTCAGTACCCGCAACGATGTCGACGCGACGGTGGGGGCTTCCGCCGTCCACGCGCGCCATGCCGGCACCACATCGGGGGCGTGCGCCGCCGGCCAGAACGACGCGCCGGTGATCACCGCGGGCACGTCGAACAAGGCGATTTCGACCGACGTGACCACGCCGAAACCGCCACCGCCGCCGCGGAGTGCCCAGAACAGTTCCGCGTCGTGCTGCGCGTCGACCCGGACCACGGAGCCGTCCGCCACGACCAGTTCGATCGCGCGGATCGTGTTGGGCGCCAAGCCGAATTCCCGGCCGTAGAAGCTGACTCCGCCGCGCAGCAGGTAACCGACGACGCCGACCGTGGCGGCGGTGCCGTGCGCGGAGACCAGGCCGTGCGGGCTGGTGGCGGCCACGACATCGCCCCACACCCTGCCCGCCGGGATCTTCGCGGTTCCGGCCGCGACGTCGACCTCGACCTCGCCGCTCAGGGCGGTCCGCACCAGCAGGGCGTCCGCCATCGGACCGAATGTGGCCGCCGCGTGGCCGGTGGTGTGGGTTCGCACGGACAGGCCGTTGCCGGTCGCGTACCGCACCGCTGCCTGTACGTCGGCGACGGTGTGCGCCGTGGTCGCCGCGGCGGGAGTGGGGGCCGCGGCCAGGTTGAAGGTCCTGGTCGCGGCCTCGTACTCGGCGTTGCCGGGCAGGCCGGGGCCGGTCACGCTGTCACGAGCGTGGTCATGTGCCGCCCCTGTCGATTGTGAAGGTCCACCGGACATGCTTACCGCACGCCCTGCCCGGCACGTCCGCCACCGTGCGCTATTTGACCGCCCGGATCCCCGCTATCGTGGGGTTGACCCGGAAGTCGTCCCAGAACACGTCGTCGTGTTCGGCCGGCAGTACCGCTGGCACCAGTCGCACCGAGCGGAATCCCGCCTCGCGCAGTGCGGCGACGATCGGTTCCTCCTCCCAGAAGTAGGCATGGAACGAGATGGGCGGGTCCACGTGCGCGGTGACCGTCAATTCCTTGCCGCCGGGGAAATCCGCGTCCGGGCGGTGGGTGAGGCCGTACTTGGTGGCCATCGGCCCGTGCCAGTCGAACCGGGGATTCATTTCCACGCCGGTGTAGACGCCACCCGGCGCGAGGTTGTCGTAGATGGTGCGCGCCATGGCGGTCAGGTCGAGTCGATCGCGGGCGTAGCACAGCAGCCACACCGCGTTGACCTGGTCGAACCGGCCGACGACGCCGAGCAGTCGCGCGTCGCCGACCTGGTATCGAATGCCGAGTGCGGCGTCCTCGTCATGCTCGGCGGCCGCGACCATCTCCGCCGAGATGTCCACGCCGAGCACCGATGCCGCGCCCGCGCGGGCGATCAGCCTGCTGTACCAACCGGTCCCGCATGCCAGATCCAGCACCGACCGGCCGGCGACCTCGCTGGTCAACTCTTCGACCGTGGCCCGTTCCGGACCGAGCGCCAGCGGCATCTCGTGCTTGAGTCGTTCGTAGGACCGGCCGATTTCGTCGTACTGCGTTCGCATCAGGCACTCCTCCGGTCGAGGGTCGCCCGGCCGCGGACGGCGTTGACGATGTCCGGCTTGACGTAGCTCTGCGCGTTGTAGAGGGAACGGAGCGGATCGCGAATCTTGCGCCTGCCGTGCATGAGCCTGCTGTTGTCGACCAGCGCGATATCGCCGGTGTGCCAGTCGATCTCGTCGGTTTCCAACTCGGTTGCCTCGATGATCTGCCGCATCAGCATGGCGTCCAGCGGGCGGCCGTCCTCGAACTCGATCACCGGGGGTTCGTAGTTGACCGACGGGGTCAGGATGCTGTTGGCGAACACCACGTCCGAGCCGAGCAGTGTGGTGCGCGCGGCGTAGGTGAAGTACTTGTAGTGCACCGAGCCGTCCGGCCGCAGCACGTACTTGACGTCGACGTCGTCGTCGGTCACCGCGAGCAGGTCGTCGAAGGTGACGTCCTCGGCGGGCTTGGCGCCGTCGAGCAGGCGGAAGACGAGGTTCTTCCACTTGTCCGCCGGCATCGGCCGGGCGAACGTGATCCGGGTGGTCAGGAACAGTTCCTGGGTCCGCTCCGGCAACCGGTGCCAGGTGTGCAGCCCGTCGCAGATGGTGGTCTGCGAGCCGACCTTGGCCGGGGTCTCGCAGTAGAACCACACCAGGTCCGGCACCCAGGGGGTGGCGCCGTTCTCCACGTGCAGGCCCTGTGGCACCATGCCCGCCTCGATCTTCTGCGCGACGTCACCCGCGCCGGCGAACCTGCGCGCCGGGTCCAGCGTGATGCGCGCGGACACGCTCTGGATCAGCGTGGCGAACGAGGTCAGGTCGCCGTCGAAGCCGCGCAGGATGAGGTAGCCGTGCTCGGCCAGCGCGGTCATCAGGTCCATGCGGTCGACGGTGTCGATCGCCGCGCGGTCGGTGGTGGTGACGACCAGACCCTTGCCGTCGATGTGGTCGGTCGTGGTGAACTGCTCCAGCATCTCTCATACCTCCGTCAGGTCGAATCGGCCGTTGGTGAGCGCGTCCCGGATCTCGGCGCGGCGGGGGCGCCCGGTGACGGTGAAGAACTCGGCGTAGAACGTCTCGTCTGCCTCGACGAGCGCGGCGCTGCCGACCCGCTCGATCTCCGAGAGCACCTCGGTATTGACGTGGTGGATCTCGGCGCGCGCGGTGGCCGGGTCGGCACCGCGTTTGAGGACGAACACCGCGATGAGGCGTTCCAGGTTGTCGCCGAACACGGCGGCGGCCTCGATGCTGGGCCGGCTCTTGTACTGCGCCTCGACCCATTCCGGGCTGACGTTGCGGCCGTTCGAGGTGATGATGATGTTCTTGAGCCGACCGGTGATGGTGACGTAGCCGTCCGCGTCGATGTCGGCGATGTCACCGGTGTGCAGCCAGCCGTCGTCGTCCAGTGGCAGCGCGGTCGGATCGTCCGACCCGAGGTAGCCGGTGAGCAGGGACGAGCTGCGAATGAGGAGTTCTCCGCTGTCCGACCGGCGGACCTCACAGTGGCGCAACGGTTTCCCGACCGTACCGAGCCGGACGATGCCGGGGCCGTTGAGCGTGGCGACCGAGCCGTTCTCGCTCAGGCCGTACGCCACGTACACCGGCAGGCCGCGGTCCCACATGACGCGCAGGACCTCGTCGGACACCGGGGCGCCGCCGCTGAACAGCAGCATCGGGTCCTCGCGGCCGAAGATCGCCAGCGACAGCTCGCGCGTTGTCGCGTCCGGAGTGGACCTGGCGCGGGCCGCGATGGACTCCACAAGGGACGGTGGCACCAGCGACACCGTCGGCCGGGCCGCCGCGAGCAGTTCGCGGACCTGCTCGACGTTGCCGCCCGCGGTTCCCAGCGGCTTGGCCTCCGCCGGCAGGAACACGACCGTGCCGCCGGCGATGAACGTCAGGTAGACGGCGAAAACCTGCTCCACCAACAGACTCAGTGGCACGACGGACACGTAGCGCTGCCACGCCTCGACACCCACGCGGCTCGTCACGGAGTCGATCAGGTCGTCCACCGCACCACGGCGAAGCATCACGCCCTTCGGGGTGGACGTGGTGCCGGACGTGTGGACGATCTTGCAGATCGCGAACTCGTCCAGCGTCGCCGCGGCCCGGACCCGCGTGGTGATCTCGGCCGGGTCGTACCTGTTCTCGACGGTGACCGGGAGGATCTCGCAGCCCGCGGGCAGGATCTCGGCCTCACCGCCCCACTCCGCAAGGCGCTTGCGGCCCTGCTCGTCGATCAGGCAGACCACCGAGTGGGACAGCAGGTGGCGGGCCTGGTCGCGACCGAAGGCGATCGGGATCGGCACCGACCGCACGCCGGTGAGCAGGCACGCCAGGTCGCCGACGATCCCCTCCACCCCGTTGCCGGTCAGGATGCCGATCGTGCTGGTGTCCGTCTGCCTCCCGCCGGCCGCGGCGATGACGGCGTCACCGGTCCGGATCGCGGCGCCGAACACGGTGCCGTAGCTGTGTCGGCGTGCCGGGCCGGCCAACGTCAACTCCTCGACGGCCACCGTGTCGAGCGAGCCGAGGCGGTTGATGACGTTCTCGATCCAGCGCATCAGCGGTCTCCTTCCGTTGTTGATCTGCCGAGATGCCGGCCTGCTCGTCCGCAACAGAGAATTCCGGTGCGGGGTTTCGCGGCGTAATAAGTGCCCCAGTTGGCGACGTGTGCGCCGGTGAGGTCGGCGCTGCGTGCATTCGTGCGGGTACGGAATTGCCAACCGGCGACCTTGGCCAGGCCGTGGAGTTCTTCGGTCAGCGTGGACAGCAGGAAGTCGTAGCCCAAGGTGCGGGCGATTCGCGGCAGACTACGCATGAGAAACAGGCCGGTGCCGGGATAGTGCGACACCAGTGGGCCCATTTCCGCGATGCGGCGCCGGTCGGCGGGCGGCCCGCCGGTCAGGTCCGCGCAGGCATGCTCGACCGGCACGTCCAGGTAGTTCTCCGACAGCAGCCAACGCCCGGCCGCGCACGTGAGACCCGCCACACCCAGCGTCGCGCCATAAGTAGGTGAACGACGAACGTCGTCCGACGCGGTGACGAACAGATCCGGTCGAGGATCGACAACGGCACCGTATCGGTCGAGATATTTTCGCTGCACACTGTCGACGCAGAATTGGTAGTGGGACGAGCCGGGATGCGCCAATCCGGCCCGGAGGCGTAGCGTAACCGCGGGCGCGGATCTGGCTACGGTGCTGATTGTCGGCATGTGTGTAGTCACAGGTCACTTCCGTCACTGGTCAGGGTGCGGGACCGACTGCGCTCTTCAGTACTGGCCGCACAAACAGTGACATCCGTTCAGCCGTGCGTGCATCTTCGGTATTGCGGTGGCATGACGATCTCATAGGCGCACCAGGGACGGCGTCATGTGCGCGGGCATGGTGCGCGCATGGATCAGCCATGACGAGGTCATGGACAATCGATGGACGGGTGGGCGTGATTCATTTGGTCGACGGTCCGACGGTGCCTGTCGTAGGCTTCGTGACAGGACAGGCGAAACGAGCCGGGAGGCGATGTGGGACCGTCGATGAAGTTGACCGCGACCGTGCTCGACTCGGCGGACGCCACTGCGTTGGCCGAGTTCTATCACCGGTTGTTGGGCTGGGTGTTGCGGTCGGACGAACCGGGGTGGGCGACCCTGCGGCCGGCGGGCGGCGGGGCCGGGCTGTCCTTTCAGACGGAGACTGCTTACGTGCGGCCGACGTGGCCAACCGCGCCCGGCGATCAGCAGATGATGCTGCACCTGGATATCGAGGTGGACGACCTGGCCGCAGCCGGTGCGCACGCCGTCGCCGCGGGCGCCGTGTTGGCGGATTTTCAGCCACAGGACGATGTTCGGGTCTATCTTGATCCGGCGGGACACCCGTTCTGTCTCTGGGTACGGCCGTCGTAGAGGGAGCTCGATGGACCGGTTACCGGTTTCCTCGTCGAATCTCGCGTCCGTTGGTTATGACGAGGCAGGCCAGGTGCTGGAGGTGGCGTTTCGACACGGTGGGGTTTATCAGTACGTCGGGGTTTCCGCCGCGGTGTTCCACGAATTCATGGCCGCGGCCAGTCTCGGTCGCTACCTGGCCAGGAACATCAAGCCACGCTATCCATTTCGCCGGGTGGACTGACGACACAGCGTGACCATCGGAAACGTGTAGCCGATGGTCACGCTGCGTAGGAGGGCGGGCTACTTGGCCGGGCCGCCGTCCGCGATGCTGCGGACCGTGTCCGTGCTGCCGCTGTGCAGGGCGGCCACGGCCACCCGGTCGCCGGTGTGCACGTTCGCGATCGTCGACGTCTGCCGCTGTACCCGCACCTTCGACGTGCTGCTGACGCCGTACGTTGCGGTGAAGCCGTCCGCGCTCCGGACCGTCACCGATGTCGCGCCGACCGACGTGACCTGCCCGCGCTGGATGCCGAGGACCTGGTCGCCGGTCTTCGTGCGCACGGTGAACTGGCCGTGCTCGACCCGGCCCGCCAGGCCACGGGCCCGGTGCTGGTGGCCGGCCGGCGCGCTGGTCGCCGGTGCGGCCCACGTGGTCGGCGCGGTGGTGGTCGGCGTGCTGTCGGCGGCGAACGCGATGCCGCCGCC
Source organism: Pseudonocardiaceae bacterium (assembly GCA_036503065.1). GTDB lineage: Bacteria > Actinomycetota > Actinomycetes > Mycobacteriales > Pseudonocardiaceae > DATEPR01. Next base: position 10,672 of record DASXXM010000392.1, on the reverse strand, counting down.
GACACCGGCCATGGCCAGTACCGCGGTGCCCGCGATCAGTGCGCCCTTCGTTCGCTTCATCATGTCCGCCACGCTGCCGCACGCAACTGAACCCCGGCTGAAGCAGCCGGGGTTCAGGTCACATCTTCAGGTTGCGCCGGCCCTTACTTGGGGCCCTGCGTCGACGGCGAGTAGACCGGGTCGAACGACGCGCTGGCGAGCACCGTGCCCTGGTCCGACGTCAGCCGGGCACCGACCACGGTGCTCGGGTCGACCTTCAGCTGGACACCCCAGCTGCCCTCGCCGCCGGAGAGCTGGAACTGGCCGATCGGCATGAACGTGCCGTCCTGCCGCTGCAGCTCGCACCACACGTGGCCCACCTTGGGGTCGGTCGTCGTGACCGACATCCAGACCCACGCCGGCGTGCCCTCGTAGGTGAACACCTGGCCGACCTGCCGCTGGCTGCTGTTGCGCAACTGCGCGAACCGCAGCACCTGATGGCCCCCCGGGGCCGCGACCGGCGTGCCGTGCGTGGTGGTCATGCCGCCGACCACCCAGCCACCGAGGCCGAACAGGACCGCCGCGGCCGCGGCCGCCACCAGCGCCATCGGCCACCAGCGCCGCCGCGGTGCCCGGACCGGCGGTGCGGTCAGGCCCATCCTGGACAGCACCCGGTCCTCGAAGCCGACCGGCGGTTCGACAGCGGGGACCAGGGTGAGCATCCGGTCGCCGATCTGGGTCAACGAGCTGACGTACTCCCGGCACTGCGGGCACATGCCCAGGTGCGCCTGTGCCGTGGCCCGCTCGTAGCCGGTCAACACGTCCAGAGCGAGTTCCGGGGCGAGTTCGCGCATCCGCGCGCAGCTCAGGTCACTCATGATGCGCCCGCTTCACACTCAGTCTGACCCGTAGTTTCTCCATCGCCGTCCTGATCCGAGTCTTCGCCGTGCCCAGCGGTATTCCTTCCAGTTCGGCGATCTGCTTCGCGGTCATGCCGTAGATCCCGGCGAGCACCACCGCCCGTGCCTGTTCGCGCGGCAACAGCGCCAGTTCGGCCCGCAGCTCCGCCGAGTCCTCGTTGGCCATCGCCCTGCGTTCCGGTGTCTCCCGGATCACGCCGAGCATGTCCGTCAGCTCGGTCGGGTCCACCGGCGTCGGCTTGCGTGCCCGGACCACGTCGATGGCCAGGTTGTGCGCGATCGTGGTCAGCCAGGTGCGTACCGACCCCCGTCGGGAGTCGTACACCGCGGCGTGTCGCCATGCCCGTTCGAACGTGCACTGGGCCACGTCCTCGGCGAGTCGCTGGTCACCCAGTACCGCCACCGCGACGCCGAACACGGTCCGCTGGAACCGACGGACGAACGCCACCGCGATCTCCGCGTCACCGGTGCCGAGCCCGGCCAGCAGCGTCTCGTCCGGCAGACCATCGATGGGAATGCCGATCCTGACCACGTCACTGGATACGTCCGTGCCGTCGGATTGGATTGACCTGCGCCAAGGTGGCAAGGCCCACACCCCCGTTCGAGATCGTCATACGACATTCTGCCTCGCCCACGGCAATCCATCCGGCCTGGTCACCCGTAGTTAAAATGTGATCGGTGCCGGTGGTGTTCGGCCGGCGTCGTCGACGGGTACTGATCTTGAAGACCAACCGAATAGCGTCTGGAGGGACCGTATTCATGTCGAAAACCGCTGACCGAGACGTTCCTGTTTCCCGGCGACCGATCGGTCGCGGACTCGCCGTCGCGGCCGCGGCCGGGGTGTTCGCGCTGCTCGTCGCGGCGTGCGGCGGCAGCGGCTCCGGTGGCACGTCGGCGGGTTCACCGCCGCTCGCGACCAGCGGTGCGTCGACCTCGTCGGGCACCCAGGTGACGGTCGGCCTGACCGAGTTCCACATCGCGCTGTCCCAGCAGACCTTCCCCGCGGGCACCTACACGTTCGTGGTGTCCAACGACGGCCACGCGACGCACGCGCTGGAGATCACCGGGCCCGGCCTGTCCAACGCGCTGACCGCGAGCCTGTCACCCGGTCAGAAGGCCAACCTGACGGTCACCCTCCAGTCGGGCAACTACGACTTCTTCTGCCCGGTCGGGAATCATAAGGCGATGGGCATGGACATGAACGTCTCGGTGGCCGCAGGCGGCGGTGGCGCGGCGACCACCACAACCGGCGCCGCCGGCGGTGGAGGTGGTGGCGGCAATGGTTACTAGCAGTCAGAGTGTCGGGCGGAGCCGGGTGACCGTGCCCAGGGTGGTGCTGATCCTGCTGCGCATCGCCGGTGCGGGCTTGCTGCTCGCCATGGGGGGCATCCACTTCTACCTGTGGCTGGACGGCGGGTACCGCACGATCACGCCGATCGGGCAGCTGTTCTTCCTCAACGCCATCGGTGGCCTCGTGCTCGCGGTGGCACTGCTCGTATTGCCATCGCGACTGCAGACGGTGGCCGCGACGCTGTCGGCGCTGTTCACCCTCGGCACGCTGGGCGCGCTGTTGCTCAGCCTCACCCCGTCGGGTCTGTTCGGCTTCCAGGAGTCCACGCTGGCGCCGTTGGTGCCGGCCACCCTGTGGGTGGAGAGCATCGGGGTGGTGGAGCTCGCGGTGCTCACCGTCCTGGCCCTGATGACCCTGGGGTGGGGCAGCCTGCGGAAGACGTGATCCCCCGATCGGGTGGAGATGTCACTCGTCAGTAGGGTGGCGCGGCACTCTCAGTGACCTGTTGACCGAGCACGGTGACGGTCTGACTGAGCCGCGTTGTGACGACGAAGGAGACACATGGCATCCCGGTCCAACCTGGCGCGTGCCGGCGCCGCGATCCTCGGCGTGTCGGCGGTGCTGTTGCTCACGGCAGGGCTGGTCGCCGCGGCATCGCTGCCGTTCACCAGGGTCAACGCGCTGGCCCCGGTGATGCTCTCGGCCGTGCTGATCGTCGCCGGTGGCGGATTCCTGCTGTTGCAGCGCCGTCGCAAGCGCGCCTGACCGGGTGGGTGCCGGGCCGACGCACTAGGTTGGGTGCGTGGGCCCGGGACCGTCGGCAGATCCCGAGCCGCCCGGACCCGGTGTCCGGGCGGCTGCCGTTTCCGGGCCGAAGGATCCGCTGGCCGACGTGGCCGCGCCGCACTGGCTGACCCAGCTGCTCAAACCGACACGCGCGCCGGTGGACTGGAAACGCGCGGCCCGCGCCGCGGCCGCGGTCGCCGCGCCGATCGCCGTCGGCGAGTCCGTCGGGCACATCGCGCTGGGTGCGCTGGTGTCCATCGGCGCGCTCTGCGGGACGGTCACCGCCATCTCGGGGCCGTACCGGGATCGCTTGCGGCGCAGCGGTTTCGCCGTGCTGGCCGGTGCCATCGGGTTCTTCGTCGGCGACCTGGCCGGTGAACACGGCTGGTGGACCGGCGTGCTGATCGTGGCCGCCGCCGTGGTGTCCGCGGTGATCAGCGCGGCCGGCAACGTCGCGTCACTGGCCGGCCTGCAACTGTTGGTGCAGCTCGTACTCGGCACGCACGAGTCCACTGTGGTCGGTCCAGGAATTGCGCTGGCCGGGTTCGCGGTCGGCGCCGCGTGGGCGTTGTCCCTGTCACTCGCGGCCTGGCCGGTGCGAGCCACCGCGCCGGAACGGGCGCTGGTCGCGAGCGTCTTCGACCGACTGGCGGAGCTGCTCGGCGCCGCCGGCACACCGGCGGCCCGCGCCGCGCGACACCAGCTCACAGCCGCCATGAACAGCGCCTACGACACCCTGCTGATCGCGCGATCCCGCCTGGCCGGCCGGGATCGGGTCTACCGGCGACTGTTCCTCGTGCTGTCCGAGGCGACCCCGGCGATCGAGGCGGGCGTCGCGCTGGCGTCGGCACGGCACCGGGCGCCGCGCTCCGTCGTGGACGCGACCGTCCGGATCGGACAGGCGGTCCGCGCGGACTCGCCGGTCGGCGAACCGGACCTGCCGGTACAGGGCTCGCCCGCGGTGCTCGCGCTCGCGGATGGCCTGCGTTCGGTGGTGGACGTGTTGTCCGGCAACGAAACCGGTGACGCGCGCCGGCCGGACCGGCCACGGCGCACCCGTGCGGAGCGGCTGGCCACCTGGTTCGACGACGTCCTCGCGGGCCCGGCGACCTGGCGGCACGCGTTGCGGCTGGCGGTGTGCATGGGCGTGGCCGAGGTGCTGACCATGGTGCTGCCGTTCCAGCGGTCCTACTGGCTGGCGCTGACCGTGGCGATCGTGCTGAAACCGGACTTCGGCTCGGTGTTCGCGCGGGCCGTGCAGCGTGGCGGTGGCACGTTCGTCGGCGCGTTCCTGGGTGCCGGCGTGCTGGCGCTGAACCCGAACGGCTGGGTGCTGGTCGTGCTCGCCGCCGCCATCGCGTTCGGACTCCCGATCGCGCAGGTCCGGCAGTTCGGCATGTTCGCCACGGTGCTGACCCCGCTGGTGATCATCCAGCTGGACATCGGCCACGCCGGCAGCTGGAACCTGCTGCTGGCCCGCTTGGTGGACACCGTCACCGGCTGCGTGATCGTGCTGGTGTTCGGCTACCTGCTCTGGCCGGGCAGCCGCGCGCCGCGGATCGGCGGCCGGCTGGCCGACGCGGTGGACGCCGTCGCCCGGTACGCCGACCTGGCCCTGCGGGCGGACCCGGGCGGCCGGTCCGCGCTGCGCAGGCGCACCTATCGGCAGCTGTCGGACCTGCGGACCGAACTGCAACGGGTGCTGGTCGAACCGTCCGCGGCCGGACGGTAGGCGGCCGCGTGGTACCCGGCGACCATCGGGCTGGAACGCGTGACCGGGTCGGTGACCAGGGTCGCCGTGGAGATCGACCGGGGTGCGCCGGTGCCGCCCGCCGCCGACGTGGACACCGTGGTCGCGGCTCTGCGCGGGATCGCGGCCGCCGTGCGGGCCGAACGGGAGCCCGACGATGCGCCGGAACTCGACTCGCCGCAACTGGCCGGCATCGCGTCGCATCTGCGGCTGGTGGTGGCCGCGCTGCGTGGTCCGTCGCTCGACCGGCCGCGCCCGTTTCCGTTGGTCCGCAGGCTGTTGCCGGGCCAGCGGCGACTCACCTGAGCAGGAATCCGGCGAACGCCTCCGCGAACGCGACACCGGGCGTCGCGCCGTAGGCCCGCACGTCGATCGTGTGCGGGCCGACGGTGGCCTGGTTCTGGTCGAACGCGATCCGCCACGTGCCGCCGACACCGGGTCCGGCCAGCGCGGTCGGCACCGCGACGAGCTCGTTGTTGTCCAGCCACACCTTGAACCCGGCCAGGCCCGCCAGGGCCCACGCGGCCCGCTGCTGGGCGAGGCCGTCCATCGTCACCTCCAGCACCGCCCGGCCCCGTGGCAGCGCCTTGCCGGTGGGGACCGGCTGGCCGCTGGCGTCGAGCACCCGGGCCGTCAGCACGGCCAGCTGCGCCGGCACCGGGACCAGCCCGGCACCTGCGGACGCGTCCGCAGGCCCTGGCGGCCGGGTGTTCGGCCCCGGCGTCATCTCCAGGTCGGCGGCCACCATCTCCACGTCCGCCGGATAGCGCGACGGCACATCCATCGACATGGCGATCTCGACGTTCTGGTCGGTCAGCGCGCTCGCCGGAATCCGGGCCACCAGCGGATAGCGCACCTCCGGTAGCAGCGCGGTACCCGGGACCGCCGGCACCGCGGCGTACGTCTGGTTGTTGATCTCCACCTGGAAGTTCGGCACGACCCCGTTCACCGTCAGCGCGGACGTCGCGGTGTTCGGCGCGGCCACGACCGTCACCCGGAGCTGCGCGCTGCCGGGGCCGGTGTCCGTCACGGCGTCCACGCCCTGGCCGGCGCCGGGCGCCGGGCGGACGAAGTTGTCCGGGCGGATCGTGGGCGCGGCGGCGGACGGCGGCGCCGATGTCGGGGCGCCGCCGAAGCCGATCAGGTTGATGCCGGCGCGGAGCTGGCCGAACGTCGACCCGGTGAACTCGACCAGCGCGGTGGCCGAACGCCACTGCGGCACCACGTTCCCGCCGGCCACCGGTACCCCGTCGCGCAGCACCTCGACGCCGTCCGTGCGCAGCACGACGTCCCAGCGCGCCGATGCCCCCATCGTGGGCGTCGGGAGCGCGGTCAGCGGCCGGCCGACCACCGGGACGACCGGCGTGTTCGGCGCCGCGGCGACCTGCACCGTGGCCTGTGGCCTTGTCGTGTCGGCCGGGACGTCGGTCGCGATCCGCACCCGGATGGTGCCCGGCGGCAGGAACGTGTCGACCGCGGCCACGTTCGGCTGGGTGGCCGTGACCGGGTCGTTGGTGGAGCCGTCGAGCAGGTCCACCGGACCGGGCACCAGGTCGATGGCCAGCTCACCCGAGTCGCCGGGCGCGTCCGTGTCGATGGTGAACCGGCCCAGTTCGCCGCCTGGCGCGGTCGGGTCGAGGTTGAACGGCGCGCGGGCACGCAGGGTCGCCGACGAGCGGCCGCACTCGCTGAGCAGCACCATCCGCCTGCTGTCCTGGCCGGTGCCGCGCAGGGCCTGCGCGCAGTTGTTCGGGCTGGCCAGCCGCCACAGCATCGGATCGGGCACCTGGGCGCCGTCGAAGTGGTCCACCAGCGCGTTGTCCGTGCCCGGCGGGCCGTCGGGCCGGGCGCGTCCGGTCGCGGTGGCCGCCGTGGAGCGCTGACCGAACTCGTCCACCGACCGCACCTGCACGTCGGTACCCCGGTCCGCGGCGAGGCCGTCCAACTCGACGGCAGACTCGGCGACCAGCTTCTCGTTGGTCAGCGAGCCGGCGCCCCAGCGGACGTCGTAACCGGTGACACCCGGCGGGTCCTGCCCGCCGGGCAGCGCGGAGCCCCAGGTCACCAGCAGCCGATGCGGCCCGGGCGTCAGCACGAGTTTGCCCGGCGCGGCCGGATTCGGGCCCGGTGCCGGTGGCAGGACGCCCGTCGCGCTGAACGGCTTGACCACGGTGGGCAGCGGTGGGGGCGGCGGTGTCGCGTGCACGTCCGGCGTGCCACCGACCAGGCGTAACGCGGTGACCGCACCGCCAACCAGGACCAGGCCGGCGAGCACGATGACGAGCCGGCGACGCTCCATGCGAAGACGCTATGCGCCGCACGATTCGGCCTGCCCGATCGTTGCCGAGCCGAGACCGAGCGGGTCAGACCGGATTGGGCACTTCGGCCAGCGCGGTCGCGCCGTCCAGTTGCACCACCCGGCCGCCCCGCCTGCCGAGCTCGGTCAGTTCGGCCAGCGCGTCCGGCGCGTCCAGCCGGATGACCAGCTTGTCCCGGTCCGTGCCGGTCAACTGGTCGAAGTCGGCACGGCCGCGATGCCCGGTCACGATGGTCGCGCCGAGCGATCCGGTGGACGCCAGCGAGCCCCGTGCCGCGCCGAGCCGGCCCAGCGCGTCGTCAAGGGCCGCGAGCAGGCCCGCCCGGTTGCCCTCGCACATCGCCCGCACCAGCTCGGGCCGGCTGGCGGCCACGCGGGTGCCGTCCCGGAACGACCCCGCTCCCAACGCGAGCGCCAGCGGGCCGCCGTCCGCGCCGACCGAGGCCAGCACGGCCGCCAGCACATGCGGCAGGTGCGACACCCGGCCGACCGCCTCGTCGTGCTCCGCCGTCTCGGCCGGCACCACGTGCGCGCCGCAGTCCAGGGCCAGCCGGGCGATGTCCGACCACAGTTCGACGTCGTCCGTGTCGTCCGTGGCCACCACCCAGGCGGCCCGGTGGAACAGCGTTGCCGAGCCGGCAGGCCAGCCCGACGCCGAGTTGCCGGCCATCGGGTGACCGCCGACGTAACGGGCGCCGGGCACCAGTCGGCGCACGGCCTTGGCGACCGGCCGCTTCACGCTGACCACGTCGGTCAGCCGGGCCGCCGGTGCCAGTTGGGCCACCGAACGCAGCAGGTCCTCCACCGCGGGCAGCGGCGCGGCCAGCACGACGATGGCGTCGGTGTCCGCCGCCCTGCGCAGCGCGTCGGCCACGGTCGGCGTGACCTGATAGCCGTCGAGCAGGGCGGCGCGTTCGTCCTCCTGGGAGGCCGTCGCCCCCCAGGCGGGCCGCCCGGCGGCCACCGCCGCCCGCAGGAGGGAACCACCGATCAGGCCCAGACCGAGCACGCAGATGCCTCGCACGTGCACCATCCTGGACCATTCCGCCGATGCGTGGGCAGGGGAGTACGGACAGTCATCGATCTCGGCTGTCCGGGTGACCCTCTGTGGTGTTTCGCGCTAGCGCAGTGCGTCCAGCGCGTACGCCGCGTACATCACCACCACGTACTCCATCGCCGACTCGTCGAACACCACCTGGTCGGAGTGGTTCGGCGCCGCGTCGGCGGGCGCGACACCGGGCGGGCTGGCGCCCAGGAACGCGAGCGCGCCCGGCACCTTGCGCAGCACGTGCGCGAAGTCCTCCGCGCCCATCAGCGGGTGGGCCATGTGCTCGGCGTGCCGGGTGCCGAGCACCCGCCGTGCCAGGTCCAGCACGTGTGGCCCGATCGTGTCGTCGTTGCGGGTGACCGGGTAGCCGGACTTGATCTTGATCTCGACGTGGCAGCCGTAGGCCGCCGCGGTGTGCTCGCAGACCCGGCGCAGCTCGGTGTGCACCATCGAGCGGGTCGACTCGGCGAGCGTGCGGAGCGTGCCCTCCAGCACGGCGTCCCGGGGAATGACGTTGGTCGTCGTGCCGGCCGCGATCCGCCCGACGGTCAGCACGGCAGGCTCCGCGACGGAGACCCGGCGGGTGATCATGGTCTGGAGCGCGCCGACCATGGCCGCCGCGGCCGGCACCGGGTCCAGCGCCTCGTGCGGCATGCCGCCGTGCCCGCCCTTGCCGATCACCCGCACCAGGAACGAGTCCGACGACGCCATCATCGGCCCCGGCCGGCAGGTCACCACACCGGACGCGTTACTCGACGTGATGTGCAGGGCGAACGCGCTGGTCACCGGGCTCTGGGCGGCGTGCAGCACGCCCTCGTCGAGCATCAGCCGGGCGCCGTCGTGACCTTCCTCACCCGGTTGGAACATGAAGATCACGTGCCCCGCCAGCGCGTCCCGCCGGTCGCAGAGCAGCCGGGCCGCCGAGGTCAGCATCGCGACGTGGGTGTCGTGGCCGCACGCGTGCATCACGGCGTCCACCTGCGACGCGAACGGCAGCCCGGTCCGCTCGGCCATCGGCAGCGCGTCCATGTCACCACGGAGCACGACGGTCGGCCCTGGCCGGCCGCCGTCGAGCACCGCCACCACGGAACTGAGGCCCTTGCCGGTGTGCACGCGCAGCGGCAGGCCGTCCAGCACGCGCAGCACGGCGGCCTGGGTGGCCGGCAGCCGCAGGCCGAGCTCCGGGTTGCGGTGGACCGCTCGGCGCAACGCCACGGTTCGCGGCTGGAGTACCCGGGCCCCCGCGACCAACCCGGCAAACCGCGGGTCGGGCTGGGCATCGGACGTTTTGGCTGGTGGGTGACGAGAAATGGTGCTCATCCGTCGATGGTGACACCGATCACCGCGATTGGGGGTATTGGTCACGCTCCGGTGCCGTCGCCGGGGCGCACTTTCGGGCCGTTGGCCGTGCGCATACGGTGTGTACATGGCAGTGCAGAGGCCGGACGGCTTCGCGGTGTCCGTTGTCCGTGAGGACGGACGATGGCGGTGTGCCCGCATGGACGACGCGGCACTTGGCGAGCTGGACGCGGCGATCACGGAACTACGCCGCATCCGGTCCACCGGTGCGGCGTTCGGCATGCTGGCGGTCGACGACGAGTTCTTCATCCTGCTGCGCCCGACCCCCGGCGGGGTGGCACTCGTCCTGTCGGACGCGGCGGCGGCGCTGGACTACGACGTCGCGGCTGACGTGCTGGACCTGTTGCGGGTCGAGGCACCGGACGAAGAGGACGACAACGTGTGGCCGGAGGGCGACCTGGCCATCCTGGCCGACCTCGGCCTACCGGCAGCGGAGTTGCAGGTGATCATCGAGGAGATCGACCTGTACCCGGACGAACAGCTCACCATGATCGCGCAGCGCTGCGGCTTCGCGGAGCACTACTCCGCGCTGCTGGCGGTCATCGAGTCCTGACCACGTGCACGAGCACCTGGTGCGCGCCGCCCTGGCCGCGGCCCGGTCGGCAGGCCCGGCCGACGTGCCCATCGGCGCGGTGGTGTGGGCGCCGGACGGAACCGAACTGGCCAGCGCCGCCAACGCGCGCGAACGCCTCGGCGACCCGACCGCCCACGCCGAGATCCTGGCCCTACGCGCGGCCGCGTCCCGATTCGGCGACGGCTGGCGCCTGACCGGCTGCACCATGGCGGTGACGGTCGAGCCGTGCACGATGTGCGCGGGCGCCCTGGTCGCCGCCCGCGTCGCCCGGCTGGTCTTCGGCGCGTGGGAGCCGAGGACCGGCGCGGTCGGGTCACTGTGGGACGTGGTCCGGGACCGGCGGCTCAACCACCGACCGGAGGTGGTCGGCGGCGTCCTCGCGGACGAGTGCGCCGCGTTGCTGGACGGCTTCTTCCGTGAGTTCCGCTGATCCCCCAGCGCAATCCCACTGGTACCCGTCCGGTAAGGTTGCTCCCGGTAGCGTGTCCGAGCGGCCGAAGGAGCGCGCCTCGAAAGCGCGTGAGGGGCAACCCTCCGTGGGTTCAAATCCCACCGCTACCGCCACGTGACGGCGAACCATGCTCGCGGAGGGCGCGAGCGTGGTCACGCGTCATTACACCGGGGGCCAAGCCCCCGGACCCCCGGCCG
>DASXXM010000391.1:0-9606 GCA_036503065.1 Pseudonocardiaceae bacterium | reverse complement strand
GCGCAGTTCGGCGACTTCGTCAACGGCGCCCAGTCGGTGATCGACGAGTTCATCTCCTCCAGCGAGGCCAAGTGGGGCCAACGGTCCAATGTGGTCATGCTGTTGCCGCACGGCCACGAGGGCCAGGGCCCGGACCACACGTCGGGCCGGATCGAGCGGTGGCTCCAGCTGTGCGCGGAGGGTTCGATGACGGTGTCCATGCCGTCCACCCCCGCCAGCTACTTCCATCTGCTGCGACGCCACGCGCTGGACGGTGTGCAGCGCCCGTTGGTGGTGTTCACGCCGAAGTCCATGCTGCGCAACAAGGCCGCGGTCAGTCCGGTGTCGGACTTCACGGACTCGAAGTTCCTGTCCGTGATCGACGACCCGACCCACCCCGACCCGTTGGGCGTGCGCCGGGTCCTGTTGTGCAGCGGCAAGGTCTACTACGAACTGGCCGCGGAGCAGGCGCGGCGCGGCGCGGCGGACATCGCGATCGTGCGGTTGGAGCAGTACTACCCACTGCCGCACCGTCGCCTGGCCGAGGCCATCGCGCGGTACCCGAACGCGTCCGACATCCGCTGGGTCCAGGAGGAGCCGGCCAACCAGGGTGCCTGGCCGTTCCTTGGCCTCGCGCTGCCGGAAAAGGTCCCCGCCCTGGCCGGCGGCCTGCGCCGGGTATCGCGGCGGCCGATGTCCGCGCCGGCGTCCGGATCGAGCAAGGTCCACGAGGTGGAGCAGCGAGAGATCATCGCAACGGCATTCGAGTAGGCATCTCGTGTACTTCACCGACCGAGGCATCGAAGAACTGGACGAACGACGCGGCGAGGAGCGAGTCACTTTCGAGTGGCTCGCCGACCGAATGCGTGCCTTCGTGGACGCGAACCCGGAGTTCGAGAACGCGGTAGAACGCCTGGCCACGTTCCTGGCCCGCGACGACACCGACGACTGAACCGCACCGGATGTGACGCTGAGCCACCTGCGATACCGTTTGGGTAGTTATTGCCCAGCGGACAATCGGGGAGGCCGGCGATGTCGACATCGGACAGCGGGACGGGCGGCGTCGCGGGTACAGGCGCGGCACTCGGAGCAGAGATCGCGCACGTCAACCTGCAGGCCGTCCAGATCGAGAGCAGCGCGAAGAGCTTCGTCGCAGCCGCCGGCACCGGCTTCCACCTCGAACCGGAAGCCGCCGCGACCCTCATCAAGGCCTGCCAGGACTCACTGCATGAGCTTGAACTGCTGGACAGGGAACTCTTCGCCATTCGCCAAGCACCGAGACTCGGCGAGAGTCCCGGCGCGAAAGTGATCGCGCCGTTCACTCAAAAGGTCGGCGCGGATCAGCAGGGCATGGCGCCGGCCATCGAATGCCTGAAGAAGACCCTTGCCGACATGATCACGGCGTATCAGAAAGCCAGTACCAACTATGCTGAGACCGAGGCGATCATCGCTCAGTCCCTCAAGAGCCCCTAGCCGAACCTGTCATCATGCCAAGCCAGCCAGGCATGACAGTCTCGATAAGATCTGTCGATGAGGAGCGTCGTGAACGGTCGGCTCGTCGTTCTGTTCATGGTAGTGGCCCTGTTCGGGCTCGCCGCCTGCACCAACACCACAACCGGCGCCGCCGTTACCTCATCATCCGGAACGACAACCAGTGCCGACACGCCCTCCAGCACAGCAAGGGGTTCCGGCTTGGATGGCATCCAGCCCTGCGACCTGCTCAACAGCACTGAACTCAGCCAGAACGGCCTGACAAGTAAAGGCCCCAGCACCAACTCCGGCGCACGAGGTTGCACGTGGGGCAACAATGCCTACGACAACGGCCTGGGCTACACGCTCGGCGCTGACATCCGCGACAGCCAGGGCATCAAGGACATCAGCACCGACGGATTCACGCTCCGCGACGACCCAACGGGACACCATCAGGCGAAGGAGTTGCGCGAGACGAGCGGCGATCTGTGTGCCGTGGTTCTCGGGGTGACAGCGACCTCGCGTGTCGATGTGTCGGTCAATACCGGCGCTTCGGACATCAATCAGTCATGTGTCCTGGCAAATATGTACGCGAAGTTGATCGAGCCGAAGGTGCCCTGACCGATGGACCACATGGTGGAAGTGATCGAGGTTGCGGCGCGGCCGACCGCGGTTGTCGCGGCGACCACCACCTGGCCGGAATTCCCCTCGTTGTGGAAGGGGATGTTGGATGAGGTTTGGGCTTGCCTGAATGCCTCTGGTATCAACCGCGGGTGTCGCAATGTGATGTTCTACAAGGACGACGTGCCCAACGTTGAGATCGGCGTCGAGCTTCTGGTGCCGTGTCCGCTGCGGGGGCGGGTGGTGGCCTCGGAGTTGCCAGCTGGGCGCGTTGCGATGACCGTGCACCGTGGCGGGTATGACGGTTTGGGGTTGGCGCATCGGGCTGTTGTGGGTGCATGCGCTGAGCGCGGGTTGGGGCTGGCCGGGCCGCGCTGGGAGGTTTACGGGCCTCATCGTGATGATCCGGCCGAGTTGGAGACCGCGGTTTGTTATCTGTTGGTTTCAGCGGACTCGTAGGCCGGCGCGCCATACCGCGTGCGTTAGTGGGACGCCGGGTCGGTAAGCCAGGTGCGTTGCCGACGGGGCATCCAGAATGTGTACATCGGCTCGGCTGCCGGGTCGTAGTACGCCGACCGCACCGTCCCCGGCCTCACGGCGCAACGCACGCGCGCCGCCCCATGTGGCGGCGCGAACCGCTTCGGCCACGCTCATGCGCATCTGAAGTACGGCCGTGGCCACGCAGAAGGCCATGGACGACGTATAGGACGAGCCGGGATTGCAGTTGGTGGCCAGTGCAATGGTCGCACCGGCATCCAGGAGCGCCCGAGCGTCCGGCAACGGTTGGCGCGTCGAAAGATCACACGCCGGCAACAACGTGGCCACCGTATCCGAGCCGGCCAGAGCATCCACATCGGACGGTGTCAGATAGGTGCAGTGATCGACACTGGCCGCACCCAGCTCGACCGCCAGCGCAACGCCAGGCCCGAAACCCAGCTGATTGCCGTGGACCCGCAGACCCAAACCATGGGACGCCGCGGCGGTCAGCACGGCTCGGGACTGATCGGCATCAAAAGCGCCGGTTTCACAGAAGACGTCAGCCCAACGGACATGCGGCGCCACCGCATCCAACATCGGCCCACGAACCAGATCCACATACTCATCAGCGGCCATGCCATCAGGTACCAGGTGCGCGCCGAGAAAGGTCACCTCATCCGCATGTTCGGCGGCCAGTTTGGCCGCGCGGACCTCGTCCGCCACGGTTAGGCCGTAGCCGGTTTTTGTTTCCAGGTAGGTGGTTCCCTGAGCTGCCGCTTCGGCGACATGGCGACGCAACGTGCTGGCCAGTTGGGTGTCGGTGGCGGCGCGGGTCGCGGCCACGGTGACCGCGATGCCGCCTGCCCGATATGGCGCGCCGGCCATTCGGGCGCCGAACTCGGCGGTGCGATCGCCCGCGAACACCAGGTGCGTGTGGCTGTCCACCCAACCGGGCAACGCGGCGCGACCACCGACGTCGACCGTCAAGTCGGCCATGGGGGCTCGTGCGGCCGGACCCAGCCACGCGACCAGGCCGGAGTCCAGTACCAGCGCGGCATCCTTGAGCTGGCCCAACTCCGAGTCGTTCGTGGTCAACTCGCCGATCCCGGTGATCAGCACGCTCATGCCCACAACTCCTCAATGCACGCGGCCAGTTCGCGGCCAACGTCGGCGATCGCCAGGTGTCGACCATCCTGCACCACAATCCGACCGCCAACCACTACCGTGTCCACATCGGACGCACCGGCGGCCATGATCAACTGATCAACAGTGGCGCCCGCGGTTCGTACGCTGTCGGTGCGTACGGCGACCAGGTCACATGGGGCCCCGACGGCGATCCGACCGCCGCCCGGCCAGCCGATGCTGCTGTATCCGTGGTGGGTGGCCGATGCGACCAGCGATGCCGGGTTGAACCGGCCGCGTCGGCCGGTGCGCAGCCGTTCGCCGTATTCCAGGGCGCGGGCCTCGGCGAACGGGTCGAGCACCACGTGCTGGTCGCTGCCCAGGGTGATCGTGGCCCCCGCCTCGGTCAGCTCGCCGGCCGGGCCGATGCCGTCGGCGAGGTCGGCTTCGGTTGTGGGACAGAAACATGCGAATGAAGTAGCCAGCAGTCCGATGTCCACACCGGACAGATGGGTGGCGTGTACCGCGGTCGTCCACGGTCCGATTACGCCGGACGACGACAGTAGTTCGGTGGGCGAACAGCCGTGATACGCCTGGCAGGACGAGTTCTCCGTCTGCTGTTCGGACAGGTGCACGTGCACGGGTCGATCGCGGGTGAAGCCGGCGAACGTGGGCAGGAACGACGCCGGCACCGCACGTATCGAGTGCAGTGCCGCGCCGATCCGCACCAGGGGCGTTTCGGCGAGGAGACCGGTCCGGTCCAGCCAGCCGTCCAGATCGCCGTCACCGAAGCGCAGTTGCGGCTCGGACAGGGGCAGGTAGCCGGTGGCGTCCAGGCCGCCGGCCAGATAGAGGGTGTCCAGCAAGGTCAGCCGGATGCCGGCGTCGCGGGCGGCCTCGATCAGTGCCGCGCCCATCGCGTTCTGGTCGGTGTAGTGGGCGCCGCCGGGGGCGTGGTGCAGGTAGTGGAACTCGCCGACAGCCGTGTAGCCGGCCATGGCCATCTCGGCGTAGACCAGCCGCGCCAGCCGGTGGTAGCCGGCCGGGTCCAGGCGGGCGGCCAGCCGGTAGACGGCGTCGCGCCAGGTCCAGAACGTGCCGCCGTCGGCGTGGGTGCGGCCGCGCAGGGCGCGGTGGAAGGCGTGCGAGTGACCGTTGGCGAAGCCGGGGAACACCAGGCCGGACAGACGGTGTCCGGACGGCGGCGCGCCGGCCTCGACCGACGTGATCGTGTCGTCGTCGGCGCGGACCAGGACGTGGTCGACCGGGCCGTCACCCAGCCAGGCCCGCTCGCACCAGTAGTCGGTCATCGGCACAAGGATTCCAGAACCGCGGCCAGCGCGGCGGTGCCGGCCGCGCAGTCGGCCGGTTCGGCGTGTTCGGCGGGCGCGTGGCTGATGCCGGTCGGATTGCGTACGAACAGCATCGCGGTCGGCACCGAACCGGCCAGGATGCCCGCGTCGTGGCCCGCGCCGGTCGGGATCTGTGGCACGTCACCCAGCAGGGTGGCCACCCGGTCGCGGAGGGCGGGGTCGAACTGGACCTCGTTGCCGTAGGACTCCTCGCGGACGGCCACCGAGCAGCCCTCCGCGGCGGCCGCGTCCCGTACCACCTCCGTGATGTCGGCGACGACCGCCGCCGTGTCCGGGCCGCGTGCGTCCAGCCAGAAGTCGACGCTGGAGGCGATCACGTTGGTGCCGCCCGGTGTCGGCGTCAGGCGGCCGACCGTGGCCCTGGATGCCGGTCGGCCCAGGACGGCGGCGCGGGCGGCCAGCACGGCGGCGGCCGCGGGCAGCATCGGGTCGCGGCGGTCGGCCACCTCGGTGGTGCCGGCGTGGTTGCCCTCACCCGTCAGCGTGAAGCGCCATCGGCCGTGCGCCAGGATCGACGATGCGACCGCGACTGGATGGTCGCCCATCAACCGGCCCTGCTCCACGTGCAGTTCGACGAAACAGCCGACGTCGGCCAGTACCGGATCGGGGCCGAACCCGGCCGGGTCGATGCCGGCGGTGCGGGCCGCATCGGGCAGGGTGATGCCGTCGGAATCGACGAGCAGGCGAGCGGCATCCGGGGACAGCGCGCCGGTCATCAGCCGCGACCCGAGACACGGAACGCCGAACCGGCCACCCTCCTCCTCGTTGAACACCACCACCGCGAGCGGCCGTCCGGGCTGAAAACCGTTGCGCCGCAAGATGGAAACGGCCTCCAGTGCGGACACGACGCCGAGTGGGCCGTCGAACGCGCCGCCGCCGGGCACCGAGTCCAGGTGGCTGCCGGTGAGCACCGCGTCCGGGCCCGGCGGGCCCCACCAGGCCCACAGGTTGCCGTTGCGGTCGGTGTGCACGTCCAGGCCGCGCCGGGTCGCCTGCTCGGCGAACCACGTCCGCAGTTCGGCGTCGACCCGGTCGAAGCCGTGGCGCGAGTAGCCGCCGCGCCGGGCGTCCCGGCCGACGTCGTCGAGGTCGGCCATGGCGGTCACCGGCTGCCCATCGGAATGCGGACATTCCGTTGCGCAGCAACGGTTTCCGCCTCCGGGTAGCCCGCGTCGACGTGCCGCAGGACGCCCATGGCCGGGTCGTTGGTGAGGACGCGTTCGATCTTCTGGCCGGCCAGCTCGGTGCCGTCGGCCACCGTGACCTGGCCGGCGTGGATCGACCGGCCGATGCCGACCCCGCCGCCGTGGTGGATGGACACCCATGTCGCGCCGGAGGCCGTGTTGACCAGGGCGTTGAGCAGCGGCCAGTCGGCGATCGCGTCCGAGCCGTCGGCCATCGCCTCGGTCTCCCGGTAGGGGGACGCGACCGAACCGCAGTCCAGGTGGTCGCGGCCGATCACGACCGGCGCGGACAGTTCGCCGCTGGCCACCATCTCGTTGAACCGCAGGCCCGCCAGGTGCCGTTCGCCGTAGCCGAGCCAGCAGATCCGCGCCGGCAGGCCCTGGAACGCCACCCGCTCGCCGGCCAGCTTGAGCCAGCGCGCCAGGGATTCGTTCTCCGGGAACAGTTCCAGCATCGCGCGGTCGGTGGCGGCGATGTCGGCCGGGTCGCCGGACAGCGCCGCCCAGCGGAACGGGCCCCGGCCCTCGCAGAACAGCGGCCGGATGTAGGCGGGGACGAAACCGGGGAAGTCGAACGCGCGCTCGCAGCCGCCCAGCTTGGCCTCGCCGCGCAGCGAGTTGCCGTAGTCGAACACCTCCGCGCCCCGGTCCAGGAAGCCCAGCATGGCGTCCACGTGCTCGGCCATGGAGTCGCGGGACCGGTCGGTGAACTCGTCCGGTTTGGCGGCCGCATAGTCGTGCCAATCGGCCAGGTCGACACCTTTGGGCAGGTACGCCAGCGGGTCGTGGGCCGACGTCTGGTCGGTCACGATGTCGACGTCCAGACCACGACGCAGTAGTTCCGGCAGCACTTCCGCCGCGTTGCCGATCAGTCCGACGGACAACGCCCGCCGGTCCCGTTTCGCCTTGGTCACCCGGGAGATCGCGTCGTCCACATCGGACGCGACCTCGTCCAGGTACCGCGTCTCCACCCGCCGCCGGGCACGCTGCGGGTCGCACTCGATGACCAGCGCGACGCCGCCGTTCATCGTCACCGCAAGCGGTTGCGCGCCGCCCATGCCGCCGAGGCCTGCGGTCACGGTGAGCGTGCCGGCAAGCGAGCCGCCGAAGCGCTTGGCGGCCACCGCGGCGAACGTCTCGTAGGTGCCCTGCAGGATGCCCTGGGTGCCGATGTAGATCCACGAGCCCGCGGTCATCTGGCCGTACATGGTCAGGCCCAACGACTCCAGCCTGCGGAACTCGGGCCAGTTCGCCCAGTCCGGCACCAGGTTCGAGTTCGCGATCAGCACGCGCGGCGCCCACTCGTGGGTACGCAGCACACCGACCGGCCGGCCGGACTGCACCAGCAGGGTCTCGTCCTCGCGCAGGTCCGTCAGTTCACGGGTGATCGCGTGGAAGCTGGGCCAGTCCCGTGCCGCGCGGCCGGTGCCGCCGTAGACCACCAGGTCTGCCGGGCGTTCGGCCACTTCGGGGTCGAGGTTGTTGTGCAGCATGCGCAGCGGTGCCTCGGTGGCCCAACTGCGGGCGGTCAGCGCGGTACCCCGCGCGGCCCGAACGACGGTCGACATCAGCGAACCTCCCCATCCCGGATCAGTTGTTCGGCAGCGGCGATCTCCGGCGCCAGGTGGCGGTCCGGTCCCGGACCGGCGACCTTTTCCCGCAGCTTGGCCACGACGGCGGCGGTGGCAGGCGCCGGGGTGAGCGGGGCACGCAGGTCCAGCGCGCGGGCCGCGGTGAGCAGTTCCACGGCCAGCACGGTGGTCAGTCCGTCGACGGCCCGACGCAGCTTGCGGGCCGCGGACCAGCCCATCGACACGTGGTCCTCCTGCATGGCGCTGCTCGGGATCGAGTCCACCGACGCCGGCACCGCCAGCCGTTTGAGCTCGGACACCACCGCGGCCTGCGTGTAGTGCGCGATCATGTGGCCGGAGTCCACGCCGGGGTCGTCGGCCAGGAACGGCGGCAGGCCGTGCGACCGGGCCACGTCCAGCATCCGGTCGGTGCGGCGTTCCGCGATGCTGGCCACGTCGGCCACGCAGATGGCCAGGAAGTCCAACACGTAGCCGATCGGGGCGCCGTGGAAGTTGCCGTTGGACTCGACCCGGCCGTCGGCCAGCACGACCGGATTGTCGATGGCGGAGCTCAGTTCCCGGTCGGCGACGAGCTCGGCGTGGGTCAGCGTGTCGCGGGCCGCGCCGTGCACCTGCGGGGCGCAGCGCAGCGAGTACGCGTCCTGCACGCGGTTGCAGTCCGGGCCGCGGTGGCTGGCCACGATCGCGGAACCGGCCAGCAACGCGGTCATCCGGGCCGCCGACGCGGCCTGGCCGGGATGCGGGCGCAGGGCTTGCAGGTCGGCGGCGAACACCCGGTCGGTGCCCAGCAGTGCCTCCACGCTCATGGCGGCGGTCAGGTCGGCCACGTCGAGCAGGTGCGCGATGTCGGCCATGGCCAGCACCAGCATGCCGAGCATGCCGTCGGTGCCGTTGATCAGCGCGAGCCCCTCCTTCTCGGCCAGCGCGACCGGTTTGACGCCGGCATCGGCCATGGCATCGGCGGCCGGCCTTCGGACACCGGTGTGGTCGAACACCTCGCCCTCGCCGATCAGCGCCAGCGCCACCGACGACAGCGGCGCCAGGTCACCGGAACAGCCCAGCGAGCCGTACTCGTGCACCACCGGCGTGATCCCGGCGTTCAGCAGGCCGGCGAGCGCGTCCACGGTGGCCGTCCGGATGCCGGTGTGGCCGGTCGCCAGGGTGCGCAGGCGCAGCAACATCAGTGCCCGCACCACTTCGCGCTCGACGGTGGGGCCGGCACCCGCCGCGTGCGAGCGGATCAGCGAGCGTTGCAGCGCGGCCCGGCGGTCCGGCGGGATGTGCCGGGTGGCGAGGGCACCGAAGCCGGTCGACACGCCGTAGGTGGGGGTGGTGGCATCGGCGAGCCGGTCGATGTGCGCCCTGGCGTCCAGCACGGCGGCCCTGGCCGCCTCGGTGAGCTGGACGGGCGCGTCGTGCCGCGCGACGGCGACCACCTGGTCACGGCGCAGCGCGCCGGTAGCCAACAGGACGGATCCGTACATGTGCCCATCTCAGCCCTCCATGAGCAGCGGCGCGAGCGCTGTCGCGCGGTCTGTGTCTGGTATGCCAGACTCGGGCCATGGGCACGAGCACCGACGTGCCGGCGCTGCGCCACGGGCTGAGCGTGCTGCGGCTGCTGGCCAGCCACGCGGGCCCGATGACGGCGACCGCCGTGGCGGGCGAACTGGGCCTGCCCCGCTCGACCACGTACCACCTGCTCGCCGAGCTGGTGCGGGCCGGTTTCGTGACGCATCTGCCGGAGGACCGCAGGTACGGCCTCGGCGTCGCCGCGTTCGAGGTCGGCTC
>DASXXM010000390.1:0-17811 GCA_036503065.1 Pseudonocardiaceae bacterium | reverse complement strand
AAGGTACTCTTTCCAGCCTTGACAAATCGTCAACAACCGTTACCGACGATTACGGATCGGGGTGATGGAGACGTCAAAAACGTGGACCAGTCAAACACAGGACAGCAACCGAAACAAGTCACCATCGAACAGGAAGCTCGTAGATCCCATACACGAACATGTCATCGCGATAACGCAACTCCTCAACCGCCCCCACCGGCTGCAGATTGGGAAACATCGCGAACAACAGACGCAGCACAACACGCAGCTCAACCCGAGCCAGACTCATGCCAACACACTGATGCACCCCATACCCGAACGTAAGATGCGGCACCTGCGGCTGCAAGGGATCGATAGCATGCGGACACTTGTAAACCGACTCATCCCGATTACCCGAAGCCAACAAACAGGTGATCCAATCACCCGAAGCGATATCAACGCCACCGATCGAGATATCGGCCGTGGCACGGCGAACCAGGCCGTACTGGATGATCGAGTGCATCCGCAGGATCTCCTCGACCACCTTCTCCGCGCCAGCAGAAGACCCGAACTGCCGGATAAGGGCCGGATCACCCATCACATGAGCAGCGCCGATCCCGATCGTGCTAGCGGTAGTTTCGTGGCCGGCCAGCAGCAACAGCATCGCCATGCCAACCATGTAGTCCAGCGGCACAGGCGAACCGTCGACCTGCGCGAGGGCGAGGTGGCTGAGAAGGTCGTCGACCGGCTTGCGCTGCTTCTCCTTTGCCACCTCGGTCAGGTACTCGGTAAGCGCGATCGTAGCGTCGTCCACCTGGTCCGGGGTGCTGGCGACCGAGCTGCGGACGTGCGTCTGCTGCTGGAAGAACTCCTGGTCACTCGCTGGTACACCAAGCAGATCGCAGATGATGCGCGACGGCACCGGAAATGCCAGTTCGGACAGCAGATCCACCGGCGGTCCCTGATCGCGCATCCGGGCCAGATACTCGCGAGTGATCGCCTCGATCCTCGGTTCGAGTGCGCGTGCCTTGCCGGGGGTGAGATCGCGCAGGATCAGGCGGCGCCACCGGGTGTGTTCCGGCGGGTCCATGGACACCAGGGATCTGGGCATCATCACCGGTTTGCGGCCGATGGCCAGCGACGGCGGCATCTGGCCGGCCCGGTCGATGCTCAGGCGGTTGTCCGCCAACAGGGTGCGGATGTGGTCGTATCGGGTGACCAGCCAACCCTCGACGCCGTTGGGCCAGCGGTGCCGGCTGATCGGCGCCTCGGCGCGCAACCGTTCGTACTCCGGTGGCAGGTCGAAGGGGTGGGACCGCTCCCTCGGCAACATCGGCAACACGGTGACCTCGCCTTTCTGCCAGCGGACGGGTGAACTCTGCGAGCCTGGCAGGCGTGCGGTCCCGCCGGCATCGGTCCTGGTGCCCCATCGGGCGGGAATCGTTGCCGTGGCGAATATTCCCCGTCGCGGGGGACAGCCGCCTCATGAAGTGGGACGCACGAAGCAAGAAGCTCACTTGCGAACCCATCGTGCTACCGAAAGTGGGGCAGCAGGCATGACGCAGAGCTATGCGCCAGATGCGGCGGACGCGTTCGCGCTCTCGCAGCTGATGTTCCCGACAGTCCCACAGTGCATCTCGGTGGTGGCACAACACGGCATCGCCGACGTGCTCGCCGATGCGCGGCTGTCGGTCGACGAGCTGGCCGAACGCACCGGCACCGATCCGGTCATCCTCGGCAAGGTGCTCCGGCTGCTGGTCGAGGACGGCGTGTTCCGCGAGATCGAGCCGGACGTGTTCGAGAACTCCCGGCTGTCGCACCTGCTGCGCCGGGACTACCCGCGCTCGCAGTACGCGATGGCCCGGCTCGTCGGCTCCGAGTGGCTGTGGTCGGCGTGGAGCCGCCTCGGCGGCCAGCTCGACACCGGCAGGCCCGGTTTCGAGCTCGCCTACGACATGACGTTGTGGCAGTACCTCGCGCAGCACCCGGAGGCCGGCACCATCTTCAACGGCGCCATGAACAGCTTCTCCGAAGCGCTCAGCGACCAGGTCGCACTGTCCTATCCGGAGTTCGCGCAGTCCGGCGTTGTCGCCGATCTCGGCGGCGGCACCGGCACGTACCTCGGTGCGATCCTGCGCGCCTACCCGACCATTCGGCACGGCGTCCTGGTGGATCTCGGGCCGGTCGTCGAGCAGGCCCGGTGCCGGCCGGGGCTGGCCGATCTGCTGTCCACGGACCGGATGCGGTTGCAGGGTGCCGACTTCTTCGAGTCGGTACCGTCCGGTGTGGACACCTACGTGGTCAAGCAGGTCATGCACAGCTGGGACGACGCCAACGTGGTCCGGCTCCTGCGGCAGTGCCGGGCGGCGTCCCCGGCGGCCCGGTTCGTGGCCGCCGAGTTCGTCCGCGACGACAAGACCTCCCGGTTCGTGAAGAACTTCGACCTGGTGATGAGCGTGACCATGAACGGGAACGTGCGCTCGCAGGCCCAGTACGCCGACGTGTTCCTGACCGGCGGTTACCAGCTCACCAGGGTCGTCCCCACGGACACCGCCTTCAGCCTGATCGAAGGACAGCCCCTTCCTTGATACGCAGCGGGAGCGCCGGTGGCTCGTCGCGGCGGGACAGCGCCAGCACGGCGCCCCCGGCCAACAGCAGCAACCCGACCAGCACCAGTGAGTCGCCCGCAAGCTGTGCGAACAGGCCGGACGGGCTGGCACCGAAGCCGGTCCAACTCGGCCACCAGCCGCGATAGCCTCCGAACAGGCCGGACGGGGTGGCGCTGAAGCCGCCGACCCAGGTGTACGGGTGCGTCAGCGCGACCGCGGCGGTGACCACCGCGGCCGCGATCCAGCCGGGGGAGCGGGTCCGGATGGCGCCCGCGACGAGCACGATCAGCACCGGCACGAGCCACACCCAGTGGTAGACCCAGGAAACCGGCGACACGAGCAGCGCGACGACGCCACACAGGACGGCGCCCTCGCGGTCCATGCCACGGCGGTACAACCCCACGCACACCGCGAGTCCGGCGACCACGACGACGGCGATGGTCAGTGCCCACGGCAACACCGCGTCGTGGTGCAGCAGTCGCGCGACCGCGCCGCGCAGGCTCTGGTTGAACACGATGCCCGGCTGTGCGTAGATCCGCTGCACGTCCCACGCCCAGTGGGTCCAGTACTGCCACGCCTGGGTCGGCATGAGCAGGAAGCCGGCGGCGACGGTCGCGGCGAAGGCGGCCAGCGCGGTCAGCGCCTCGCGGAACCGCCGGGTCAGCGCCAGGTAGACGATGAACAGCGCGGGCGTCAGCTTGATCCCGGCGGCAAGGCCGATGCCGATGCCCCGGCCGCGGGCGCCGTTGCGCCGGCACAGGTCGGCCAGCACCAGCAGCGCCACGAAGACGTTCACCTGACCGGACCAGAGTTCCTGCCAGAGCGGGTCGATCAGGAACACGGACACCGGGGCCAACAGGCACAACAGCAACCGAAGCCGGGTGCGGCGGACGCCAACCCAGCCGGTGGCCAGCCACACGATGGCCTGGAGCGCGACCAGCACGCCGGTGAACCAGACGATGCGCAACGCCGACAGCGACAGCAGACTCAGCGGTGCCAGCAACAGCCCGGCGAACGGCGGGTACGTCAGGCTCAGGTGCGCGCCGGGCAGCCAGAACAGGTAGGGATCGCGGCCGGACCACACCGCCTTTCCGCTGACCCAGAACACTTCCAGGTCTGTCGTTGTCAGCTGGCCGGTCTCCACCCTGGTTCTGGCCACGAACGCGACCACCAGCGCGACCAGAACGGCGACCAGCGGAACCAGACCGGATAACCAACGTGGGTAACGTATTGCCATTGTCGTGCGACCTTCCGTGCGAAGTTGTGTCCGGGCATAGAAAAGGGGGGACGTGCGGAGCACGTCCCCCCTTTCCGTTTCGTAAGGTCAGGCTCTTCCTGGGATGGGTGGTGCGCCCGGTGTTCCCGCGACGAAGCTCATGTGCGCGGTGGCGAGTTGCCAGGTTTCGGCGTGCCGCACCAGTACCAGCGTGACCCGGAGGGTGCTCGGCACCGGGTTGCCCCGGTAGGCGCCGGGCGCCTCCTGTCGGGCGACCACCACGGTGGCGTCGCCGTAGTGGCGCTGCCGGACGTCGACGAACTCGAAGCTCTCGTACTTGAGCGCCCCGGTCTCGTGCCGGTCCAGCCAGTCCTTTTTGGATAGCGTGAAGCCGAGCGGTCCCACCGCGGTGAAGTCGTCCGTGAGGATCGCCGTGAGCTGTTCGGTGTTGGCCTTGGTCTCCGCGGCGGCCAGGTCGGCCAGGAAATCGCTGATGTCGGGCACGTGACTCACCTCGTTCTGTCGGTCAGACGGTGCTGTGCTCGGCCACTGCCCGGACCGGGGCGGCCACCTCGCCACGCCGACGCTTGCGGGGCAGCAGCACGCTGGCGGCCAGCAGCCAGAGCACGCCGCCACCGAAGCGGCCGACGGGCAGTAGTACAGCCAGCGGCGCGACCAGCAGCGACAGCGTGGCCAGCGCGCTGAACACGGCGACGACCAGGCCGAACCACGCCAGCGGGCGAGGCAGCAGCCTGGCGAACAGCGACGGCACGCAGACGCCTGCGACCAGCAGCGCGAGCGGTACCACGAAACCGACACCGCCGGTGGCGAAGGACAGCCCGTTCAGCGCGGCGGCGAGGCCGGGTTGGGCCGCGATGACCGGCTGTGCCGCGGTCCAGATCGACAGCCCGGACACCGCGAGTGCGCCGGCCGCCAGCAGGCCGCCTGCCAGGCTCATCGCGATGCCCGGTGCCGTGATCCCGAACTGCCGGAGCCGCCGGTAGACGGTGGCGGTCCAGATGGTCAGCGGGATCGAGGACCCGAACACGATCGTGCCCCAGAGCATGGCGAGCGTGTGGTGGCCGGTGTAGTAGGCCGCGACATCCGCGGCGCTGGCCGTGATCCGCGGGCCGCCCGCGCCGATGACGGCGGTCAGCACGGTGAACACCGCGAACACCAGGCCGGGAATGATCAGCGGCGGGCCGCCCTGCGGGGTGCGTGGCCGACCTGATCGGGACGCGAGTTGTTCGGTGGTCATCGAACCCTCCAAGTGTGTTGGTTGCTCCGCTAAAACGATGCGCTGACTGTAATGATTTGTCAAGCGCATGATTTCATAGGAGCAACGAGCCGTATCCGGGATGTGCCAGCGTGGCCAGCCCCTGTCCGGTGGCCAGTCGGGCCAGCAGTGCCTGGAGTTGGGCGCGCTCGGCCGCGGAGAGTCCGGCACAGAGGGCGTCCTCGTGCTGCCGGACGGCCTGGCCGATGCTGGCCATGCAGCGACGCCCGGCGTCGGTGAGGTGGAGGGCGTAGTGGCGACGATCGCCCGGATTGCGCCGCCGCTCGATCAGGCCGCGCTGTTGCAAACCGTCGACGAGGGCGACCAGCCGGCTGGGTGTCGTGCCGAGTTGGCCTGCGATCACCTGCTGGCTCTGGCCCGGCCGCTGCGCGACGCAGCGGAGCAGTCCGGTCTGTGGCGGGGTCAGCTCCAGTTCGGCGATGCGCTCCGCGAACCGCTGCGCGGCATGCGCCCCGAGCTGGGCCAGCAGGAACGTGGTCCCGGTCCGTGGTCCGGGTGGCCCCGCCACCACGCCCCTATCGTTCATGCTCAGGAATCATACATCGAGCGAAACGATTATGCGATGGCCACCTTTAGTGGGCGGTCCGTGCTAGCCGAGGTTCTGCCAGGAGGTGAAGCCGGTCTGCGTGGTTGCGGCGAACAGGGCGTCGTTGTCGCCGATTGCCAGTGCGGTCAGGGTGCCGTTCGTGTTGACGAAGCTGGGTGTGCCGGGTGTCGCGCCGCCCAGGCTGGTCCAGTTGGCGAACGAGGCGTTGACGGCGGACTGCGATGTGGTGCTCAGGGCGCCGTCCTTGTCGCGCTCCATCAGGAAGATTCGGCCGTCGGCGGCGGTGGTGGCGGCGATGTCGCCGACACCGCCGTTGCCGGCGAGGTCGGTGGAGGTCGTGGTCCAGCCGCCGCTGGTCGTCTCGTACAGGGTGCCGACGGCGCCTGCCGTGGTGCGGTAGAAGATCTCCAGCCGGCCGTCGGCGTTCGCGGCCACGGTGGGGGAGCTGGAGACGGCGGTGGTCACCCTCGTCGTCGCGGCGGTCCAGCCCGCGTTGGGCGCTGTCTGGGACCAGTTGAGGACACCGCCGCGGGTGGACGCGAACAGTTCCATCCTGCCGTTGGCGCGCGTGATGACCGCCGGTGAACCCTGGATGTCCGAGCCGTGCATGTCCAACCAGCCCGAGAACGTGCCGTTGACCGACGTCTGCCAGATGGTGCTGATGCCGCCACCGGAGTTCTTGACGAACACCTGCAGGCGTCCGTCGGCGTTGGTTCCCACGATCGGCGTGCCGGTGCCGGTCGCGCCGGTGGCGGTGGGGTTCCCCAGGTCGACCCAGCCCGAGAACACGCCCGCCGTTGTCATGAACGACGTCATGACGTCGCCGGTCGCCATGGAGACACCGAAGACCTCCACGCGGCCGTCTGCGTTGCGGTTGGCCGTCAGGTTCGAACTGAGCTCGCTGCCACCGATGCCGACCGGACCGGCACCGTTGGCCCACACCAGGACCACGCCGCCCTGGACGTCGAACGCGAAGGTCCGGCCCTGTCCGTCCACGGTTGCCCAGGAAGTGCCCAAACCCCAACGCGTGTACTGACTTGCGGTCCACCCCGGGCTGACGGTGGCCTGCGAGTCGAATGACCGGTAGAGCGCGTAGGTGGTGGCTTTCGGTGTCGCGATGTCGGGCGACAGGTTGGCGGGTGAACTCTGGATGTTGTAGTCCCGGTAGTCGACGAGGACGGGTCGGTGGGCGTAGGCGTCGGCCGCGGTCTGGACGAAGTTCGCCACGGCGACGTGGTCGGGGTGGTCGGCGTCGAGGAACGAATCCGGCCTGTTGTCCTGGGTGTGGATGACCGTCGGTGCGAACTCCGTCATGATGTCGACCAGTACGGCGGTCAGCTGGGCCTGGTTGTACGAATACGACTGGGTGACGGGACTGCCGGTCGGCACGATGGTGTTCGCCACGAAAGTGGTGCTCTGCCTCAGGTTCGTCAGTGCCGCCGGCTGGAGGCTGTCGCCGCCGTCGGGCAGGGTGAGGAACATGACCGCGACGGTCGGCGCCGCGGTGAGCGTGTCCAGCTCGATGAGCCTTCCCTCAAGGGATTCGGTGGTGACCGTCCACTGGTTCGCCACCGACGCCATCTGTGCGTAGGCGGCTCTGATGCCGAGTTCGCGTTGTTGTGCGTAGTGTTCCCGGCTGACGGAGTCACCGTTGAACTCGCCCGCGGTGACGAAGACCGTCCGGACGGGGACGACCCTCGACATGGCCTGTTGGATGTCCGGGTTGATGAACAGCTGATCGTCGTCCTCGTGCGCGACGATGTTGAGGTCCTTCTCGCCGGTGGCCATTCCGGCCGTGCCGGCGGCAGCGGCGATCGGTGCCATCGTGGTGACGATGGCCGCCATCGTCACGAGGGCAGCCGCGGACAGCGTCCAACGCTTCATGATCGATTCCCCCTGGAACTACCCGAATTCCAGGGAATCATACCCAGTTGGCGGGGTCAGTCCGCATAGAACAACCGGGTGGGTGAGGAGACCAGGATCTGGTGACGGTCCGTCTCGTCGGGGGCCCAGTCGGCCAGTAGGTTCAGCAGTTCGCCGGTGTCCCGTTGTCCGTTGGTCAGGTGCGGCCAGTCCGAGCCCCAGATGAGGCGGTCGGGGCGTGCCGCGACCAAAGCCCGGCCGATCGGCTCGACCGCGGACAAGGGCTTGTTCGGTGCGACGCGGTAAGGGCCGGACAGCTTGACGTAGCAGTGGCCGCCGGCCAGTACCTCGATCAGGCGGGCGAAATCGGCCTGGGTCAGGCCGTCGGACTCCTTCATGTAGCCCATGTGATCGATCACGAAGGTGTCCTCGAAATCGCTCAGGAACGGGAGCAGGTTCCGGACTATCACGCCGGGCGTGTAGAACTGCAGATGCCAGCCGCGCGGGCGGGCGCGGGCCGCCATCTTGTGGATGTACCTGATGATGTCCAGCGTCGGCCAGGACGCGCGGGCGAACAGGTCGATGCGGATGGCGCGCACGCCGATCTCGTGGAAGAAGTCGAGTTCGTCCTCTGTTGTGTCCTCCTCGATGCGCACCACGCCACGGCACCGCGGGCCGAACAGGCGCAGGGTCTGGACCAGGAGGCTGTTGTCCGTGCCGTAGTAGGTCGGCTGCACCAACACCATCCGCTGGATGCCGAGCCACTCCGCCATCTTCAGGTACTGGTCGAGCGTGCCGTCCGGGAAGTCGTACAGCGGCTTCGGCACGTGCGGGAAACCGGGCTCGAACACGTGGAAGTGCGTGTCACAGCTGCCCTCCGGCATCGGGAACCGCGGCTTCGTGTTGGTGTCGAAGGGTCGCATCGGCAACGGCACATCAAGCATGACTGGCCTCCATGGCGGCGGCGGCCTTGGCCGCCTCGAACAGCAGGGCACTGTCGAACCCGGTCAGCCGAAGCGGGCTGACATCGGGGGGTACGTCGCGCATGCCGCCGACCATCAGCAGCTTCCCGTGCCGTTTGGCGGCGGCGCCGACGCTCGCGATGGCCTGCCGCACCCGACCGTCGTCGTACTGGCCGGGGACACCGAGTTCCGCGGTGAGGTCGTTCGCGCCGATGGCGAGCATGTCCACGCCGTCCAGCGCCGCGATGGCGTCCGCGTTGGCGATGCCGGTCGGCGTTTCCAGCAGGATCTGCACGACGACCGTGTCGTCCAGCGCCGGATTCAGCTCCCGCGCCGGAGTGGGCCGCATGCCCAGTTGGGGGACCATGGCGGTCTGGGAGCGCTGGCCGCGCGGCGGGAACCGGCATGCCCCGGCGATCTGTCGTGCCTCCTCGACCGTTTCGATGCGCGGCGCGACGATGCCGTGCGCGCCGCCGTCCAACAGGCGGCCGATCATGCCGTACTCGCGTTCCGGGATCCGGACGATCGCCGTCAGGCCAAGGCTGCCGGCCGCGGCGCACAGCGTGGCGGCGACATCCGTGGACATGGTGCTGTGTTCCAGGTCGATCATGATGGCGTGGTGGCCGGTCGAGTGTGCGATGTGGACGATGTCCGTGGTGCGGCTGCTGCGGATACCCAGCATCAGGGTCAGTTCGCCGGCCCGTAGGCGTGGTAGGAACATCAGAGGTCCCTCGGGTAATGCACGCCGGTCAAGCCCGGGACCACGACCCTGGTCGGGTCGTTGTCGGTGGCCGCCAGTGACGCGACGGCGAAGTCGGTGACACAGCCGGACAGCAGCTGTCTCGGGTCCTCGAGGACCACGCGCAGCCGGGTGACCATGGCGCGCATGTCGTCGGCCGAGTGGATCACGGGCATCTCGCCGACCTCCGTCACCGTGGGGTCGCTGATGTCGGGGAAGCGCACGCCGGCCGGGGTGTACCGGGGGTAGCCGTCGAACATCACGGTGCCCAGTTCGACCGTTGCCCTGGTGGCGCACCAGATGCCGCGCAGCCGCTCCTCCAGCGCGATCACCTCGGTCAGGTCGCCGCCTGCCGGTGTGGCGAACGTGGGCGCGTGCGGGGCGAGGTACATGCGCTCCAGCGGCAGCCGTTGGCCGGACGCACCCATGATCATGGTGGCCACGCTGCTGGTGGGCCAGGTGACCCCGGCCGTCGGGCGGCCCTGCTGGCCCGCGATGACGACCATGGCCCGCTCCCAGTCGACCCGCTGGGTCCGCAGCCAGCGGGTGATGCGGAAGCTGATGTCCATGCCCGCCAGGAAGAACGTCGCGATCATCATGTCGTTGATCGGCACCGGGGCGCCCGTGAGGTAGTCCGACCGGAGTGTCTCCGGCGTCAGGTAGTCCTCGTCGGCCAGCGCGGTGGTCAGGTAACGGGCGGTGACGGCACAGGAGTAGTCGATCATGTTGGCGATCTCCCGCTCGCGGCCCCGGTAGGCCTCGACCGCGATCGTGTCCCGCCACAGTTCGGTGCTGTTCGCGGCCCTGGTGGCCTTGACCTCGGTGAGCAGGTGTTCCGCGTCCGACCGCCATGAGCCGTCGCCGAGCAGGGTCCGGATGCGGACCAGGCTCGCCACCGCGGGGCCGAGATGGGACACGCCCGCGAGTTCCTTGAACCCACGGGTCGACACGCGGAACGCCTCGACCGTCGGCGGCCGGCCGCCGCCCGGATACAGGGCGATGTCGGTGGCGGTCGCGGCGATCAGCGGATCGTCGCGGTCCCGGTCGGCGACGGCCCGGCCAAGGTGCCGGCCGATGCTGTCCGGGCCGGCCGTGTAGGCGGTGAACAGGCCGATGAGTTCCGGACTTTCCTGGGCTGCCATGGTTCCTCAGTCCTGTTCGGTGAATCGGTAGATCACCGTGTCCGTGCCGAAACGGACGTCGGCGCTCAGCGAGTTCGAGACGGCGACGAGCGGACCCCGGTCGTCGCGGTACACGGCGACGTCGGTGCCGCCGGACGTGGCGAACTCCTCGACCACGGCCAGCTTTCCGTCCTGCCACTGGTAGAGCTGCGAGGCCAGCGCGGTCGTCGGCGCGGCAGGCGTGCCGAGGATGAAGTTGACGCGCACCACGTACGGGCCGTGCTTTCCCGGCAGCACCGCCCATTCGCGGGCGCCGAGGCCATCCAGGGTCTGGTGCTCGACGAAGTGCCAGCCGTCCCAGCGCAGCAGTTGCGGCGGGCTGAGGATGCACGCGACGAGCAGGTAGTCCTCGCCGTCGGCGCGGAACGTGGCGAAGGCACGCCCGTGCTCGTCGGCGAGTTCCTGGTGGATCACGAAACCCTGGCCGTCCCAGCGGTAGAGCCGGGACGGTGCCACGTGGTCGGCGTGCGCCAGGAAGTCGATGCCGGCCACGGAGAACGCGTGCCAGTTGTAACCCCACCGGGACGGGATGTCCTGGAAGTACTGGAACGCGGTGCCGTCCCACCGGAAGATCCGGGACGGCTGGCTCAGCGACTCGGTGCCGGGCAGTGCGACACCCTGGGCCAGCGCGAGGAAGTGCTCGCCTGCCACGGTGAAATGACGCCACTGTTTGGCCGCGAAGCCGGGAAACGGTTGGAACGGCTCGAAACGCCAACCGTTCCAACTGTAGACAATGGACTCGATGTCGAACCGGTACGGGTCGTGGCCGCTGCGGATGCTCGCCGTGGCCAGGAAGGCCCTGCCGTCGATGCGGAAGAACTCCGCGTCCTCGCCGCCGGGCACCGGCACCTTGTCGAACGGCTCGTAGCCGTCGCCGGTCAGCCGCAGGACCAGCAGGTCGGTGTCGCTGTCCCCGCCGTTCATGTTCGCCGGCTGCCCCGGCATGTCGTAGGCGAGCTGCGGCACGGCCAGCAGCGACAGCCCGTTGAGCTCGAACGGCTCGACCGCCCGCGCGCCGGACGTGGGAATGCGTGTCCACTCGGTGAGATACATGCGATTCAGGTCCTTCCGGGGACGGTGCCGAAGAAGACGTCCATCAGGTCGGGCCGGTCCCGGACTTCGTCGGCGGTGCCGGTGAGCGCGACCCGGCCGGCGCTCATGACGGTGGCATGGTCGGCCAGCGTCAGGCCGAATCGCACGTTCTGTTCGACCATCAACACGGTGACGCCGTCGGCGTTCATGGCGCGCACGCTGTCGCGGATGACCGCCAGGCCGGCCGGGTCGAGCCCGAGTGTCGGCTCGTCGAGCAGCACGACCTTCGGGTCGAGCATCATCGCGCGGGCGAACTCCACGGTCCGCCGCTGGCCGCCGGACAGCGAGCCGGCCAGGGCGTCCCGGCGTTCGCGCAGCAGCGGGAAGCGCTCGGTCAACCGGTCGTACCGCTGATCGAGGTGCTTACGTTGGCGGCGGTGGATGTAGGCGCCGAGCAACACGTTCTGCCGGACGGTCAGCTTCGCGAACAGCCCGTTGCGTTGCGGCACCTGGACCACGCCGGCGGCGAGGATCGTCGCGGGCGGTTTGCCGCCGAGGTCGACGCCGTCGATGGTGATCGCGCCCTGCCGTGGCCGGAGCAGGCCGCTGATCGTCTTGAGCACGGTCGACTTGCCGGCGCCGTTGGGTCCGACGACGCAGTTGATCGAGCCTTGCGCCACCCGCAGGTCGACGCCGCGCAGGATGTCCAGCCCGCCGTAGCCGGCCCACAGTCCCTCGATGTGGATCATGACCGCACCGCCGGAATGACGGAGTCACCGAGATAGGCGTCGACGACCGCCACGTCCGTGCTGACGTCCGCGACGGAACCGTGCGCGATGACGCTCCCGTGTGCCAGCACGCAGACGCGCTGGCACAGGTCGGCGATGAAGGCCAAGTCGTGTTCCACCAACAGGATGCCGACCCCGCGCTGGTGCAGCGACCGGACCAGGTCCGCCAGGCGCGCGGACAGGGCGGGGCTGATGCCGGCGGCCGGCTCGTCCAGCATGACGAGGACCGGGTCCAGCCAGAGCACCTGCGCCAGCTCGACCAGTTTTCGCTGGCCGTAGCTGAGGTCGGCGGGGCTGCTGTCGGCATACGGTGCCAGGCCCAGGTTGTCGAGGACCGAGATGGCACGGTCGCGCTCGGCCGGGGTGACCCGTCCGGTCCACAGGCGGCCGAACGCGAACCGGCGTGCCGGCACGACGAGGTTCTCGACCACGGTGAGGCTGCCGAACAGGCGGGGGAGTTGGTAGGTGCGTGCCAGTCCCGCGTGCGCACGGGCCGGGCGGCCTGCCCGGTCCAGGCTGCGGCCGGCGAGGGTGATGGTGCCGTCCCGGCTGGGGATGGTGCCGTCGATCAGGTTGAACAGCGTCGTCTTGCCGGAGCCGTTGGGGCCGATGAGGCCGGTGATCTCGTGCCGCGCGATGTCGAGGTCGACGCCGTCGACCGCGCGCAGTCCGCCGAACGACTTGCGCAGCCCACGAACCACGAGCACGGCACCGCTGTCGACCCGGCTCGCGACCGGCGTCGGGACCTGGCCACGCCGGACCGGCAACGGCGGACGTGCCGGCAGCAGCCGGGAGAGGACCGGCAGGACACCGCGCGGCAGGAACAGGGCCACACCGCCGAGCAGGCCGCCGAACAGCAGCAGTCGGATCGCGCCCGCATCCGCGCCGCCGAGGCTGGTGCTGGTGAGGTTGCTGATCGGTGCGACGATGAACGCGCCGAGCACCGGCCCCCACACGGTGCCGCGGCCGCCGAGCAGCACCGCGAGCACGATCAGCACGCTCGTGACGATGTCGAACACGGCCGCCGTGTTCAGGAACGTCACGTAGTAGGCGTAGATGCCGCCCGCGATGCCGACGAACGTGCCGCCGAGCACGAACGCGATCATCTTGTAGACCGCGGTGCGCAGCCCGAGACCCGCCGCCTTGTCCTCGTCGTCCCGGATCGCGAACAGGCCAAGGCCCAGCTTGCTGCGGCGGACCCAGGCCGCCACGGCCACGGTCACCACCAGCAGGCCGAGCATCGGGTAGTAGAACGGCCAGTCCTGATAGGACAGACTCCAGGTCGGCAGTGGCAGCGCGAGGCCCTGGCTGCCGCCGGTCAGGCCGGACGCGGTGGTGGCCGCGACGCCGAACAGTTGCAGCGCCGCGAACGTGACGATCACGAAGTACATGCCGCGCGTGCGCCGCGTGACCAGGCTCAGCAGCGCGGCGGCGGCCGCCGCCACCAGGCCGCCGGCGAAACAGCCGAGAAACGGCGAGACGTGGTCCTTCGCGGCGAGGATGCCGGTGGTGTACGCGCCGAGGCCGATGAAGATGCTGTTGCCCAGCGACAGGTAGCCCGCGTACCCGCCCATGATGTTCCACCCGCTGGCGCCGATGGCGAGCATGAACGTCACGATCAGCATGTTTTGGTAGTAGATGTCGCCCGATACCAGGGGAAAGACGATGAGCGCCGCCAGCGCGACCGGAATCCACGCGCGGCGCAGCAGAGTGGTCATGTGGCGGCGTCCTGTCGGGTCAGCCGGGTGAACAGGCCCTGCGGCCGGATGGTCAGCACGACCAGGATCAGCAGCGTCGGCACCGCGGTCGCCCAGCGCACCGACACGTAGGCCGTGGTCAGCGACTCGGCCACACCGAGCAGCACGCCGGCCGCGAACGCCCCGGCCACACTGCCCAGGCCGCCGAGGATCACCACGCTCAGCGTCACGCCGAGCCAGACGTCCTGCGTGTCCGGCGTGAACTGGTAGAGGAAGCTCAGCGCGGCACCACCGAACGCGGTCGACCCGGTCGCGATGGCGAAGATCCACGCGCCGACACGTGCCGGTTCGATCCCGACCAGCCGGGCGCCCTCCGGATTCTCCGACGCGGCGGTGATCGCGTGCCCCAGCCAGGTCCGCTTGATCGTCTGTCGCAGTGCCACCGTGATCGCGATCGCGAGCAGGCAGGCGTAGAGCTGCGCGCGCGGCACGACCAACCCTCCGATGTGGATCGCCTGGTTGAAGTACGGCGGCGTGGTCGTCTTCTGGTTGGGGCCCCACACCAGCGCCAGGAGCGCCTCCGCGATCAGGGCCAGCGCGAACGTGGCCACGATGGTCAGCCCCGGGTCGATGCGCTCGAGTCGCTCGATCACGAGCTTGTAGACCACCAGCCCCAACCCGGCCATCGGGAGCATCACCAGGAACGCGGCCAGGATCGGGTCGAGCCCGAAGTGCTGCCAGAGCGCGTAACACAGGTAGGTGGACACGATCAGGAACGCGCCCTGCGCCATGTTGACGATCTTCATGACGCCGAAGGTGAGCGTGAGCCCGGTCGCCATCAGCGCGTAGACACCACCGATGAGGATGCCGAAGATGAGGGCCTGGCCGAGTCCGATCACGACGCCGACCAGCCCGGCTTGGGGTTGACGATCGTCGCGCTGGTCGCGGCCTGCTTCGGCGCGACGACCTGGAGCGTGCCGTTCTGCCACTGGGTCAGCAGGCCGGTGCCGAGCGGATCGCCGGTGGCGTCCCATTTCAGCGGTCCGACGATGGTGTTCACGGTGTGCGTGTGCAGCCAGTCCGCCAGTGCCTTCTGGTCGATCCGGCCCACCGCCTTGATCGCGGCGGCGAGCACCTGGCCCGCGGTGTAGGAGTTCGCGGCGTCCTCGGACGGTGGGGTGCCGTAGGTTTTCGTGTACGAGGCGACGAAGTCGGCGTTGCCCGGGTAGCTCGCCTTCGGGCTCCACGCCTCCATGGTGAACACGCCTTCGGTGTTCCTGGCGCCGACGGCCGTCGGGTAGGTCGCGTCGGCGGGGGAGTTGGTCTGGAACAGCATCTTGGGGCTGTAGTTGAGCTTCTCGAGTGACCGGACGAACTGCGGACCGTCGTCGCCGACCGCGCCCTGGATGATCACCTGGGGCCGGGTGTGTGCCACCGCGGCCGCGATGGAGTCGAAGTTCGACGTGCTCGGGTCGTAGGTCTGGTCGTAGACCGTCTTCACGCCCAGCGCTTGTAGCTTGGCCTTGAAGACGGCGATCGCGGGGCTGGCGCTCGGGTCGTCCTGCGTGACGTAGGCGGCCGTCGTCGGGCGTTGGCCTGCGGGCAGTGCGGCGAACCACTGGACGAACAGGTTCGGCAGGCTGGCCGTGGTGCCCGGCTGCGCGAAGAACAGGTTGGTGAAGCCACGGGTGAACAGCGACGCGGCGCCGCCGGACGGCTCGACGTAGAGCATCTGCTGGCGCGCCGCGATCGCGGACGCGGGCGCGTTCAACAGCGACGAGAACGTGCCCAGCAGCAGGTTGACCTTGTCCTGGCTGATCAGTCGGGTGTAGTCGGTGCCGGTCTGGTTGGGGTCGAACCCGTCGTCGAGTACGTCGAGTTTGACCTGGCGGCCCAGCAGGCCACCGGCGGCGTTGACCTGAGCCGCCCACAGCTTGTAGCCCTGGTAGCCCGCCTTCGCCACGTCGGCGTTCGGACCGGTGAGCGGCAGCGACATGCCGATCGTGAGCGGCCCGGAACCGGACCCGCTCGATGATGTCGTCGCGGCGCAGCCGGCGAGGACTGTCGCCAACACCGCAACGGCGCAACAGAGGACACGCTTTGTCATCGCACAACTGCTTCCTTTTCGCTGATCATTTCTGACCTTTGGTTGGGATCATTCGCTCTCCACACCGGCAATCGCGTGCGGTGTTGGAGTCCTGGTCCGGCAGTCTGGACCGATGGCGATCAGCCCGTTCCTGGATGATCTGTCTCACCCGCCCATGCGGGGTGTACAGGCCGATATCGGGATCGGCGGCTCGGTCCAGGACGTTGATCGCGGCGGCGTGATCGGCGTCCCACACAACCCCGCACGATGTGCAGTGCAGCCGATCCCCGTCACGGACACCGAGCGTGTTCGTGCCGGGGATGACTTGCGAGGTGTAGGCCGCGTTGACCAGCCGCACCGCAGAACCTCTGCGGCCCGACACGTCGTGCAATGCTCGGGCGGTGACACCCTTGGTCCAGGCCGCCAACCGCCGATTAGTGTTGCGTCCCAGCAGCTTGCGGCCGGTGAACGAGCGGGTCAGATCCTCCGCGACGACCACCGTGGCCTTGTCCGCCACGGCATGCACCGCCCGGTAGGTGACATCCCGCACCCGACATTTCCACCGCGCCTCCTGCCGGTGTTTCTTCACCGTGCCCAGGTTGTGCTCGCGGATACGGGCGGCTTTGCCGTGGTCGCCGTGTTGGGTGGCCTGGTTGGCGATCGAGCGGAGCTTGGCTCGGGCGGCGTTGCGGGCCTTGAGCTGATCCGAGCGGGTACGCAGCAGCCCGCCCAATTCCCGGCCGTGGCGTTCGCCGTCGGAGTCGGTCAGGACTTCCGAATAGCCCTTGTCCACACCGATTTTGTGGTCGCCGCACGGGCGGCGTGCGGATTTCATTGTGGCGTCGTCGATCTGATAATGCACCTCGACCCGGCCGCCGTGCAGAATCAGCCGTAGCGTCCCCGCAGGCGCGTGTGTGGTGGTCAGCGGCACCGCAATCGACGTGCGGGGCAGGAGACCGGGCACCGCCAGCCATACGTTCCCGCCCTCGGTGAGGGTGAACGTGCGGACGTTGTCGGCGCGGATGAGGATCTGGTTCGTGGTGTGGTTGTGGCCCCGCCGCCAATGTTGCCGCATCAATCGCCGTAGCTGTGGCTCCGTTGCCCACTGGTCCCGCTTGAGCAGGGTGTAGAGGTGTTTCCGTTCGGCTTCGGCCGTAATAGTGTGGTCGATCCATCGGCGGACCCTGACCTTCGCGGCCTCCCGACCGGCCCGAATATCGGCCACCGCGTCGCGGACGGTTTCCTTCCACGCGTTGGCCAACACCCCAAACGACGCGGCGGTCCCGTCGACCATCCACGCATCCCGAACCCGCCGATCCGACACCCCGACCCCGGCCATCGAGCCGTAGCGTTGCCACACCAACGACCGCACCCGACCCAACCGCACCGCCTGCCGCGACAACGCCACCCACTTACCCGCATTCAGATTGTGGGAGTAGGCGACCCGTGTCACCCTCACCTCAGGCCACCGAACCTGGCCGAGGCAAGCGTTTGTCCGCTGAGCAGCGTGATGTACTGGCACCGGTCGGTGTCGCCCACCAACATCCTCCCCCAGCTCGAACACGTGTTCGATGCCAGTTAACGTCGAGAGGTCCAGTGTTCGCAAGCAACGCTGACCGAACGAGTGACTACGACCCGAGGCGACCGCCATCGACCTGTGCGTCATCAGCCGACCGGACCGGACCAGCCACGATCGCACACCGGGCGACCTCCTCAACCCCATCCACGCTCCACAGTGGATATGTCTGGTCAGGTACGAGTAAGAAAGCACGTCTTGGTCACAACTCCTCGGCGAGTTGTTCAGCTTGTGATGACGATGAGTACAGCTAGGCGGCA
>DASXXM010000389.1:0-10355 GCA_036503065.1 Pseudonocardiaceae bacterium | reverse complement strand
TCGGCGTTGCTCTGGCCGATGCTCCGCTCGCCGCCCTCTTCGGGCTGGCTGCCGGGACGGTCGTGCTGCATGTTCGGCACCCTCCTCCCGCGGTCGTGTACTCCACGGTACCGGCGATCACCGTCGATCGGGGGGATCTGGACGTCCCCACCTCGACCGAGCGGTCCTGCCGCGTACCCGGCGGGATGAACTACTCCATACCGGTGTCGACCGGAACCGCTCAACCGCTACCGTGCGTCCTACGCAAAGCTCCAGTACAAGCACCGCGTGATGCACGCCACAGTCCCTGGGTTTCCCACACTGTGGTGCTGGTAACCGGCAGGGTGCCACTCGCCTTGAGTCGCAAGGAGAAACTCGATGTCCGTCCCGCCGCAGCAGCCCGGGCCGTTCGGCCAGCCTGGTCCCTATGGCCAGCAGCCAGACGGCTTCGGTCAGCAACCGGGTGGCTTCGGCCAGCAACCGGGTGGCTATGGCCAGCCGGGCCAGCCCGGGCAGCAACCGGGACCGCAGCCGGGTTACGGCCAGCAACCGGGTTATCCGCCGTCCGGGGGATTTCCGCCGCCGGGTGGACCGCAGCCGGGCTACGGGCAGCCTGGTGGCGCCTTCCCGGGCCAACAGCCGCCTCCCGGCTACCCGCCCCAGCAGGGCTACCCGGGCCAGCCCGGTGGCTTTCCCGGGCAGCAGCCACCGTTCGGCTATCCCGGTTACCCGGGCGGTCCTGGTGGGCCCGGCGGTAAGAACAAGGCCTTGCCGTGGCTGCTGGCCGGTGGCGGCGTGGTGGTCGTCGGCGTCGTGGTTGTGCTGCTGTTCGTCTTCGGCGTGTTCGGCGGCAGCAAGGGCTCGACCAACACCCCGGACCAGCTCGCGCAGGCCGTCGCGGACGTGCTCAACACCCAGGACAACGCCAGGGCGAACACCCTGTCGTGCGGCGGGGCGACGTCGGTCACCAACAGCCAGGACCTGCAGCAGATGAAGAACTCGCAGCTCAAGGCCACTGTGGCCGGTCCGGCCCAGGTGAACGGCAACACGGCGAAGGCCACCATTCACCTGAAGTTCCAGTACCAGGGCCACACCATCGAACTGGACGGCGCCGTGCCCATGGCGCAGCAGGGCGGCAAGTGGTGCGTCTCGGGCAACTTCGCCGCGGACAACAACTCCACGAAGATCGACGGTCAGCCCGTCAGCGGCGGCTCCGGCAACTCCGGCAGTTCTGGCCTGTCCGGCGGCGGCAGCACCGACCCCAGCGCGCCGGGCAGCCTCCCCGGTGACGGCGGTGCCAGCGTGCCGCCGAGCAACTGACCACGGGACGACATGACCTACCCACCACAGCAGCCCCCACCACAGCGGCCGCAGCCGGGACCGTACGGACCGCAGGGTCCGTACGGTCCACCGGATCCGAACCCCTACGGCCCACCGCAGGGCCGGCCAGGTCCGCCCTACGGTCCGCCGGGGCAGCCAGTGGCCTACGGACAGCCTGCGCCGTACGAACAGCCGCAGCCCTATGCACAGCCGCAGCCGTACGGCTACGTCGGACCGCCCGGATATGGGCAGCCGACTCGGAAGAAACGCACCGGGCTGATCGTCGGCATCGTGATCGCCGTGGTCGTGCTGATCGGCGGCGGCATCGGCGCCTACTTCGTGTTCTTCGCCAACAGCGGCAACGGTCAGAACAGCGCCAACGCGACCCCGCAGCAGGTGGTCGCCGGCTTCGCGCAGTCCTACACGTCGCTGGCGCACAGCCTGTCCACCGACGACCTCGCCAAGGTCAAGAGCTACCTGTGTGCCAAGGACCAGGCCGCGGTGCAGGCGATCTACGACCACGAGAAGAGCGCGAACGGCGCGGACAAGACCTTCACCATGACGGCGTCCGGCGCGGCCACCACCGGCACCACCGGCACGTTCACCCTGGTGATCACCGACCACGGGAACCAGCCGGTGTCGCACAAGGGCAGCATGGTCCGGCAGAACTCGCAGTGGCTGGTGTGCAACACCCTGGCCACGCCCTGACCCGGTACTCAGCGATCCGCTACTCAGCCGGTGCTCGGCCGCCGTTGCGGTCGCGGCGCGACCACGCCGTCGGCAAGGCGGCGGGCGGTGAGCAGGAACGCGGTGTGACCGACCATCCGGTGCTCCGGGCGCACGGCGAGGCCGACCACGTGCCACGGCCGCATCAGCGTCTCCCATGCCTGCGGCTCGGTCCAGCACTGCTGTTCGCGTAGCGCCTCGGTGACCTTCGAGAGCTGCGTCGTGGTGGCCACGTAGACCACGAGCACGCCACCGGGGATCAGGTTCGCCGCGACCGTGGGCAGCACGTCCCACGGCGCGAGCATGTCCAGGATCACCCGGTCCACCTCGCCGGTGTGGGTCGCCAGGTCGGCCACGTGCAGCGTCCAGTTCGGCGGTGCTTCGCCGAAGAACCGTTCGACATTGCGCACCGCGTGCACGGCGTGGTCGTCGCGGATCTCGTAGCTGGTCACCGAACCCCGTTCGCCGACCGCGCGCAGCAGCGAGCAGGCGAGCGCGCCGGAGCCGGCGCCGGCCTCCAGGACCCGGGCGCCCGGGAAGATGTCGCCCCACATCACGATCTGGGCGGCATCCTTCGGGTAGATCACCTGGGCACCGCGTGGCATGGACAGCACGTAGTCCGGAAGGAGCGGCCGCAGCGCCAGGTACGACGTGCCGGCGGCCGACGTGATCACGGAGCCTTCCGGCAGGCCGATCAGCTTGTCGTGGTCCAGCGCGCCCCGATGGGTGTGATACGTCTGCCCGGACTCGAGAACGATCGTGTAGTGCCGGCCCTTCGGATCGGTCAACTGCACGCGGTCGCCGGCCTTGAACGGCCCGCTGGCGCTGGACAAGCTGCTGAACCTGCTTCCTTGTCGTCGATCTGGTCTGCGTCATCGTTGTGGTCTGCATGTGACCATCTTCGAACAGGTGTTCGATAGATTCAAGATCACGAACGAGTGAACCTGTGCCCGGTGCGTGGCGAGCAGTAGCACCGAATGGTCGCAGATGCGCCGGTCAGGGCATTCGGCGGGCCGACAGCGCGGCGTTCAGGTCCTCGCGGCGGAGCACACCGGCCGGCTTGCCGTCGTCGTCCACCACGAGGAACTGCCAGGCCGCGGTCTCCCGGACCCGGTCGATGATGTCCTCGCCGGTCTCCGAGTCGAACAGCACGGTGTCCGGGCGGATCGGTACGGCGGCGTCCTCGGCGGGCGCCAGTGGCGCGTGCCCGGCGAGCTGCCGGGCCGCGACCTCGTCCAGCAGGCCTGCGGCGACCCCGTCGGGCCGCACCAGGACCACGCCCCGACCGGCGGCGGCGAGCAGCGCGTCGCCGACCGCGCTCTCCGCCGGCAGTTGCAGGACCGGGCGCAGTATTTCGGCCAGGGTCATGCCGTCCGGCCAACTGTGCCGTTGTTCCGCGGCCAGTTCGGCGCTCGCGCCGATCACCACGAACCACGCCGTGAGCACGCACACGCCCAGCCGCAGCCACTGGTCCGCGGTGCCCGCGACCAACCCGGACAACGCCCAGATGACCAGCCCGATCGCCACCGCCGCGCCGCCGGCCACGGCCGCCCTGGTGCCGAACCGGCGCTTGCCGGTGACCGCCCATACCCCCGCCCGCAGCATCCGGCCGCCGTCCAGGGGCAGCCCGGGCAGCAGGTTGAACACCGCGACGGCTCCGTTGGCCACCGCGCACTCGACCACCAGCAACCGGACCGGGCCGCTGCCGGGGGTGAGCGGGATGGCGGCCGCGAACAGCAGCCCGATCAGCAGCGACACGGCAGGCCCCGCCGCCGCCACCCAGCCCTCCTGGCTGGGCCGACGGGGTGTGCGGCCGACCTCGGACAGGCCGCCGAGCAGGAACAGCCGCAACCGGCGAACCGGAATGTTGAGCTTCATCGCGACAACGCAGTGGCCCAGCTCGTGCGCCAGTACCGAACCGCCGAGCAGCACGGCGAACGTGGCGGCCAGGCCGATCGACGCCACCCCGCTGGTGCCGGGCAGGAAGCGGCCCACCAGCGGCGCGTAGAGCAGCGTGATGACAACGGAGCCGATCCACCACGACGGCGCGAGCAGCACCGGCACGCCGCGCAGCCGGAACAACAGCAGCCCGCCGAGCTGCTCGGTCGGTCCGGGCCGCGTGGTTCTGGTCGTCACGTGCCAAGGCTAGATCGCCGCGTGTCGTGGTGCCGTGACGACCGGCTGTCAGGGGTGTCGCCTAGGCTGCGGACATGGTCGACACGATCCAGGTTGAGTCCTTGGCGGTATCCGCGGAGGCCGCCGATGTCGACCAGCCGGCCCCCCGGCGGCCCGCGCTGTCGCCGTCGCGTGCCGGCGACTTCAAGCAGTGCCCGCTGCTCTACCGGTTCCGCGCGGTGGACCGCATCCCGGAGACGCCGGACAAAGCCCAGGTGCGCGGCATCGTCGTACACGCCGTGCTGGAGAAGCTGTTCGGCCTGCCGGCGGCCGAACGTGTACCGGACCGGGCCAACGAACTGATCGCCATGGCATGGGCGGAGCTGGTCACCGAACGCCAGGAACTGGCCGAGCTGTTCGACGGCCCGGACGACCCGGACCTGGCCGGCTGGCTCGACGGCGCACGGAGCCTGCTGACCAGCTACTTCGAGCTGGAGGACCCACGCAGGCTGGAGCCGGAGGCGTGCGAGCTGCGGGTGGAGACGGAGCTGTCGTCCGGGTTGCTGCTGCGCGGTTTCATCGACCGGCTGGACGTGGCGCCGACCGGCGAGATTCGGATCGTGGACTACAAGACCGGCACGGCGCCCAGGGAGTTCGGCGAGGCCAAGGCGCTGTTCCAGATGAAGTTCTACGCGCTGGTGCTCTACCGGATGCGCGGTGTGGTCCCCCGGCAGCTGCGCCTGATGTACCTCGCGGACCGGCAGTCGCTGGTCTACACGCCGGACGAGGCCGAGTTGGTCCGGTTCGAGCGCACGCTGGACGCGGTGTGGCAGGCGATCCTGCGGGCCGGCCGCACCGGCGACTTCCCGGCCAATCCGGGCCGGCTGTGCGACTGGTGTGACCACAAGTCCCGCTGCCCCGCGTTCGGCGGCACGCCACCGCCGTACCCCGGCTGGCCGGAACCGGAGGCGGCCGCCATCGAGAGCCCGTTGGATCGGGCGGACTGAGTGGACGCGTTCTACGAGCCGTTGGGCGCCGACCGCTTCCGGTCCACACCGCACACGGCGGGCCCGTGGTCGGCGGACAGCCAGCACCTCGGCCCGCCGTCGGCCTTGCTTGCCCGCCAACTGGAACTGACCGCGCCCGCATCGGCCTCGCTCGGCCGGATGACGGTGGAGGTCCTGGGCCCGGTGCCGATCGCCGAACTGACGGTCCGGTCCTGGGTGGCCCGGCCC
The DNA here is from genome assembly GCA_036503065.1 of Pseudonocardiaceae bacterium. Lineage (GTDB taxonomy): Bacteria > Actinomycetota > Actinomycetes > Mycobacteriales > Pseudonocardiaceae > DATEPR01. The sequence goes on along the minus strand of DASXXM010000389.1, from coordinate 4,980 downwards.
GGTCGGTCGGTGCAGTTGAGCCACGCCGAACTGAGCGCGGGCGGCCGGCCGGTGGCCACCGCGGCCGCGTGGTGGATCGCCACCAGCGACTCGACGGAGGTGGCGGCCGGGCTCCCGGCGCCGCTGCCGCCGGTCGATTCGGCCACGCCCGGCAGCATCCCGACGGGTTGGCGTTCCGGCTACCTGCAGGCGATGGAGTGGCGGTCGGTCAAGGGCGGCATCGGCCAGTCCGGACCGGCCACGGTGTGGATCCGGCAGCGGGTGGCCCTTGTCGACGGCGAGACACCGACCGGGCTACAACGGCTGATGGCCGTCGCCGACTCGGGCAACGGCGTGTCCAGCCGGCTGGACCTGCGGGAATGGTTCTTCATCAACACCGAGTTGACCGTGCACACCTGGCGGCCGCCGGCCGGCGAGTGGATCGGCCTCGACGCCAACACCACGATCGGCCCACAGGGCCTCGGCGTCGCCACGAGCACGCTGCACGACCAGGACGGCCCGGTCGGTCACGGGTCGCAGGCGCTACTGGTCCGCCCGCGTTAGGGCTGGTACGTCGGCCAGCCGGTGGATGGTGGCGCCATGCCAGTCGTCCTGGTCGTAGCGGTGGCCGGTGGCCCAGTCGTCGTCGGCCAGCAGGACCGGGCGCATGCCGGCGGCTGCCGCGCCGGTGAGTTCGCCGCTGCCGCCGTCGCCGACGTAGAGGCAGTCGGCCGGGCTCACCTGGAGACCCGTGCAGGCCAGCCGGTACATCATCGGGTCCGGCTTGCGGCGGCCGACCAGGGCCGAGAACACGGTCGTGTCCACCAGGTCGGCCACCGGCAGGCTCGGCCACAGATCGACCAGTTCCAGCGAGCAGTCGCTGACCACGGCGAGCGGGAACCCGTCCGCCCTCAGCGCGGCCAGCACCCGCACCGCTTCCGGCCGGGGCAGGGCCGCCCGTCGGTAGGCGGCGAGGCGGATCCGGACCGCCTCGGCCAGGCCGGCGTCGGTCGGCGTGCCGCCGAGATCGGCCGCCAGCGTGCGCAGGGTGGCGCGCAGGTCCCCGGTCCGTCCGGTGCTGCGAGCGACGAAGGAGGCGCTCCACTGCGCCTCGAGTGCCGCCGGGTCGACGCCGAGTGCGGTACCGATGTCGGCCCGTTCCACATCGGTGGCCAGCTGGATGATCGTCGGGGTGAGCGTGCCGAAGTAGTCGAAGATCACCGCGCGGATGGTCATCCGATGTCCTCGTAGTGCTCGACCTCCGGCGGCGATTCGTAGAAGTGGTGCAGCAGCGCCCGCCAACGCGGATAGTCCGGCCCCTGCCGGAAGCCGACGGTGTGGTCGGCCAGCGTGGCCCAGCGGACCAGCAGCAGATAGCGACTCGGGTGCTCGACACAGCGCCGCAGGTCAACGCCTTCGAAACCGAGCGACGCCGCGATGATCGGCCGTGCTTCGGCGAACGCGCGCTCGAACTCGGTCTCCTGGCCGGCGCGCACATCCAGCCGCACCGCTTCGAGGATCACAGCCGGCACGACCGGATGTCGGATGCGAGCACGGCCTTCGCGCCGAGAGCGGCCAGTTCGTCCATGACCTGGTTGGTTTCCTTGCGTGGCACCATCGCGCGCACCGCGACCCAGTCCGGGTCGGCCAGCGGCGCCACGGTCGGCGACTCGAGGCCCGGGGTGACCTCGATCGCCTTGGTCAGCAGGGCGCGCGGGCAGTCGTAGTCCAGCATCAGGTACTGCTGGGCGAACACGACACCCCGCAGCCGGGCGGTCAGCTGTGCCTTGGCCGCCGAGTCGGCGGCCCGCGATCCCTCGACCAACACGGCTTCCGACACGCAGATCGGCTCGCCGAACACCGCGAGGTTGTGCTGCCGCAACGTCCGCCCCGAGTCGACGACGTCGGCGATCGCGTCGGCAACGCCGAGCTGCACGGAGATCTCGACAGCGCCGTCGAGCCGGATCACCTCGGCCTGAACCCCGTTGTCCGCCAGGCTCTGCCGAACCAGGCGGGGATACGCGGTGGCAAGGCGCCTGCCGGCCAGATCCGCGACCGACGTGTACCCGGCGTCGGCCGGTGCCGCGTAACGGAAGGTGGACGCGGCGAACCCGAGCCCGAGCCGCTCGGTGACCGGAGCCCCGGAGTCCAGCGCGAGATCCCGCCCGGTAATGCCCAGATCGAGCTGTCCGGACCCGACGTAGACCGCGATGTCCTTGGGGCGCAGGAAGAAGAACTCGACCTCGTTGGTCGGGTCGAGCACGGTGAGATCACGCGGGTCGTGCCGCCGCCGGTAGCCGGCCTCACCGAGCATCTCCGAAGCCGCGTTGGCCAGGGTGCCCTTGTTGGGCACGGCTACCCGCAACATGATGGTGGTGCTCCTCACAGGTACCGGTACACGTCGTCAAGGGTGAGCCCGCGCCCCAACATCAGCACCTGGACGCGGTACAGAAGCTGGGACATCTCCTCGGCCAGCCGAGCGTCGGACTCATGCTCGGCGGCGATCCAGACCTCCCCGGCCTCCTCGAGCACCTTCTTGCCCTGCGCGTGCACACCGGCGTCCAACGCGGCCACCGTCGCCGACCCGGCAGGCCGCTGCTCCGCCCGCCCACGCAGTTCGGCGAACAACTCGTCGAACGTCTTCACCAGGTAATAATCCCACCCCAACCCCACCGACCGGACACACCCCCACTGGAACAGGCGAGGTCACGCCGTCGAGTACGGTGACGCCGTGCCGGTGACCAGGGACGGTGGGCCCGTTGGCCGGTTCGTGCCGGAACGGATCACAGTCGCGGAGCAAGTCGCCGAGGTGCTCCGGACCAAGCCGGCGGACAGCGGTTTCGGCGATCACCTCGCCGCCACGGTGCGCGATCTGCGTTCATGGACAGATTATTCGGAGCGCGAGTGGCCGGCCGACTGATCCTCGACACCGGCGTGCTGATCGCGGCCGAACGCGGAAACTCGACCTACCAGAATTGATCCGCCATGACGACCCGGCAATCGCCGTGCGCGCACGGCGCACTGGCCGGCCCCGAGGCGCGTTCGACCTCATCATCGCCGCCACCGCTGCTGCGACCGGCCGGACACTGGTCACCGGCGACACGGCGGCGGGCCTGTCGGAACTGCCGGGCTTGACGGTCAGAACGCTCAGCTGACTCGGTTCGTCAGGAGCGAGGCGAGTAGTTCGGCGTCCACGCCGACCAGGGAGTCGCGCAGGATCAGGCGCTCCCCCGGAGGCACCGGTGCCTCCGCCGGCACGACGAGCACCGTGCACCCTGCCGCCTGAGCCGACGCGGCGCCGGTCACCGAGTCCTCGACCGCAACGCAGTTGGCCGGGTCGACGCCCAACAACTCGGCCGCCATCAGGTAGGGCCCCGGATGCGGCTTGTTCCGGCCGTCGACCTCGTCCCCGCAGACGGTCACGTCGAAGAACTCGCGGCCGATCGAGTCCAGCGCGATCTCGGTCAGGGACCGCTCGGTCGACGTCACCAACGCCGTGCGGACGCCGGCAGAACGAACCGACCGCAACGCCTCCCGCGCACCCGGCCGCCACGGCAGGTCCACCCGGAACAGCACCGCCATCCGCTCGTCCAGCCAGCTCTCGACATCCGCGATCGCCTCGTCGGTCGGCTCGATGCCGGCGTGTGCCAACAGAATCAGCGTGCTGCGCCGCATGTTCGAGCCGATCAGCGCGGTACGGATCGTATCGGTCAGGTCGCTGTCCAGCCGAGCCATCAGCTCGACCAGCGCCACCGTCCAGATCTTCTCCGAATCGACCAGCGTGCCGTCCATGTCCCACAGCACCGCCCGTAGCTGGCTCACCTCACCACTTCGCCGTCGCGGGCAGTTCGGTCGTTTTGTCGGTAGCGCGTCGTACGGTGCGTACATGAGTCGATACCGATTGCTGCCAACGCCGTCCCAACAGCGGGCGATGGTGGTGCACTGCGATCACGCTCGATTCGTGTGGAATCTCGCTGTTGAACAACATGGACACTGGCGGCCAGGCCGAACACCGGCGCCCGGCTTCGCGGCGCAGGCACGCCAGTTGACTGCGGCACGTGCCGAGTTCGCCTGGTTGGCTGCCGGCAGCGTGACCGTCCAGCAGCAGGCGCTTCGAGATTTCCATCAAGCGGTGAAGCAGTTCATGGCGGGTACCCACGGCCGTCCGACCTGGCGAAAAGCCGGACGGCACGCAGGCTTCCGGCAGGTGGCGGTGTCTCCCGAACACATCGTGCGATTGTCGCACCGAATTGGCTCGGTATGGATACCGAAGGTTGGCATCGTTCGGTTCGTCTGGTCGCGTGCGGTATCCGACGGAGTGAAGTCCTACCGGGTCACGTTCGACAGGGCTGGGCGGTGGCACATCGCCTTCGCTGTCAGACCCGAACCGATTCCGGCTCCCGGCAATGGGCAGGTGGTGGGAATTGATCGTGGCGTCGCGGTCACCGCTGCGCTGTCCACCGGCGAGATGCTGCGCATGGCCGGGTTGACTCCGGGTGAGCGCCGCCGCCTGCGGCTGTTCAGGCGTCGGATGAGTCGTGGCAGCCGGGGTTCCCGCCGCCGGGAGCGGAACAGGATTCGCATCGCCCGCCTCCTGGCCCGGGAAACGAATCGCCGGCGCGATTGGATGGAGAAGACGACGACGGACCTGGCTCGCCGATTTGATCGGATCCGCATCGAGAACCTCACTGTCGCCGCGATGACCCGGTCGGCTCGCGGGACCAGAGCCGAGCCCGGTCGCAACGTGCGCGCGAAGGCTGCCATCAACCGGGGCATTCTTGCTGCCGGCTGGGGCACCTTGGTCAGACGGCTTCAGGACAAGGCCGTCGGCCGCGTGGAAAAGGTCGCGTCCGCGTACACGTCGCAGATCTGCAACGCCTGTGGGCACCGCGCCCGAGAGTCTCGCAAGAACCAAGCGGACTTTCAATGCGTGACCTGCGGGCACCAGGCGAATGCCGACGTCAACGCAGCTCGCAACATCGCCGCCGGGCGGGCGGTGAC
>DASXXM010000388.1:0-7035 GCA_036503065.1 Pseudonocardiaceae bacterium | reverse complement strand
GCCCCCGCCCAGGATGTCGACCCAGACCGTGTCGGAACGCTGCGCCAGGGCGCTGGCCACCTGCCGGATCTTGTTCGGGCGGCAGCGGATGCGCAGCGCGATGGGCACCAGACCGGGGACGCGGGCGGGGTTGCGCACTGCCGTGGCGCGCAGGGTGCCGTCGGCGTACAGGGGAGCGGCGCGGCGTAGGACGGTGCGCTCCGACAATCCCAGGCAGTGGCCGACCTCGCGCCAGGTGGCGCGGGGCGAGGCGAGCAGAGCGGCCACGATCCGGCGGTCAGTCGCGTCGAGTGCCTGTCGCATGATCTGCATGTTAGGCCGCTTCACTGGCGGGTTTCCTGCATATGAAGCTCTCCGATTGTGCGGTGATCTGCTGAGGGCCGGTACAAAGAGCCATGACTGATCACGGTGCCGATCTGCTGATCCGGGCTGCCGCGGTACACACGCTGGTGCCCGACCAGGGTCCGCAACGGGCCATGGTGGTGCGCGGCGATCGCATCGCCGCCCTGTCACCCGATCCGAACGGCCTCGATGCCTGGACGACCGCGCGCACCACGGTCCTCGACCTGCCCGAGGCCACGGTCCTGCCCGCCTTCGACGACACCCACACGCACCTGATCTTCGCCGGCCGCAGCGCGTACGACGTCCCCGTCCAGCATGCTCGAACGATCGCCGAGTTCCTGAACCTGATCCGGCAGCGGGCCGCCGCAACGCCGGCGGGCCAGTGGATCCGCACCACCACCAACTGGCAGGAACTCAACCTGGCGGAGCGTCGGATGCCCACCGCCGCCGAACTCGACCAAGCCACCGACCGCCACCCGGTCCTGGTCAAGCGCGGCGGCCACAACGACGTCGTCAACACCTACGCACTGCGCCTGGCGGCATCACCGAGGACACCCCCGTCCCGGCAGGCGGTGTCATCGGCCGCGACGCCGACGGCCTGCTCAACGGCCGGCTGATCGACAGCGCCCTGGGCCTGGTGGAACGGCTCGTCCCGCCGGGGGATCAGGCGCAACGCGTCGACGGGCTCCGCCAGGCCAGTGGTCAGTACGCCGCAACGGGAATCGGCACCGTCCGCGACTGCGCGGTCTCCCTCGACGACTTCGCCGCCCTGCTGGCCGCCCGCGAGGCAGGCGCACTCAATACCCGGGTTCGCGCGCTGATCTCGGCGATCGGCCGGTCCGGCGTGCCCGAGGTGGACGACCTGCTCGACTCGATGGAGGACTGGCGCTATCCGGCCGACCCGTGGCTGCGCGTGTGGGGCGTGAAATTCGCCTTCGACGGCGGGCTGGAGGCCGGCGCCACCGAGGAGCCCTACGCCTGCGACCACGCCTTCTCCGGCACCCTGACCTGGGCACCCGACGCCCTTGCCGAAGCCGTCGATGCGGTGGTGCGCAGGGGTTGGCGGGTCGGCACCCATGCCTACGGCGACCGTGCCGTGCGTGTCCTGCTCGACGTGTACGAACGCGTCCTACACAACAACCCCGGCCTGCCCGCGGGCACTCTCGTGATGGAACACGGCGGCCTGGCCGGCCCTGAGCAGCGCGCCCGCGCGGTCGCACTGGGCATCCCGGTCACCATTCAGCAGCCGCTGCTGCACGACACCGCCGAGGTCGAGCGGGAATTCTGGGGCCCGGCGCGGGTCGCCGCGCTGTTTCCGGCCCGGGGATGGCTCGACCAGGGCGCGCTGGTGAGCGCCGGATCGGACTTCCCGGTCGGACAGTTCGGCGCCATGCGGTCGGTCTGGGGCCTGACCACGCGGCAGACCGTGATCGGTGTCCAGGGACCAGAACACGCCATCACCTACGACGAGGCCGTCGCCCTGCACACCACCCTCGCCGCCCGCCTGCACGGCGAGGAACACGTGCGCGGCACCCTCACCCCCGGCCGCCTGGCCGACCTCACCGTCTGGGACCAGGACCCCGCCCGGTGCCCGAGCGACGCCCTGGGCGATCTCAATCCCACCCACACCCTGGTCGGTGGCCGTTTCGTGCACAGCCCCGAATCCAGGACTGTCCCTCGTCCTTAAGATGCCTGACCGGCCAGGAGACCATCTGCCGAGTGCGGCATCGCGCCGTAGGATCGAGGCCATGGCGGCTTCGACCAACGAACTCGGCGCGATGCTGCGGCGCTGGCGCGACCGCTTGTCACCGACCGAATTCGGCCTGCCCGTCACCACCCACCGCCGTACGAGTGGCCTTCGCCGTCAGGAGGTCGCCCAGTTGGCCGGTGTCTCCCTGGACTACCTCGTCCAACTCGAGCAGGGACGAGCGACCACTCCCTCACCGCAGGTGCTGACCGCGCTGACCCGAGCCCTCCGGCTGACCGAGACCGAACGCGATCATCTGTTCCGGCTCGCCGAGCAACCCGTGCCACAGGAAGGAAATATCCACCACACGTTGCCACACAGCGTGCGCCGCCTGGTGAAGCAGATGTCGGCCAGCCCGGCGGCCGTATACGACGTGTGTTGGAACCCGATCGCCTGGAACGCGATGTGGGCGGCGGTGATGGGTGATCCCCTCGATCGCCCCGGACCCGAACGGAACATGGCGTGGCGCTACTTCACCGACCTGCCCACCCGGGTCGTGCGCTCGCCCGACGAACGCCGCCAGTACGAGCAGACCGTCGTCGCCGATCTCCGGTCGAGCCTGGGGCGGTATCCCCGCGACCCCCGCCTCGCGCGGCTGATCGCCGAGCTCCTGGACGCCAGCCCGCGGTTCCGCGATCTGTGGGAAGTGCGCGATGTCGGCTGCTACGAACAGGAACGCAAGCTGATCGACCACGCCGAACTGGGTCTGTTGTACTTGGACTGCGACATCCTCACCACACAGCGCCAGGACTTTCGTGTGGTCGTCTACACCGCCGCACCCGACAGCGAGTCCGCACGACGACTGGAACAACTGCGTGTCGCGCCCCAGCTGAGCATCCGCTGACGCGGATCACACCAACAGGTCCTGCCGGAGTTGGCGGACTGGACTCCGTCACACTCCTTCGGGTGACGGGCTTGCCGGGACGGTGCCGAGGCGGTCGGCGAACCAGTCGGCGATGAGTTGCCGGGCGGGATCGGGGTCGTCGGCGTTGACGTGCTCGGAGCCGCCTTCCGCGATGGTGAAGATGCGCAGGGTCTTGTCCGTCGAGCCTGCGGATTCGAACGCCCGGTGCGCGTCGTCGACGGTGAAACCCCTGTCGTTCTCGCCGTGCACGATCAGCAGGGGCTGCGTCAGGTGCGGCATCGCGTCGGCGAGGGTCCATTCCTTGACCCGCACCAGTGCCTCTGCCATCGTGTCGGTCCCCAGCACCCACGGCAGCTGCCAGAACGGGGTGGGCGTGAGCTTGGACTGCGTATCCCACCGGCGTTGCCACGTGACGCCGTAGTCCCAGACGGCACCCCAGGCGACGCACGCCGTGATCCGGTGCTCATAGGCGGCTCCCCTGGGGGCGTAGTAACCGCCGAGGCTGATACCCAGCAGGCCGATCCGCGACGAGTCGATGTCCGGGCGCGTTTCGAGGTAGTCGACGATCGCGGCGGTCGGCACCTCGTAGTCCGGGCGGGAGGGGACACCCCGCAGCCGCAGCGGCTCCCCGGTGCCGGGAGTGTCGACCACGAGGCAGGCGATACCCCGGTCGGCGAACTCGTCACGGATGATTCCGTAGAGGATCTCCTTGGTGACGTCGAAGCCGTTGTAGAAGATCACGACCGGTGCCGGGCCGGTGGCGCGGGCGGGGATGAGGTAGCCGGGCAGGACGCCGTCCGGCGAGTCGATCTCGACGCGCCCGATGGGGTGGGGCAGGTGTTCGGCGGCCTTGGTGAACGCGGTGAGCGCAGCCTGGTAGCTGTGCGTCTTCGCCGGGCCCGGCGGGGTCTGCCGCTCGCCGGTCAGGTAGTAGGTGGACGCTCGTAGGTAGCGTGCGCTCGCGCTGCGCCGGAATCCGTGGCGCAGGTCGTCTTCCGCGTGTTCCTCCTGCTGGGCCGCTGCGCTGTCCCAGGCTTTCGTCCACGCTTCGGTGTCGGGTTCGGTATCACGCAGGGGAGCGAGCCAGCGATCGATCTGTCCCAGTTCGCCGCCGGCCATCATCGACAGGCTCACCGCGCCCGACCACATGAAGTTGGTCGGAAAGTAGTTGAACATGGCGTCTCCCGTACACGGTCCTGCGACAGCGTCCTGATCGACACTAGTGTCGGATTCGTGCGTCGGCATCTCGGGAGACTGGTGACATCAGTACCACCCGCCGCTCCGGTCGCGGTGACCGGAGCGGCCGCCCCCACTCGGATGGTCGTTACGGACGGGCCTCGTAGACGAGGTTGAACGGGGTTTCCGCGGCCCGGCGGAACCGCGTGAAGCCGGCATCCGTGGTGACCTGGCGGATCGCGGCCTCGCCCGCCTGTGCGCCGAGGGAATAGCCGCCGGGCTGGGACAGTCCGTTGGGCACGCACAGGAAGTTCGAGAACGAGTAGTAGATCCGCCCGACCGGATTCAGGTTGCCGGCCACTGTGTCCGCTGCCGCCGGTTCGACGATCAGCCACGTGCCGTCCGCCGCAAGGGCTTCGCGGATGTGGCGTGCCGCGCCGACCGGGTCGCCCATGTCGTGCAGGCAGTCGAACGTCGTCACGAGGTCGTAGGACGAACCGCTGAACGTCTGCGCCGACGCCACCTCGAACGACGTCCGTCCGACGACCCCCGCGTCCGCGGCGCGTTTGAGGGCCAGCTCGATCGAGCCGTCGTGGTAGTCCGAGCCGACGATGGTCGACGCCGGGTACTCCGTGGCCAGCAGCACTGTTGACGCGCCGAGTCCGCAGCCGACGTCGGCGACCCGGGCACCCGCGTGCAGCTTGGCCTCGACACCGTCGAGCGCGGGAATCCAGCTCGGAATCAGGTTGGCCACATAACCCGGCCGGAAGAACAGTTCGCACCCGTCGAACACGTCGGCGTCGTGCTCGTGCCAGCCGACCCCGGCGCCGGTGCGGAACGCCTCGGTGATCCTGGCCTCCGCCTTCAGCGCGCCGAGTGCCAGCACGAACGCGCCCGGCAGATAGACCGGCCCGTCCGGATTGGCCAGCGCGAACGCCTGCTCCTCCGTCATCGTGAACCGCTGCGTCGACGCGTCGTACTCGAGGTAGCCGCCTGCCGCCTGCCCGGCCAGCCACTCGCTGATGTACCGCGGGTTACAGTGCGTGCGCCCGGCCAGTTCCTGTGCCGTCGCCGGTCCCTCGGCCAACGATCTGTACAGCCCGAGCCGGTGTCCGACAACGACATTCCCGGCTGCCATCGTGGCACCGAGATCGCCGGCGAACCGGTGGATGAACGCCATCAACTTGTCCTGGTCAACTGCCATGTCACGCCTCCAACGAACGGACCGTCCTGACCGGGGACAGCGTGCTCGTCGGCGTTGCGCGCGCGTTGCAACCGGACTGCAATGGGCGCGACAAGACTGAGCCGGACACGTGCTCCCCAGAAGTGAGGTCCACATGCGAGCGATCGAACCCGACATCGAGGGCTACATCGTCCGGGACGGCATGAAGATCGGCTACGAGGTGTTCGGCAGTGGCGAGCCTGCGGTCTTCCTCACCCCGCCGTGGTCGATCGCGTACTCCCTGATGTGGCAGGCGCAGGTCGCCTACCTGGCGCGCTACCACCGTGTCATCACCGCCGATCCGCTCGGCAACGGACGTTCCGACCGCTGCGCGGACCCGGCCGCCTACACGCACGACGCGCTGATCGCCGACACACTGTCCGTAATGGACGCTGTCGAGGTCGAGCGGGCGGTGCTCGTCGGGCACTGCACGCAGGCCTGGCGCTGCGTCATGACGGCGGCGCGACACCCGGAGCGGGTCCTGGGTGTCGTCGCCATCGAGCCGAACCCGGCCGCGCTGACGCCACCGCTGCCGGCTCGCGCCGTCTACTCGCACACCGACGAACTGGACACCGACGAGGGCTGGGCGAAGGACAACTGGCACTACTGGAAACGTGACTACCGGGGATTTCTGGAGTTCTTCTTCGGTGAGCTGCTGGTGGAACCCCATTCCACCAAGCAGTTCGAGGACTGCGTCGGATGGGGTCTCGAGACCAGTCCCGAGGTGCTGATGGCGACCGAGACCGCGCCCAACCCGCCGGAGACGGTCGCCGACATCGCGGCCGTCGCCGGCCGGGTGCGGTGCCCGGTGCTGGTCGTCAGCTGCGAGAACAACCGCTGCGTGCCAACGCAACGCGGGCTCGAGCTGGCGGAACTGCTCGGCGCGGAGGTGCTGACGATGCACGGTGCCGGGCACCTGGCGATGGCGCGCGAACCGGTCGCAGTGAACCACGCGATCCGGTCCTTCGCGGCCCGGTTCGCGCCGGCCGCGGCACAACGGCGGTGGAGCAGGCCGCTGGACCGGCCGCGTCGGGCGCTGTTCCTGTGTTCCCCCATCGGTCTTGGGCACGCCCGGCGGGATCTCGCGATCGCGGCGCGGCTGCGGGAGCTGCGGCCGGACCTGCGGATCGACTGGCTGGCGCAGTCACCCGTGTCGGCGGTCGCGGCGGAGCGCGGTGAGCGGATACATCCGGCGAGTCGTTGGCTGGCAACCGAAAGCGCGCACATCGAGGCCGAAGCAGGCGAGCACGACCTGCGGGTGTTCGAGGCGGTACGGCGGATGGACGAGATCCTGGTCAACAACTTCATGGTCTTCGACGACGTGGTGCGCGCGGACCCGTACGACCTGGTGGTGGCGGACGAGAGCTGGGAGGTCGACGCCCTGCTGCACGAGAATCCGGAACTCAAGCGCAGCGCCTATGCGTGGCTGACCGATTTCGTCGGCTGGCTCCCGATGCCGGCAGGCGGCGACCGGGAGGCGGCGCTCACGGCCGACTACAACGCCGAGATGCTGGCGAACATCGAGCGCCTGCCGCGGATTCGGGATCGGGCGATCTTCGTCGGTGATCCGGACGACATCGTGCCGGACACGTTCGGTCCCGGCCTGCCATCGATCCGTGACTGGACCACCGCGCACTACGATTTCGCCGGCTACGTAACAGGTTTCACCCCACCGGCGGACCG
>DASXXM010000387.1:0-7706 GCA_036503065.1 Pseudonocardiaceae bacterium | reverse complement strand
GGCTCGTCGCCGTTGGTCCAGCGCAGCAGGGTGCGGGCCGCCAGCACGCCCATCCGGTGCAGCGGCACCCGGACGGTGGTGAATGCCGGGGTCAGCCTGCGCATGAAGTCGACGTCGTTGTAGCCGGTGATCGAGACGTCGCGCGGGCAGGCGATGCCGTGCTCGGCGAGTGCCTCCATCGCGCCGATGGCGAGCAGGTCGTTGCCCGCGACGATCGCCGTGAACATCGCGCCCCTGGCCAGCGCCGCACGGACGGCGTCCGCGCCTGCCTCCTCGGTGAACGACGCGCAGTCCACGACGGACCGGCTGACCGACAGCCGCTGCGCCCGCATGGCCTGCCGGAACGCGCCGGCCCGCTCGCGTCCGGTCGAGGTGTTCGCCGGGCCGGCGAGGTGCAGGATGGACCGGTGGCCCAGTGCCTTGAGGTGCTCGACACACATCTCGATGCCGTGCCGGTCGTCGGCGCCGACGTAGGGGAACGGTCCGTTCTCGTTGCGGCGATTGACCAGCACGGTGGGCACGCCCGCCTCGGCCAGCTCGTCCAGCACCGGGTCCTGCCAACGGGCGGTGGCCATGATGAAGCCGTCCACACCGCGGGCCCGCATGGCCGCGACCTGGGACCGCTCGGTGTCCGGCCGGTTGTCCGTGTCGGTCAGGACCAGGGTGTACCCGGCCTCCGCGAGCACCTGTTCCGCGGCGCGGACGATGTACGGGAACAGTGGGTTCGTGATGTCCGGCACGACGAGCGCGACCACGAACGAACGGGACGTGCGCAGCCCCCTGGCCACGGTGTTCGGCAGGTAGCCCAGCTTCTGGGCGGCCCGCTCCACCCGGCGGACCGTCTGGCGGCTCACGGCGTCGCGGGCCGCGGGGTTCAGGGCGCGCGACGCCGTGCCGGCGTGCACACCCGCCTCACGTGCCACATCGACCAGGCGGACCTTGTTCACCAGGTGATGGTAACCGCCGAAGCCACCAGCGGGCGCAATCGATTGTGGTCGCGCCCGGTGGAACATGTCAGTCCGGTTGGTGGCGTTTTTCCTGGCACCCTTGACACCTCTTCCGCCTGCGGGCACCCTGGGCCGCAATCGTTTGTGCCCGGTCGTCAGCCGACCCCGCCAGGGCCGGCCGTGGTGCCAGGTCTCGACGTCAGTCCATTGCCCTGGGAGGGCACTCGATGACGAACCGCAATCGTTTGTGGCTCCTGCGGACGGCCGGCGCGGGTGCCGCCGCCCTGGTGCTCGCGGCCGGATGTGCCCCGGCGAGCGGCGGATCCGCCGGCGGCGCAAGCTCGGGCAAGCCGCTGGTGATCGGCGCGTCGGTGTCGCTGACCGGCGACTTCGCCGACTCGGGCAAGGCGATCCAGCACGGCTACCAACTGTGGGCCGACACGGTCAACGCCGCGGGCGGGATACTGGGCCGCAAGGTACAACTGAACATTGTGGACGATGCGTCCAGCCCGACCCAGGTGGTGACGAACTACCAGAACCTGATCAACAAGGACCACGTCGACCTGACGGTCGGTCCGTTCTCGACGCTGCTGACGATCCCGGCGTCCCAGGTCGCCAAGCGGTACGGCTACGCCTTCCTGGCGCCGGCAGGCGGCGGGCCCGCGATGTTCCAGCAGCACCTGCACAACTACTTCTTCGTCCAGCCGGCACCGACCGTGCAGTCCGGCGACGTGTTCGTCAACTACCTGCTGAGCCTGCCCGCGGACCAGCGGCCCAAGACCGCCGCGTACGCCGAACTCGACGACCCGTTCTCCGCGCCGCTCGCCGAGGACATCCGGCAGAAGCTGGAAGCCGCTGGCATCCGGACGGTCTACAAGCAGGTCTACCCGTCCGAGACGATGGACCTCGCGCCGGTGATGGCCGCCCTCGTCGCGACACACCCGGACGTCGTCGTCGGCGGCACCCAGAACGAGGACGCGTACTCCCAGGTCAAGGACCTGGTGCAGCTCAAGTACAACCCCAGGTTCATGTTCCAGTCCAACGGCGCCAACTCGCCCGCGCAGTTCCCGGACAAGGTGGGCGCGTCGAACACCGAGGGCATCATGGCGCCCGCCGACTGGTTCCCCGGCTCGACGGCCGCGGGCAGTCCGGCGTTCACCCTGGCCTACATCAAGAAGTTCGGTGGCACCGCGCAGACCGTCGACGACAGCAGCGCCGAGGCCTACGCGGTGGGCCAGGTGATCTCCGCGGTGGCGACGAAGACGAACAAGATCGACAACGCGACGATCATCAGCACGCTGCACTCCGGTGTCTGGCCCACGATCCTGGGCGACCTGTCCTGGTCGGCGGATGGCGCGCCCAACGGCCAGTTCCACCTGGTGCAGTGGCAGAAGGGCAAGCTGCTGCCGGTCTTCCCGTCGACCATCGCCCAGGCCCGCCCGGAGGCACCCAAGCCGAACTGGGGCGGGTGAGCTGTGCACGCCTTGGTCCAGGGCATCATCCTCGGCGTACTCACGGCGGGCGTCTACGCGCTCATGGCGTCCGGCCAGACACTGATCTTCGGCATCATGAAGGTCATCAACATGGCCCAGGGCGCCATGGTGATCCTGGGCGCGTACCTGTCCTTCCAGTTGTTCACGTCGCTCGGCGTCGATCCGTTCCTGGCCACGCCCGTCACCACCGTCGTCATGTTCGCGGTCGGCGTCGGCGTGCAGGCGGTGTTCCTGCGTCCGCTGCGCCGGGAGGACAGGTCCCAGCTGAGCGTGCTGGTGACCTTCGCGGTGGCGCTGCTGGCCGAAGGCGTGATGAGTGTCGTCTGGAGCACGTCGGACCGCAGCATCAACACCGGCTACGCCAACGCGAGCTGGACGGTGTTCGGCTACCAGATCACGCTGGTCCGGCTGTGGGCGTTCCTGCTCTCGCTGTTCGTCCTGGGACTGCTCTACCTGCTGCTGAACCGAACCCGCTTCGGTCGCGCGGTCCGTGCCAGCGTGCAGAACCCGGAGTCCGCGCGGTTGTTGGGTGTCGAGGCCGACCGGGTCGCCGCGATCGGCTACGGCCTCGGCACGGCCACCGCGGCGGCCGCCGGTTCGGTGTACGGCCTGCTGTACCCGTTCAACTCCGGCAGCCACTACGACCTGATCTCCCGGCTGCTGTCCATCGTTCTGTTGGGGGGCCTCGGCAGCATCGGCGGTGCGGTGGTCGGCGCGTTGGTCATCTCGGTGTCCTCCGCGGTCGTCGCGTCCGCGATCTCGCCGATCTGGTCGCAGATGACGTTCTTCGTGGTGTTGCTGCTGGTACTGCTGATCCGGCCGCGCGGGTTGTTCGGCACGTCCATGCGCGGCGCCATATGAGGACCGGTCTGCTCCGCGCGGTCGTGTTCTTCGGTGTCCTCGTCGCGCTGCCCGCGTTCGGCCTCGCGCACTGGCTGATCAACATGCTGGTGTTCACGCTGATGTTCGCGGTGATGTCCAGCGCCTGGAACCTGTTGGGCGGCTTCGCGGGCTACCCGTCGCTCGGGCACGTGGCGTTCTTCGGCATCGGCGCCTACGCCGAGGTGCTGTGGTTCCAGCACCACGGCATCTCCAGCGGCTACGAGCCGTTCCTGTTGCTGCCGCTGATCGGGATCGGCGTCGCGGTGCTCGGGCTGCCGATCGCCGCGATCGCGATGCGCACCAGGGCCGACGTGTTCGCGATCGTGACCATCACGCTGCTGTTCGTGGTGCAGACGCTGGCCTTCAACCTGCGCGGCCTGACCGGTGGCGCGCAGGGCGCGTCGATCGCGGCGGCGCCGTTCCCGGCCGCGTACTACGAGCAGCCGTTCTACTTCGTGCTCCTGGTGCTGCTGGCCGTCGCGATGGGGCTGACGTGGCTCACCATGCGCTCCAAGGTCGGACTGTCGCTGGCCGCGGTGCGGGCGGACGAGGACAAGGCCGTCGGCATCGGCGTCCGCGTGCAGACCGTCAAGCTGCTCGCGTTCTGCGTCAGCGTCGGCCTGACCGGGATGGTCGGCGGAATCTGGGCCTACTACGAGGGATTCATCTATCCGCAGTTCGCGGTCGACCCGCTGATCACGGTGGCGATCGTGCTGATGACCTTCCTCGGCGGGCGGGCGACGCTGTGGGGGCCGGTCGTCGGGGCGTTCATCCTGGAGCTGGCCCAGCAGTACCTGGCCTACAGCCTCGGCGGCAGCCAGCTCTACCTGATCGCCTACGCGCTGGTGTTCCTCGTCGTGATTCTGCTGATGCCGCGCGGCATCCTGCCGTCGATCCAGGAACGGCTGCGCCGCCGTCGACGGCGACGAGCGGTGGACACCCCACTCCCTGCGACGACGAAGGAACCCGCGCTCACCGCGAAGGGGGACCGAGCGTGACCGCGCTGCTGGAAGTCGCCGACGTATCCCGCAGCTTCGGCTCGGTGCAAGCGTTGCAGGACGCGAACCTGAGCGTCGAGCGGAACTCGATCACCGCGCTGATCGGGCCCAACGGCTCCGGCAAGACCACGCTGTTCAACGTGATCACCGGCTACCTCCGAGCCGACGCAGGCCACATCAGCTTCGACGGCCACGACGTGACCGCCGCCAAACCGGCCGTCCTCTACCGGCGTGGCCTGTCCAGGACCTTCCAGCAGGCCCGGGTGTTCGCCGACCTCACCGTGGCGGAGAACCTCGTGGTGGCAGGCGGTTTCTCGGTGGCGCGGCTGTTCGGCAGGCGGGTGGACCACCACGACCGGGAGCGCGTCGCCGAACTGCTCGCCGAGTTCGGCCTGAGCCACGTCGCCGACCTCTACGCGGCCGAACTGTCCTACGGCCAACGGAAACTGCTGGAGTTCGCGGCCGTGCTGATGAGCCGCCCCAAGCTGGTGATGCTGGACGAGCCGACGGCGGGCGTGAACCCGGTGCTGATCGAGACGATGGAGCGGCACATCCGCGCGCTGCACGACGGGGGCATCACGTTCCTCATCGTCGAGCACGACATGAACTTCGTGATGCGGCTGTGCGATCCGGTGGTCGTGCTGGACCAGGGCCAGGAGATCTTCAGCGGACCGCCGGACGCGGTACAGCACAACCCGGCGGTTCTCGACGCCTACCTGGGGGCGTGATGACCGAACCGATCCTCTCGCTGCGCTCGGTGGTGGCCGGCTACGGCGCCGGTGACATCCTCAAGGGTGTCGATCTCGACGTCCACCAGGGGACCGTCACGTGCCTGATCGGGCCCAACGGGGCCGGCAAGAGCACGGTGCTCAAGTGCGTCAGCGGCCTGCTGCGCCCGCGCCAGGGCAGCGTGACGTTCCGGGGTGCCGTGCTCGACCGGCTCAGTCCCCGGCAGCGCCTCGCCCGCGGGATCGTGCACGTGCCGCAGGACCGCAGCCTGTTCCCGGCCATGACGGTCCGGGACAACCTGCTGATGGGCGGCTACGCCATGCCGGACCAGAAACGGGTCCGGCAGCGGGTCGACGAGGTGGCCGAGATCTTCCCGATCTGCCGGCGGCGCGCGGCCGACCACGCCGGGTCGCTGTCCGGCGGCGAGCAGAAGCAGGTCGAACTGGCACGGACGCTGGTGCTGGAACCCAGCCTCGTCCTGCTGGACGAACCGTCCATCGGCCTGGATCCCAAGTCCCGCACCCAGGTCTTCACCAGCATCCGCGGCCTGGCCGACCAGGGCATCACGGTGCTGCTGGTGGAACAGAACGCACGTAGTGGCCTCGCCGCCGCCGATGTCGGCGCGGTCCTGGAAGGCGGCGCCGTTCGACTCGTGGACAGCGGCACGGCGTTGCTGGCCAACCCGGACGTCGCCCGGCTCTACCTCGGTGGACACGCCATACCGGTGGCAACGGATCGTCGGCGTTGACGCGCACGACCAAGGAGACACACATGAGCACACGAGTCGGCTGGATCGGCACCGGCCGCATGGGAGTCGCGCTCGCCGGCCGACTGCTCGACGCAGGGCGCGACGTTGCCGTCTACAACCGGACGCGGTCCAAGACCGAGTCGCTGGCCGGGCGCGGCGTCAAGGTCGTTGACGCGCCGGTGGATCTGGCCGACCGCGACGTCGTGTTCGTCATGGTGTCCGGCTCCGCCGATCTCGCCCAGGTACTGACGGGTGATGGGGGCCTGCTCACGCATTCCGACGCCGCGCCTCGGGTGATCATCGACTCGTCCACGGTTTCCGTTGCGGCGTCGGCGGAGGCGCGGGTCGAGGCCGGGTTCCGCGGCACCGAGTTTCTGGCCGCGCCGGTCAGCGGCAATCCCAAGGTGGTGCGCGCCGGCAAGCTCACGCTGGCGGTGTCCGGGCCGCGGGAGGCGTTCGACCAGGTGCGGGACCTGTTGCTGGCACTGGGTCGCGGCGTGACCTACGTCGGTGATGGCGAGGTGGCCCGCCTGGTGAAGATCTGCCACAACGTGTTCCTCGGCGTGATGATCCAGTCCCTGACCGAGATCACGCTGCTGGCCGAGCGCGGCGGCACCACCCGCGCCGCGTTCCTGGAGTTCCTCAACGACTCGGTGCTCGGCTCCACGTTCACCAGGTACAAAACCCCGGCTCTGGTGAACCTCGACTTCACGCCGACCTTCACGATGCCGTTGCTCAGCAAGGACTTCGACCTCGCCTACGACGCGGCGCACGAGCTGGCGGTGCCCATGCCGCTGGCGACCGCGGCCGCCCAGCTCGTGGCGGCCGCCGTCGGCGCCGGCCACCGTGACCTGGACTTCGCCACGCTCATCCTGGAACAGGCACGACGTGCCGGCATGACGCTCGAGCCGGAGAACGCGCCGGTCGACGACGGCCTGAGCGCCCCGTGACGGCCCGGCCGATGGCCGCGCCCGGCCACATGGCGGTCGACTTCGAGCAGCGGGTCGACTTCGACCGGCTGCGCCGCTACCGGCTGGACCGGGCGCGGAGCTCGCTGGCCGCCAGTGAGTGCGGTTCGCTGCTGCTGTTCGACTTCTACAACATCCGCTACACGACCCAGACCTGGATCGGCGGCGCGCTGGGCGACAAGATGACCCGCTACGCGCTGCTGACCCCGGAGGGCCAGCCGATGCTGTGGGACTTCGGCTCGGCCGCCCGCCACCACCGGCTGTACTCGCCGTGGCTCGACCCGGCGAACTGCCACGCCGGCATGCTCGGTCTCCGCGGCGCGATCGCGCCGTCGGCCGGCCTGATGGAATCGGCGGTGCGGCAGATAAAGCAACTGCTGACCGACGCGGGGGTCGCCGACGAGCCGGTCGGCGTGGACATCGTGGAGCCCGCGTTCCTGTTCGAGATGCAACGGCAGGGCCTGACCGTGGTGGACGCGCAACAGCTCATGCTGGACGCGCGGGTGCTCAAGTCGCCGGACGAGATCATGTTGCTCACCCAGGCCGCGGCCATGGTGGACGGCGTCTACCAGGACATCGTCGAGGCGCTCAAGCCGGGCATCCGCGAGAACGAGATCGTCGCGCTGGCCAACAAGCGCCTCTACGAGATGGGCTCAGACCAGGTCGAGGCGATCAACGCGGTGAGCGGGGAACGCTGCAACCCGCATCCGCACAACTTCTCCGACCGCCTCATCCGGCCCGGCGACCAGGCGTTCTTCGACATCATCCACTCCTACAACGGCTACCGGACCTGCTACTACCGCACGTTCGGTGTCGGCAGCGCCACGCCGAGCCAGCGCGACGCCTACACCAGGGCACGGGAGTGGATGGATGCGGCGATCGCCGTCGTGCGGGCGGGTGTCGGCACCGACGAGATCGCCGCCGTCTGGCCGAGGGCGACG
>DASXXM010000386.1:0-8789 GCA_036503065.1 Pseudonocardiaceae bacterium | reverse complement strand
GTTCGGGCCCTGGTTGCGGTTGCGGTTGGGCAGCACCACGGTCACATCGGCGCCGAACCGGTCGACCAGTTCGCGCACCAGCCGGTAGGCCAGCGGGTTGTCCCCGCAGACCACGAAGCGGCGGGGACGGAGCACCTTGCGCAGGGGAACGGACGACACGGGACCGATGGTATGGGCCTCGACCGGGACCGGTCCGCGAAATCAATCGTGACCGCATTCTTATCGATTCCGTCTGGCAATAAATATGTATTTGTGCTAGGATAGTTAGTTTCGTGTATAAGGTCGTCGGCACTACGGAAAGGATTCCCGTGTGCTACGACGACCATGCACAGCCGCCCGCCGGCCAGGCCGCACGCACCGCGGTGCGAACCGCCGCACTGGTCCTGCGTTCGGTGGACGGCAACGCATTCGCGGCATTTCGCGCCGAACCGGACGACGACGACCAAGCCTCCGGGATCGGTATCCTGCTGCTGCCGGACAATCGCGGCCTGCGCGAGTTCTACCGCCAATTCGCGACACGGCTGGCCGAACAGGGTCATACCGCGCTGGCAATCGACTACTTCGGCCGCAGCGACGGGGTGGCCGGCGAGCGGTCGCCGGACTTCCCGGTCATGGCGCACCTTGGCAAGCTCACCCGCAACGGCCTGTACGGCGACTTCGCCGCCGGCATCGGCGAACTGCGGTCGCGGTGCCGGGCCGTGGTGTCGCTCGGGTGCTGCCTCGGCGGGCGGTTCGCCTTCCTCACCGCCGATCCGGCGTTCGGCCTTGCCGGCGCGATCGGCCTCTACGGGGCGCCGGGCCCGATCCGGAACGCGCCAGGGCCGATCCAGCGGGCGGGCGAGCTGAGCGCGCCGATCCTGGGGTTGTTCGGCGGTGCCGACGAGGGCATTCCGCCGGAGACCGTGGCCGAGTTCGACCGGGCGCTGGCAGAGCACGGCGTGCCGCACGAGATCGTCACCTATCCGGGTGCGCCACACGGTTTCTTCGACCAGACGTTGCGGGAGCAGTTCCCGGACGCGTGCGCGGACGTGTGGCGTCGGATCCTTCGCCTTCTTGGTTCTACACAGCTGTCAGTCCTCGCCTAGCCCGGCTTCTTCCAGATCGAGGCCGCGCAGGACCCGTCGGCGGGTGGTGTCGCTGATGGTGCCGGCATCGAACAGCCGGTCCAGTTCGGCGCGCTGCACCGACAGCACGTCACGGCGCAGCGCGCGGTAGCCCGACAGCGACGGCTCGCTGTCGGCCGCGGACCGGTCCGCCTCGATCCGGTCGATCCGCGCGCTCAGGCGTCGCCGGAGCTGGTCGAGTACGACGTCCGACGCGAGTTCCGAGTCGGCCAGCTGTTCCAGATGGGTCAGGCCGGCCCTGGCCAGGTGCAGTTGGGCAACGGTGTGCTCGTGCGCCACGTCCGCCGGGGCGATCGCGATGCCGGCCCGGCGGACCAGCGGCGCGAGCGTGAAACCCTGTACCACCAGGGTGATCACGATGACGGCGGACGCCAGCAGCAGCACAAGGTCCCGGTGCGGCAGTGGTGCGCCGTCGTCGGTGGCAAGCGGAATGGACAGCGCGGCGGCCAGCGGCACGACGCCACGGGCACCCGCCCAGGACACGACCGCCGGCACCTGCCACGTCGGCCGGGATCGGCCACCGCGTCGCTGGAGCACGGCGGACAGCGGGAACACCCAGAGGATGCGCACCGCGATGAGCGTGCCGGTGATGGCGATGGCCTGCAGCGGCCAGTTCGGCTCGGCGCCGGTCAGTTCGCGGACCAGCGTCGGCAGTTCCAGCCCGATCAGGCCGAACACGACGCTTTCCAGCAGGAACACCACGGTCTGGTAGACGGCGCCGAGTTGCAGGCGCACGTGCGCGGTGGTCAGTCGGGAGGTCTGGGTGCCGATCACGATGCTGGCCACGACCACCGCGGTCACGCCGGAACCGTGGATCGCCTCGGCCACCACGTAGGCCGCGTACGGGGTGACGAGCGCGATCACGGCCTCCAGCACCGGATCGGTGGTGCGCCTGCGGATCAGGATCACCCCGCCGGCCACGAGCGCGCCGACCAGCGCGCCACCGCCGGCCAGCAGCACGAACTCCCCCGCGATGTGTCCCCAGGACACCGCGCCGACGGTGACCGCGACCGACACGGCGACCCGGAACAGCAGCAGGCTGGTCGCGTCGTTGAACAGGCTCTCGGCCTGCACCAGGGCCTGCACCCGGGGCGGCAGCGAGAGTCTCCTGCCAAGTGCGGTCACGGCGACCGGGTCGGTGCTGGCCAGGACGGTGCCCAGTACGAGCGCCATGCCGACGGGCAGCCCGGTGATCGCCACGACCACCGCGCCGACCGCGGCCGCCGACGCGATCACCAGGCCGATCGCCAGCGCGGTCACCGGCCGCCACACCGCGCGCAGGTCCCGCCACGGCAGTTCCTCGCCTGCCGCGTAGAGCAGCGGCGGCAGCACGACCAGGCTCACCACGTTCGGTGTCACCGCAACGGTGGGCACCCCCGGCAGCAGCCCGACGACCACCCCGGCGACGACCAGCAGCGACGGCGCCGGCACCCGCAGCCTGCGCGCGAACGTGGCCACCACGGTCGCGATCACGACGAGGAACAGCACGGTCTCCACGCTGCGCATGACCGGTCGTCCTTCTCCCGCCGTTCCCCGACCCCGATGGGCCAGACCCTACCCAGCGGGCCGGGAAAAGACCTGCTCAACAGACATCGGTTGTTTGCTGTGACCGGCATGTCTTGACCCAGAGATACCGTCGCGGTACTTTTCGTGTTCGTAAGTAAGGAACCTTTCTTAACTAATGGTTCGCAAATCGTTAATGCGCCCGGTCAACACGGAGGTGTCATGACACGACGTACCCTGATCGCCGCGCTCAGTGCGCTGGCCCTCGCCATCGCATCGTTCGCCGCGCTGGCGACCCACCCCGCGCCCGCGTCCGCGAGCACCACGTCGACGTACTTCGTCACGCTGTACGGCTGGCCGGACAACTCGCCCCCGGGCAACGCCATCGCCTACCCGAAGAGCGACGGGAACCCGACGATCCACAACGGCGCCGGCGGCACCGGCAGCTTCAGCAACCCGGTCACCTACGCGACGGACAAGGCCGAGCTCCCCATCGGGACCAAGGTCTACTACCCGTTCCTGAAGCGCTACTTCATCATGGAGGACGACTGCGTCGCGTGCGACCAGGACTGGGCCGGCCACGGCCCGGACGGCGGCCCGAAGTTCAAGCACATCGACCTGTGGGTCGGCGGCCAGAACGGCAACGTGAACTCGGTCATCAACTGTGAGGACTCGCTCACCCAGAGCGGCAGCGTGATCGTGAACCCGCCGTCGAACGAGCCGGTCAGCTCGACCCCGTTGTTCAACTCGGGTACCAATACCTGCTTCAAACCGTAGCGATCCCACCGACCCACCGGGCCGTCCCACCCGCAAGGGGACGGCCCGGCGTGCTGGTCCGGCCAGGTGCCGGTGCTGACTCAGAGGCTCAATCCACGTGTCGGAGACACGACGGACGATTATTGTATACCTTCATAATTCGCCCAATCGGCGGAAACCCCGGAGCCGCTCGCTTGGTAGTGTTGACGCGGCAAGGGGGCTCTACGGCATGAACAATTCGCATGTCGATCGCGTAGTCGCCACATTGCTTGTGCTGGTGCTGTCGGCGATGTTGGTTTCATGCGCTCGGTCCAGCGACACCGGAGGATCAACCGTTCCCACACCACCGGATTCGCTGCCGGTGACGAACAGCGGCAGCGCGAATCTCGTCTCGGTACCGTGGACCCTCCAGCAACTCGACACGAATCGTAGCGCTCTCACGCTCAGTTACTCGTATGGCGGCTGCCAGGCGATTCCGTCTGGCGTCGAGGTAACGCAGGCCGACAAGGACGTTGTGGTCGCCCTGATGGCGCCAAAATCGCCTGGCCATGGTGTGTGCACGCCAAACCTTGTGGTTGGCACAAGCGAAGTGACCTTGCCTGCCCTGAACGGCAGAAGCGTGCTGCACGCGAGTACGAGTCGCTGAGACCTGCTTCCATCACTCGAAAGTCGCGCGTATTAATCATGAGCAACAGACACTTACCGTTGCGCGACAGACAACACCCCAGGCTTCCCACTCATCGGCGAAGGTGACAGCGGCGGCCCGGACTACGCGGTCGACAGCACGGGCGGCGTCACCGCCCTAGGCCTCAACAGCCTCGAAGAAACGGAAAACCTCCCCTGCCCGGCCTTTACCGCCCGCGGCAACGTCTGCTCCGACACCATGATGTTCACCGGCATCGAGGCAATACTGGCCTCATACGGCGCGACGCTGAGTACATCCTGACCACCCCGGTGGCCGCCAGGTCCGACAAACCCGGCGGCCACCCCAATCACCTCGGGGCCGTCCGTTCGCCGCACACCGAGACCAGATCTTGCTGGACATATTCATCCGATGTCTGATAGACAGCCATACATCGGAGGTCTGGTGTGGAGGTGCTGGTGAAGCTGGTCCGAGTGGGTCCGCGGTGGCAGACGGTGGTGCGCGCATGACCGGCCACATCATCACGGTCGACACCTACGACATCCGGTTCCCGACATCGCGCGAGCTGGACGGCTCGGACGCGATGAATCCGAACCCGGACTACTCGGCCGCCTACGTGGTGCTGCGCACCGACGTGGACGACGGCCTCGAGGGCCACGGCTTCGCGTTCACCATCGGCCGGGGCAACGACGTGCAGGTGGCCGCGATCCAGGCGCTCGCGCCGTACCTGGTCGGCAAGGGGCTGGCCGAGCTGCTGGGCGACATGGGCGCCACCTGGCGCCTCTTCGTGCACGACGCGCAGCTGCGCTGGCTGGGCCCCGAGAAGGGCGTCATGCACATGGCCATCTCGGCCGTTGTCAACGCCCTGTGGGACCTGCGCGCCAAGCGCGAGGGCAAGCCGCTGTGGCGGCTGCTGGCCGACCTGAGCCCGGCGCAACTGGTCGACCTGGTCGACTTCCGCTACCTCACCGACGCGCTCACCCGGGACGAGGCGCTGGACATCCTCACCAAGGCGCGCACCGGCCGCGCCGAACGCGAATTCGAGCTGTTGACCAACGGCTACCCCGCCTACACCACGTCCCCCGGCTGGCTCGGCTACACCGACGACAAGCTGATCCGGCTGACCAAGGAGGCCATCGCCGACGGCTTCACGCAGCTCAAGCTGAAGGTCGGCGCGAACAGCGAGGACGACGTGCGCCGGTTCCGGCTGGTGCGGGACGTGGTCGGGCCGGACATCCGCGTCGCGGTGGACGCCAACCAGTGGTGGGACGTGGCGACCGGCATCGAGGCGATCCGCGCGTTGGCGCCGCTACAGCCGTGGTGGGTCGAGGAGCCGACCTCGCCGGACGACGTGCTCGGGCACGCCGCGATCCGCAAGGCCGTCGCGCCGGTCAAGATCGCCACCGGCGAGCACGTGCAGAACCGGATCGTCTTCAAGCAACTGCTCCAGGCGGGCGCGATCGACTTCCTGCAGATCGACGCGGCCCGGGTCGCCGGCGTGAACGAGAACGTGGCGATCCTGTTGCTGGCGGCCAAGTTCGGCGTGCCGGTCTGCCCGCACGCGGGCGGTGTCGGCCTGTGCGAACTGGTGCAGCA
Organism: Pseudonocardiaceae bacterium; assembly: GCA_036503065.1. Lineage (GTDB taxonomy): Bacteria > Actinomycetota > Actinomycetes > Mycobacteriales > Pseudonocardiaceae > DATEPR01. Next base: position 3,167 of record DASXXM010000386.1, on the reverse strand, counting down.
CCTGGCCATGTTCGACTACCTCGCGGTCAGCGGGACCACCGAGGACCGGGTGATCGAGTACGTGGACCACCTGCACGAGCACTTCGTCGACCCGGTCGTGGTGACCGGCGGCCGCTACACCGCGCCGACCATGCCCGGTTTCTCCGCCCAGCTGCTCCCTGATTCGATCGCCGCCTACCTGTATCCATCGGGACCGGTGTGGAGGGACGAGGCGTGACTGAGTTCAGCGGGACGCGGGCGATCGTGACGGGAGGTGGTTCCGGTATCGGCCTGGCCGCCGCGGCCATGCTGGCCGCAAGGGGGGCCCAGGTCGCCTGCCTCGACCTGGACCCGTCCGCGGTGCCCGAGCCGCTGATCGGCATCAGGGCCGACGTCGCCGACGACGCGGTGGCCGCCGCGGTCGCCGAGGCGGCCGACCGGATGGGCGGGATCGACATCGTGGTCAACAACGCCGGCATCGGCGCCCAGGGCACGGTCGAGGACAACGAGCTCGACGAGTGGCGCCGGGTGCTGGACGTCAACGTGCTGGGCATGGTCCGGGTCGCCAGGGCCGCACTGCGGTGGCTGCGCGAGTCGGTGGCGGCCGGCCGCCACCCGGCGATCGTGAACACCTGCTCCATCGCGGCCACCGCGGGGCTGCCCGCCCGCGCGCTCTACAGCGCGTCCAAGGGCGCGGTCTACTCGCTGACCCTGGCCATGGCCGCCGACCACGTGCGGGAGGGCATCCGGGTCAACTGCGTCAACCCGGGCACCGCGGACACCCCGTGGGTGCGTCGGCTGCTCGCCGCCGCCACCGACCCCGACGCGGAGCTGGCTGCCCTGCGCGCCCGGCAACCGACCGGGCGCCTTGTCACCGCCGACGAGGTCGCGGCCACGATCTGCCACCTCGCCAGTCCGCTCACCACCGCCATCACTGGCACCGCGATCGCGGTCGACGGCGGCATGCAGGGGCTTCGCCTGCGCCCCATCCAGTCCGAGTCCCCGACGACCTAACCAGCCCCGCCATCCTGCCGTCATCGTTGACGCACAGCGAAGGAAAGAGCCAATGCATTTGCGTACGTTGTTGAAGGCCACCGCCGGCCTGGCGGTCGGCGTCATCGTCATGGCCGGTTGCAGTTCGAACGCCGCGACCGGCGGCAGCACGTCGACCAGCGGCGGCAAGGTCGGTCTCGACCAGCCCCGCTCGGACTCCGACTTCTGGAACGCCTACGCCAAGTACGTGCCGCAGAAGGCCAAGTCGCTCAGCGTGGACCTGATGCCGGTCACCAACTCGGAGAACGACAACAGCAAGCTCGCGGCCAACGTGCAGACGCTGGTGGCGCAGGGCGCCAAGGCCGTGGTGATGGCGCCGCAGGACACCGGCGCGGTGATCAGCACGGTGAAGACGTTGAACAGCAAGAACATCCCGGTCATCACGGTGGACACGCGGCCGGACTCGGGCAAGGTCTACATGACCGTCCGCGCGGACAACAAGGCCTACGGCACCAAGGCCTGCGACTTCCTCGGCCAGCAACTGCACGGCAGCGGCGGCGTGGTGGAGTTCGAGGGCGCGCTGAACTCGATCAACGGCCGGGACCGCTCGCAGGCCTTCGGCGACTGCATGAAGTCCAAGTACCCCAACATCAACGTGTACGCGGAGCCGACGAACTGGGACGGCCCGACGGCCGCCGGTGACCTGCAGACCGTGATGACCCAGCACCCGGACATCAACGGCATCTACATGCAGGCGGGCGGCGTGTTCCTGGCGCCGACGCTGCAGGTGCTCAAGAGCGCGAACAAGCTGATCCCGGCAGGCCAGCCCGGTCACATCTCGATCGTGTCCAACGACGGCATCCCGCAGGAGTACGCCGCCATCCGGGCCGGCCAGATCGACGCGACCGTGTCGCAGCCCGCCGACCTCTACGCCCAGTACGCGCTCTTCTACGCGAAGGCCGCGCTGGCCGGCACGACGTTCAAGCCGGGCCCGACCGACCACAACAGCACCATCGTGTCCTGGGGCAGCGGCAACCTGGAGGACCAGCTGCCGGCGCCACTGGTGACCAAGGCCAACGTCGACGACAAGAGTCTGTGGGGCAACCAGATTGGGCAGTCGTGACCCTCGGTGAGCCGGCCGGTGCGGTGTCCACACCGGACACCGCGCCGGTGGTCGATGCGCGTGGCGTCACCAAGCGGTACGGCGCGACAATCGCGCTCGCGGACGCCGGCATCGTGATCGAGCCCGGTCACACGCACGGCCTCGTCGGCCGCAACGGCGCCGGCAAGTCGACCCTGGTGGCGATCCTGACCGGCCTGCAGCGGGCCGATGCCGGCGAACTGCGGTTCAGCGGCGAGCCCGCGCCCGCCTTCGCGGACCGGGACGGCTGGCGCCGCAGGGTGGCGTGCGTCTACCAGAAGTCGACCATCATTCCGACGCTGTCGGTGGCGGAGAACCTGTTCCTCAACCGGCAGGCCGGTGCCGGGCCGATCGGCTGGCGCGCGCTGCGGCGGCAGGCGGGCGACCTGCTGGACGCCTACGAGGTCGCGGTCGGGCCGGATCAGCTGGCCGGGGATCTCGGCGTCGAGCAGCGGCAGATGGTGGAGATCGCGCGGGCGCTGTCGTTGGGCGCCCGGTTCGTGATCCTGGACGAGCCGACCGCGCAGTTGGACGGGCGCGGCATCGAGCGGCTGTTCGACCGGATGCGGGCGTTGCGCGAGAACGGGGTGACCTTCCTGTTCATCTCGCACCACCTGCAGGAGGTGTTCGCCGTCTGCGACACGGTCACCGTGTTCCGGGACGCCCGGCACGTGCTGACCGAGCCGGTCGCCGACATCACGCCGAACGGGCTGGTCGCGGCCATGACCGGCGAGTCCGTCGCGGCCGAGGCGACCTATGACCGGCCGCCGGTGCCCGCATCGGCGGATGTCGTGCTGGCCACCGAAAACCTGACGCTGGACGGTGATTTCGACGGCGTGGACCTCGCCGTGCGGGCCGGCGAGGTGGTCGGCGTGACCGGGGTCGGCGGCAGCGGCCGGATCCCGTTCGCCGAGACCGTGGTGGGCCTGCGCCGCCAGACCACCGGTGCCGTGCGGGTGGCCGGGCGACGGGTCAAGCCGGGCAACGTGACGTCGGCACTGGACGCGGGACTTGGCTTCGTGCCGCAGGACCGGCACAAGGAGGGCCTGGTCCC
>DASXXM010000385.1:0-16853 GCA_036503065.1 Pseudonocardiaceae bacterium | reverse complement strand
GGCGTGGTGGTCGCGCTGCCGGCCCACCACACCCCGGTCACCACGGCCGTCGCGGCACCGGCGACCGTGGTGACCGGTTCCCCGTTCGTCCCGACCGCCGCCCCGATCCCGACCACGACGACCACGACGGTGCCCAGACCGACGACAGTGCCCGCCGTGCCGGTCACCACCCGGTCGATTCGCAAGGGCGTCGGCACGTGGTACTTCACCGGTGTGACGGCCGCGCTCGAGGACGTCGGTGCCGGCTGGTACTACGACTGGGCGGCGACTCGGTTGAACATCGCCGCGCCGCCCGGCGTGGAGTTCGTGCCGATGGCCCGGGATGCCGCGTCGGTCACCGCGGCCACGCTGGCGCAGGCCGAGCAGCAGGGCACCGAACTGCTCGGCTTCAACGAGCCGGATCTGGCCGGCCAGGCCAACATGTCGGCGTCGCAGGCGCTGGATCTGTGGCCGAAGCTGGCGGCAACGGGGATGCGGCTGGGCAGCCCGTCGGTCGCGTCCGGCGGTGACACCCCGGGCGGCTGGCTGGATCAGTTCATGAGCGGCGCGGCGGCCCGCGGCTACCGGGTCGACTTCATCGCACTACACTGGTACGGCTCGGACTTCGGCCCGGCCGCGGTCGGCCAGCTCCGCGGCTACGTCCAGGCGGTGTACGACCGGTACCACAAGCCGATCTGGCTGACCGAGTACGCGCTGATCAACTTCGGTGGCGGCCAGAAATACCCGACCCAGGCGCAGCAGGCCGCCTTCGTGACCGGGTCCACCGCGATGCTCGACGCGCTGCCGTACGTGCAGCGCTACGCGTGGTTCGCGCTGCCGTCCCAGGGCGCCGACACGGGTCTTTACCGCTCGGCGAACAGCCCGACCACCGTCGGCCTTGCCTACCGGGCGGCTAACTAGGGTTGGGGCGCGGGCGAAGGCGGCCACCCGGCAGGGGCGGAGCGGGCAGGCGGTGGCCCGGGTAGCCGTCGACCCGGCCGAACCGGTCGGACTCCCGCTGCCACTCGTCGCGGAACAGCACGATGTCCTCGTGGCTGCGGCCGACGAAGTTCCACCACATCACCAGTTCCTCGCCCAACGGCGGCCCGCCGAGCAGAATCACCCGACCTGGCCCCGCTCCCTCCAGGGTCAGTCGGTCCGTCCCGGCACCGACGTACCCGAGTTCGGCGCGCGCGAGTTCGGTGCCGCCCAACGTGACCGGACCGATGTCGACCAACACGCCGTGCTCAAAGGCCGGGTCGACGTCCAGGTCGACCCGCGCTCCCGGCGCGAGCGTGAGTTCGGCGCCCAGCAGTGGAGTGAACGTGCGGACCGGCGATGTGTCACCGGCGAGCGAGCCGAGGAACACCCGCGCGATCGCACCATCCAGTTCGACCGGCACGGGGGCGTGGTGCTGGAAGTCGCGCGGCGCGTCCCGGTGCGCGTCCGGCAGCGCGACCCACAACTGGACACCGTGCAGCACGCTGGTGCCGTCGGTCGAGACCTCCGAGTGGCAGATGCCGTGGCCGCCGGTCATCAGGTTCAGCTCGCCCGGGCGGATGATCGCATGTGAGCCCAAGCTGTCGCGGTGCTCGATCTCGCCGGCGAACAGCCAGCTCACGGTCTGCAGCCCGGTGTGCGGATGCGGCGGCACGTCCATGCCGGCCGCCGCGACCCCGTCCGGCCCGTAGTGGTCGGCGAAGCACCACGCGCCGATCAGCGACCGCCCGCGCTGCGGCAGCGTCCGACGGACCGTCATGGCCCGCACACCGCCCAACGGCACATCGCGTGCACCGAGCACCTCGACCGCGGCTGTCCCCGTGCCGGACGCGCAGGTCAGCTCCACCGGGCTGATTTCGATGTTGCTCACCAGCAGATGGTAAGTAACCTTAGCTCTTCGCGCCGGTGAAGGTGATCGTGATGTTGTGGAAGCCCAGGGACTGCAACAGGCTGGTCAGCATGGTCCTGGTGTTGCGTTCCGCGTCGGCCAGCAGTTCGCTCTTGGCGGCGGCTGTCTGGATCTGGCGTTGTGCCAGTTCGTAGACGGCCTGCTGTGAGTTGGGATTGCCGCTGAGGAACTGGTTGACCCGGGTGAACAACCCCTGCTGCTGCGCGAAGACGTAGGATTCCTTTACGTCCAGGTTCGCCGTTTCGAGCTTGGCGTGGCCCAGGGTCAGGGTGGCGGTGAGACGGTCCGGGGAGACCTGCACCGCGTTGCCCTTGAGCTGGCCGAAATCGACGAACGCGTTGTCGGTGCCGACGCCGATGAACATCGTGTCGCTGCCCACCAGGAAACTCGGCAGCAGCGCGTTGCCGGACGAGATGTCCACGACGACCTGGAACGTGCCGCTGGCCGCCTCGTAGCGGGACAGCTGCTGGATGGACTGGAGCAATACCGGCCCGGACCGTTCGGTCGTCGTCTGCGCGAACGGATTGCGCAGCTGGGGGAACAGATGTACCGCCGAACCGACCAGTACCACCACGATCAGCAGCACCACCCCGGCCACGATCGCGATGAGTCGCCGCTGCCACCTGATCATCACGGTCACGCTCCCGGGTGCGTCGTCGGTGCCGACACGGCAGCGATACCCAGCCAGCCTTCGTTTGATTCATACGGTCGTTTGACTCGCGGCGCCGTTGGGTAGGAGTCTATCGGCAGCGGGAGGCGGTGGTCGGGCGGATGCGTCGGCGTAGGTCGGTCCTGTTCTGGGTGTTCGTCGTCGTTGTGGTGATACTGCTGCTGGGGCTGATCTTCGGCGGCTACCGGAAGGGCGCCAAGGTCGGCCTGGAGTCCGTGCACCCGCATCACGCATACGCCTTGACGCTCGACTAAAAACGTTTTCATACTCCTGATCATGCGTCTACGAACCTGTGCCGTCGTGCTGGCCATGGCGGCCACCGCGGTGGTGATCCCGGTGTCCACGGCGGTCGCGGAGGACAACGGCATCGGGCTGACACCCGCACTCGGTTGGAGCAGTTGGAGTTTCGTCCGCCACAATCCGACGGCCGCGAAGATCGACGCGCAGGCGGATGCGATGAAGTCCAGCGGGCTGGCGTCGGTCGGCTTCCAGTACGTCAACCTGGACGACTTCTGGTACCAGTGCCCGGGCAGCCAGGGCCCGAACGTGGACGCGAACGGCCGCTGGGTCACCGACACCACGAAATTCCCGAACTCCGGCGCCACCAACGGAATCCAGGCCGTCGCCGACCACGTGCACGCCGACGGCCTCAAGTTCGGGCTCTACGTCACGCCGGGCATCTCGGCGCAGGCGGTCGCCAGGAACACCGCGATCCTGGGTACCGGTTTCCACGCCAGGGACATCGCGACCACCGCGTCGGAACGCAACTTCAACTGCCACGGCATGGTCGGCGTCGACTACGGCAAGCCGGGCGCGCAGGCGTTCGTCAACTCGTGGGCCGACGAGTTCGCGTCGTGGGGCGTGGACTACGTGAAGATCGACGGCGTCGGCACCGGCGACGTGCCCGACATCCAGGCGTGGTCGACGGCGTTGCGGCAGACCGGCAGGCCGATTCACCTCGAGCTGTCCAACAACCTGGCCATCGGCAGCGCGTCGACCTGGGCGCAACTGTCCAACGGCTGGCGCACCGGCGGCGACATCGAGTGCTACAGCTGCGAGTCCGGCGGCAGCAGCTACCCGCTGACCCACTGGGCGAGCGTGCAGAACCGCTTCGGCGCGGTGGCCAACTGGCAGCCCTTCGGCGGCCCCGGCGCGTTCAACGACTACGACTCGCTCGAGGTCGGCAACGGCGCCAACGACGGCCTGACCGCACCGGAACGCCAGTCGATGATGAGCCTGTGGGCCATGGGCGCGACCCCGCTGATCCTGGGCACCGACCTGACCAACCTGGACCCGACGGACCTGGGCTACCTGAAGAACACCGGCGTGCTCGCGGTGGACCAGGACGCCATCGACGCGAAGCGGATCGTCAACAGCGGCAACCAGCAGGTGTACAGCAAGACGGAGAAGGACGGCAGCGTCATCATCGGCCTGTTCAACTTCTCCGACACCGCAAGCCAGACCGACACGGTGAGCCTATCGGCGGCCGGCGTCAGCGGCAGCGCGACCGCGACCGACCTGTGGACCGGCGCGTCGGTGGGCATCCTGTCCGGCAGTTACCACGTCACCCTCGGCGTGGGCGCGGTGCAGTTACTCAAGCTGGTACCGACGTCAGGCGGCGCAACGACGATCGAGGCCGAAGCGGCCGGCAACACCATCGCGGGCGCGGCCAAGATCGCGACGTGCGCGGCCTGCTCCGGCGGCCGTAAGGTCGGCTTCATCGGCAACGGTGCGGCCAACTTCGTCACCATCAACAACGTCAGCGCTGCCGGTGCCGGGACGAGGACGCTCACGTTCACGTATCTGCTGTCCGGCAGCAGGACATTCGACATCAGCGTGGACGGCGGCCCGGATATCGTGGTCGATCTGACCGGCACCAGTTTCGCCAACCCGGTGCCGGACAGTATTCCGATAACGCTGAAAGCGGGCGCGAACACGATCAAGTTCCACAACGATGTGGCCTTCGCGCCCGACCTGGACGCGATCACGATCAGCTGAACGGATTCGGGGCGCCCGCTCGGCGCCCCGCGCCGGTCTAGTCGTACGGGAAGCCGCTGTCCGGTCCGCTGCCAACGGTGGTGTTGGCATGGACGGTGGGGGAATGTACCGCCGATGCGTCCGACAATGGCAATGCCACGGTGACGGCGAATGCGATCGCGGCGAGCAGGGCAATGGTCCAGCCGGTTTTCTGCATGATCCCTCCGGTGCGGAATTGGTGGGGCATGGGGAAGCGTCGGCCATGACGACATCATCAGGCTGGCAGCACCGACCGGAAGTACACATCGCCGCGAGGTGAACAGGTGTGAAAGATCAGGCCACGACGAATCGACCATTGCCGAATCGGCGAACACCGGGCCAATCACGGGTATGCGCCGGGCAAACGGCCGTGCAATTGTTGGCCGACGCAACCGTCAGCCAACTACTGGATATCTGTTGTTAATCCTCAGTTTCCCTAGTATTCTCCTCGGTTGTGACGTCGTCGGTGCTGCTGGGCCGGGACCGGGAGCTTTCCTGGTTGCTGCGCCGCGTGACCGACACGGTCGCCGGCCACGGGCACGTCGTGCTGGTCGAGGGCGAGCCTGGGATCGGCAAGACGGCACTGGTCCGCGCGGCGTGCGCGGCAGCGGCCGACCAGGGCTGCCAGGTGTTTCTCGGTGCGGGCGACGAACTCGCCCAGGCCCTGCCGCTGGTGCCGCTGCTGGACGCGCTCGACGTGTCCGACAGCAGCCTCGACCCGGACCGGGCCGCGGTCGTCCGCCTGCTGCACGGCGACACCACCCAGTCCGCCGCCGACCTGGTCACGGCGGCGGGTGAACGGTTGATCGGCCTCATCGACGACGCGTGCGGCCGGCAGCCGACCGTGCTGGCCATCGACGATCTCCAGTGGGCGGACCGGGTGACCATCGCGGTGTGGGGCAGGCTGGTCCGGTTGCTGCCGCACCTGCGGCTGCTGCTGATCGGCACCGTGCGGCCCGGCGCCGACCGGGACGAGTTGGCCGTCGCCCGCACCCGGCGCGACCAGGTCGAGCGGCTGTCCGTCGGCCCGTTGTCCCGGCCGGCCGTCACCGATCTCGTCACCCGGCTCGCCGGCGGCCGTCCGGCGCCGGAGCTGACCACGTTGGCCCAGGGCGCGGCCGGCAATCCGCTCTACCTGACCGAACTCGTCGCCGCGCTGGCCAGAGACGGCGGACTCGACCTGACGCCGGACGGGGTCGCCCGCGTCACCCGCGACGGCGCGCCGCACTCGTTGTCGTCGGCCATCGAGAGCCGTCTGGGCTTCCTCGCCGACGACACCCATCTCGTGCTGCGGGCTGCCGCGCTGCTCGGCGTCCGGTTCTCCGTGTCCGATCTCGCTGTGGTGCTGCGTCGCCGGGTGGCCGAGTTGATCGCGGCCCTGGACGCGTCGTGCGTTGCTGGTGTCCTGGTGGATGCCGACGGCTACCTGTCCTTCCGTCACCCGTTGGTGCGATCCGCGCTGTACGAGGGGATTCCCGCTGCCGTGCGCGCGGCGTGGCACGTCGAGGCGGCACGGGCGCTGGCCGAGTCGGGCGCGGTCGTGGACGACGTGGCGCGGCAGCTCATCGCGGCCTGCGACGTGCCGGCCTGCCGCCCCGACGACTGGATGCTGACCTGGCTCGTCGCCAACTCCGCGGCACTGGCCGCCAAGGCCCCGGCCGCCGCGGCCACGATCCTGCGCCGTGCCGTCGGCGCGGCCGCCGGCGACGCGCGTCATCCGGTGCTGGTGTGCCGGCTGGCCGAGGCACTGTACCGGGCAGGCGACCTCGCCGAGGCGGAGCGCGTCGCGGGCCGAGGGCTGTCCACTGTGGACGATCTGGCCTGTCGGGTCGACCTGCACTGGACCCTCGCGCAGTGCCGCTCCATGACCGGCCGCGCCGCGGAATCGCTGCGCGAACTGGACGCGGCGCTCGCGTCGAACGCCTACCCAGGGCGGTATCGGGCCCGGTTGCTGGTGCTGGCCGCCAGGGCGCGGTGGAACGTCGGCGATCTGGACGCCGCCGACCGGACCGCCGTGACGGCACTCGCGGCGACCAGCCCGGCCGACGACCCGTGGACGACCGGCTGGGCGTTGCACGTCCGCACGATCGTCTGCATGGAACGCGGCCGGATGCGCCAGGCCCTGCCGCTGTTCGACCAGGCGCTGGCTGTGGTGCGCGGCGATCCGGCCATGACGGACCTGTTGCTGCTGTTGCAGATCAACCGCGCGCTGGCCCTCGTCGGCCTGAACAAGGCGGACGAGGCGATCGCGGCCGCGCGCGAGGTCCGCGAGCAGGCCGACCATGCCGGTCACGTGTTGCGGATGGCGCAGGCGCAGAGCGCGCTGGGGCAGCTCCTCTACGACAACGGCGGCTGGGACGACGCGCTGGTCGAGGTCGAACTGCTGCCGGACGAGCTCAAGAACCCGTTGGTGTCCTGCTGCGACCACGGCGTCGCGGCCGCGATCCACCTGCACCGCGGCAATGCCGCCGCCGCACGGTCGCACCTGGCGGCCGTCGCGCCGGACGACCGCGTGGTGCCCGCGCTGGCGCTGGCCAGAAGCCTGGCCGCGGAGCAGGCCGGTTCGCCCGCCGACGCGCTGGCCTTGTTGCGCACCGAGGACGTCGAGGACCTGCTGCCCGAGATCGTCCGCCTCGCCGTGCTCACCGGTGACCGGGAAACCGCGGTGCAGGCGACGAAGCGTGCGGCCGCACTGGCCGCGGATACCTTGGTGCCACACCGAAGCGCGGCCGCGGCCTACTGTCGTGGCCTGCTCGACGGCGACGCGGAAACGCTGCTGCTGGCCGCGACCGGCTACCGCGACGCGGGCCGGCCGCTCGCGCACGCCAGGGCGCTGGAGGCGGCCGCGCTCGCGTTCGCCGAACTGGACGCGACCGGCTCGGCCAAGGCCGCGTTCACCCGTGCCGTCGACCTGTACGCGTCGCTGGGCGCCGAGTGGCACGTCGCGCGGGCGCAGGCGGCGCTGCGTCCACATGGGATTCGACGCGGCCCGCACACCGCGCACCGGCAGGCAAGGACCGGCTGGGCCAGCCTCACGCAGGCGGAGGCGGCGGTCGCCGCACTGGTGATGGAGGGCCTGTCCAACCGGCAGATCGGGGAACGGCTGTTCTCCTCGCCGCGCACCGTGGCCACCCACGTGTCGCACATCCTGGCCAAACTCGGCGTCCGCACCAGGACCGACATCGCGCGGGTGGCCAGCAGGCGCACGGCCGCCTCCGGCTGAGCTCACGGCCGCTTGGCCCGCCCGCCGAGCCGGTAGCACAGCGGCAGCACGTACCACCACATGCTGAACCAGCACAGCACACCGAGCGTGATCCAGCCGGCGATCGACGCGTTCAGCACGACGTCCAGAATCAGCAGCAGCACGGTGGCCAGCGACAGCATCAACAGCACGAGCCCGACCAGGGTGAGGATGCTCGCGGCACGCACCAGTTCCCGCTTCAGCCTGCGGCGGAACACCACCCGGTGGAACGGTGCCGGCGCGATCAGCAACGCGGTCGCGGCCGCGCCGAGCACGAGGCTGACCACGTACGCGTACCGCTGCGGGTCGGTGAACTGCGCGAACCGAGGCGTGAACGCGAGCGCGAGCAGGAACGCCAACAGCACCTGCACGCCGACCTGTGCGACCCGTACCTCCTGCAGCAGTTCAACGAGATTGCGGTCGAGGCGCTGGCTGGGTGTCTCGCCGCGGGCGCGGTAGTTCCACCGGTCGTCCTCGCTCATCGCCTCGATCATGGCTTCGCGCGCCGTCGCAGGCCGGATCGCCGGGCGGGTGGTGGCCGCCCGCTGCGCCTGCCCACCGCCGCCCGCCCGCACGCCGGGCTCGACGGCCGTTCGGTTGTCGGTTCCGCGGTGGGTCATCGGTGGCTCCTGTTGGTCGGCGAGTGCTCACCGTTCGTGAGCATGTCGACCAGCATCGGCGTGCCGGCGTAGCGAAACATCCGTCAGGTGACCGATCATCTGGCGTGTCCGCGAATCCCGATATGTAATGTTTCGTCCGCACCGCGAACGGGACACGAACCGGGGTTACCGCGGTTCGGTGCCGCGCGGCAGTCGGCTTGCCGGGCGTTTCGGCGGGATCGGCTCGGACGGCCAGCGACGGGTGCCGCTCCACAGCGCGGGCGGGGCGTCCAGTGCCCTGGCCAGTTCCAGCGCGGTCCGGTCGTAGTTCGCCCGCCAGCCACGGAAGTGCGGCCACGCCTGCTCGGTGCTGCGTTCGATCGGGTAGTTCAGCGAACGCAGCATGTCGACTGCCGCCGCGAATTCGTCGTACCCGACCGAGATCGGGGCGTCCGGGTCCGCGTCGTCGTTCGCGTGCAGGCGCATGGTTCGCGCGATCTGGTTGAGGGCAACGAATCCCATCCGCAGGCAGAGCCGGGTGGACTGCTTGGGTTCGCTGGCGGGCGCGAGCGACAGGTGCAGTGCGGCCGCGTCCATCACGGCGAGCACCGACGTCAGCCAGTGCGACAGCGGCCGTGGCGAGCGCAGCCGCACCAGCGTCAGGTACGTGGTGTGCGACTCGGCGACCTCGGCCGACCACTGTTCCCAGGCGTCGAACAGTTCGTGCAGCACGGGTCGGGTGTCGCCGTCGTAGATGCCCCACCGGGTGCGCGCCAGGATCTCCGGCCCCCACGCCGGCACGCCTGCCCGGCTGGTCAGCAGCGTCACCAGGGTCTCGCGGCGGTTGAACGCCGCGTACAGCGTCGGCAGGTAGCCGACCTGCAGGCCGACCACCACCAGTCCGGTGTAGGCGGCGACGTAGTCGATCGCGGTGCTGGTGGTGTCCGCGGGCGCCGCGTAGCCGAGCGTGAAGATCGACGAGCCCGCCTCACTGAACGGGTGGGCCAGCGTGTCGGTCACGATCGGCAGCAGCACCAGCCCGTAGCCGATCACCAGCAGCGCGGTCCACACCGCGAGCCGGACCAGCAGCCCGATCGGCCCCTGCCAGGCCAGGATCCGGTCGCGCGCCACGAAATCGCGCACCCGCTTGGTGATCAGCAGAAATGCCCTGTCGACGACGTTGTCGACGGCCCGCGAGATGTGCGAGTCGATGCCCCTCGGCACGACCAGCGTGCCGACGACGCTGATCGCGGTGCCCAGCAACACGACCAGGCCTGCGGCGAACCCGAACCAGCGCAGGGCGAGGACAATCATCCGGTGATCGCCACGCCGGCCTCGGCTGTCTGCACCAGGAACGTGAACGACTCCTGGAAGTACAGCTCGACGGTGTCCGCGTCGTGGGACCGGTAGCCGATGGACAGGTCCTGGCCGAGGTGCAACTCGTAGTCGCCGCCCCGGGTGGACAGTAGGAACGCGCCGTCGATGGCGGGCGCCCAGATGATCTCGCCGTCGTGCAGGACCCGGGCCACGTGTTCGCGCACCGGGTAGCCGTGGTCGGTCGTCTCCTCGACGGCGGTGTAGGCGTCGGCGGACAACAGCAGGCTGTACGGTCCGGCCACCCCGGCCAGGCGCAGCGCGGTGACCGCCTTGGCCACCGCGGTCGGGAACTCGCGGACGTCGGCGGGCAGTGCCAGCGTCGGATTCGACGTGCCGGCCCGGATACCGGTGATGCCCGCGTCGGCGAGCCCTTCGAACACGACCCGGTCCTCGACGAACGCGATCTGCCGCGCCGCGTCCTTCACCGGCTGCCAGTCGGCGTCCTTGGCGCCCCGCTCGACGTCGTCGACGGCCTGCCGGCTGACCACGAACGGCACCCGGAACTCCACCACCGGCCGCACCTCGCGGCTGCGCGCCTGCACCCCGTCGGCTGGTGGCTCGATGGGCAGCAGGTGGCCGGTGCCGACCGCCGGCAGGGCCTGGCCCGCCGGGCTGATCAGGTCGACCACCCGGCGGGCGCCGACGTGCCGGGTGAAGGTCCGGCGGGCCTCGGACTCGATGTCGGTCCATGCGGCGTCGGAGATCGGCGCGAGTTCCCGATGTAGGTTGTTCATGGCTTCCCCTTCATTGTCGAGGGTGCCGCAGGGTGCCGATACCCAGTGAACCGTCACCGGTCGGCGATGGCGGATCGTCCAGGAAGTCGGCGCTGGGCACGAAGAACAGGCCGCCGGTCACGGCGGTGGAGAAGTCGAGCACCCGGTCGTGGTTGCCGGGCGGCTTGCCGACGAACATGTTCGTCAACATCAGTTCGATGACATCGGGCCGGGCGGCGTACCCGATAAAGTAGGTGCCGAATTCGGCGCTGTCGATGCGGCCGAACGGCATGTTGTCGCGCACGATCTGCTGTTCTTCGCCGTCGTCGTCGGTGATCGTGTTCAGCGCGACGTGCGAGTTGGCCGGCTTCGTCTCGTCCGGCAGTTCGATGTCGGCGAGCTTGGTCCGCCCGATGACCCGTTCCTGCTCCTCGACCGGCAGCGCCTGCCACGCGGTGAGATCGTGCAGGTACTTCTGCACCACGACGTAGCTGCCACCGGCGAAGCCGGGATCGTCGGCCCCGATGATCGTGGCCCGCGCTGCTGGTGCGCCGACCGGGTTCTCGGTGCCGTCGACGAAACCGAGCAGGTCACGCTGGTCGAAGTACCGGAAGCCGTGCACCTCGTCCACGACCCGCCCGTGGCCGCCCAGCCGCCCGGTCAGGTGGCTCGCCAGCTCGAAGCACAGGTCCATGCGCCGCGCCCGCAGATGGAACAGCAGGTCACCCGGTGTGGCGGGCGCGGTGTGCCGTCCGCCGGTGACCGGGCGGAACGGGTGCAGCCCGCGCGGCTTCGGCCCGTCGAACAGCCGGTCCCACAACCCGTCGGCGATCCCGACGACACAGCTCAGCCCGCCGTCGGTACTGCGAAACCCGACCGACCTGGTCAGCCCGGCCACGTCGGGCAGCAGGTCGCGGACGGTGTCCACGCCGCCGTCGGCGACGGTGAGGACGAGAAAGATGGCCGCCTCGGTCAGCGGCGTGAGAATCGGCTGCGGCTGCCCGCTCACCTGGGGTTCCTGGCTCGTCATGATCGGGCCAAGATTAACCCGACCGACCCGTCCCCCGCTCCGCCGGTGTGACTCGGTAGGTCAGCTTTCGCCTGGGGGCCTCATGTGTAGGCGACCGCCGCGCAGCCAGTCGAGATGTTCGCTGATCCGCCGATTGAGATCCTCGAACGCCAGGCCGAGATCGGCCAGCGACAGCGCGTCGGGACACGCGTCAGCGCCATTCATGGCGTCAACGTGTCCCACGTCCGGCGGCCCACCCACGGTGCTCCCTGTTGAACAGTCGTGCTGGTACAGGCGGGATACCCGGGGTGGGCGGGTCCCAAACACGACGAACCGAGACGTCGGAACTGGACGGTCCGCGAGACTCGGGGTCGTCGCGGACCGTCCACGTTGGTTACCAGGCCGACGGCGGTGGCGGTGCGACCACCGGGGGCCGGTCGTTACAGGTGATCGTGTTCGGCAGCTCCCACGGCGCCAGCCAGCCGCCGTTGTTGCCGCCCAGGTCGGTCAGCGCGAATTCCGAGCCGGCGGACGTGAAGTGGAACGATCCGCAGTTGTTCACGCCGACCGCGCCGACGTTGCGGGCGACCACGTTCTGGAACGTCGCGCCGCCGGCCGAGCGGGCGCTCACGACCGAGGTGCCGGTGCCGTCCACCTTGATGTCCTGGAAGTGGACGTTCGTGATGGAGTACAGGTCCTTCACCGGGAAGTCGCTGACCAGCATGATCGCGTTGTAGGTGTTGTCGAGGAAGTTGTCGCCGACGACCTCGACGTCGGCGTTGATACTCCCTTGCAGCGCGTAGATCCAGATGGCGCCGAGGCCGATCCGCCAGTTGAGCTCGAACGTGCCGGCCCGGACCGTCGTGTTGTTCGTGATCCACACGTGGCCGGTGAACGGCTGCGCGCCGAACCGCGAACCGATCTGCAGTGCGCTGCCCTCGCGGATCGGGTCGGCGACGAGGTTGTTCGACACCGTGTTGTCCGTGCCGCCGTAGAGGGCGATGCCGTTGGCCAGTACCGGGGTCTGGACCGTGTTGTGGTCGAACGTGTCGTTCGCGTCCACGATCCGGTCCGACCACATGGCCAGGCCGTCGTCGCCGGTGTTGCGGATGAAGTTGTTCTGCACCAGCGAGTTCGTCACGCCGGTGTGGAAGTTGATGCCGTCGGCGATCTGGTCGGCGATCTGGTTGTTCGTGATGCGGAGGTTCGTCATCGGGCCGTCGAACCACATGCCGACCTTGGTGTGCTGGACGTAGAGGCCGTCGATGGTCGAGTTGCTCAGCGCGCCGCCGATGCCGTTGACCTGGTCGGTGTCGATGCGCTCGCGCACGTCGCCCTCGATGGCGAAGCCGGACAGGTGGACGTTCGTGCTGCCGCCGACCGACGCGTCCTTGCCGTAGAAGCCGACGCCGGTGTGGATCGAGCCGTCGGGGGCCGGCGTGCTCAGCGTGACCTGATGGCCCTTGATGATCGTGTACCAGTTGCCGGCGCCCTCGATCGTCACGTTGTCGACGATGATGTGGCGGTTCACCTGGTAGGTGCCCGGCGGCAGGTAGACCTTGAGGTGGAAGCGTTGCGCGAAGGCGATGGCCCGGTCGATGGCGTCGGCGGAGTCGCGGCGACCGGTCGGGTCGGCGCCGAAGAACAGCACGTTGGCCGCGAACACGTCGACGTGCGGCGCACCGACGAGCTGTGAGTCCATCAGGTCAACGGTCGTTGTCACGCTGCCGGCCGGCACCGTGAGCCGCACCTTGTCGCCCGCGCGGTACGTGTGGCCGAGCAGCAGGCGCTGTTCGTCGTAGAAGTGGTTGGGGCGGAACGGCGTCTGGATCACCGGCGGCGGTGTCGTCTGGTTGGGCACACAGGCGCACTCGGTGATCCACTGGTCCGGGTGCAGCAGGCCGGCGTTCGGATCGTTGGAGAACGAGTACTGGTTGTAGAGCCAGGCGTACTGCGAGGTGAGGGTCATCGTCCGGTGGTGTCCGCCGTTGACCGTGACGTCCAGCGGCGCCGTGATGCCACCGCCTGTTGGCGCGTCCGGAATGCTGTATCGCACGGTGATCGCGTTGGCGGCCGAGGGCAGCGTGAACTCGACCCACTGACCCGGTGTCAGGCTGACCGCCGACCGGCCGGACGCCTCCGCCGCCAGCGTGTAGGCGTCGGTACCGGGGCCGATCACCGTGCCGTTCGTGGCGGCGTGTTCCGCCTCCTGTTCGGCGAAGCCGACCGTCGCGCCCCGGCCGGCGACCAGCGCGGGGTCGATGGCGGCGCGCGTCACGACAGGGGCGGTTGCCCCCGTGGCAACCGCGGCGGCAACACCTGTCGAAACACTGAGACTGGCGGCGACCACCGTCACAACGGCGACCGCGACACTGCTGCGTGACATCGCTGGCACTGGTTTCTCCCGAGCGTCCGACACGATGGGAAGGTGAGGCGACACTAGGTGCGCAGACAGCGCCGCACAAGGAGTTGCCACATATATTCATACATTTGCTACATGATTGCGTCGAACAATCAAGATCTTACGTTGAATTACCGAAAACCGACGTCATGATTTTGCCAGAATCGGACGAGGCCGCGCTGACGAACACGTCCTCGACACACCGGACCATCGACTCCATGCCGGCAGGCGACACCCGGTGCGTGTCCGCGCACAGCAGATAGTCGAACGCGTCCGCCACGTCGTTGACGTGGAAGAACACGGTGTGATCGTAGTTGTCCAGCGGCCGCTCCCACCGCAGCGTGCCGGGCTGCCGAACGGCCGCGGGTTCGGCGAGTGTCGGGGTGAGGTTGGTGCGGCGCCGGTCGTTGAAACACACGTCCACGTGCAGGTCCGCGCCGCGCTCCCGCCCGATCGCGGCCACCAGCTCGGCCATCTGGTTCGGGTCGAAGTAGGAGTGCCGCCCCGCCAGCGTCAGCGCCCGCCACGCCCTGGCCACGACCTCGTCGAACGTGCTGTCCGCGACCTCGATCGCGGCCACGCACGACTGGGCCAGCGGGCTCACCGACGAGGCGAAGCCCGGCCGGAACCGGTTGTTGACCATCAGCCGCGTCACGGCCACGTCGGTGCCGGTCAGCCGGCACAGCGCCACCGCGAACCCGGCCAGCAGCACCGGCGTGGTGTGCACCCTGTTGCGCGCGGCAATGGCGCACACGGCCGGGAAGGACGCGGGGGAGTGGTAGCCGAGCTGCCACCAGCGCGGTTCCCGCCGGTCGGTCGACTCGCCGAACCGCCGGCCGGGCATGGCCCGCAGGACCTTTTCCGCGTGCCGCAACGCGATGGCGTTCTGCCGCTGCGCGGCCGGCGTGCGCTGCTGCCGTGCCTGTTCCAGGGGTTGCGTGCCCATCGCCGGCAGGTCGCCGCCTGCCGCGGCCGCGAGCAGTTCGGCGACGAGCGCATCCAGGCCGTACACGTCCGTCGCCACGTGGCTGTAGGCCGCCACGATGTGTGCCGGCACACCGCGGGCCAGCACGACCCCCATCCGCACCGGCCACTCGTTCGGATAGTCGAAGATCGTGCGCTCGTAGCCCTCCAGCAGCCGCGCCGCTTCGGCCGCGGCCGCGTCGTCGCCGGTCACGTCCACGACGTCCAGCGGCACCTGGCCCGACGTGGCGACCTGCTGGCGCGGCACGCCGTCGGCGTCGACCACGATCCGGGTCCGCAGTGACTGGTGCCGGCTCATGATGAACCGCAGCATGTCCGCAACGCTCGCCACGGTGGTGCCGGGCGCGGCCGGAAAGCTCGCGCCGAGGGGGAAGGAATTGCCGACCGCCGTCATCGAGCGCCAGATCTCCCGCTGGCCCCAACTCAGCGTGTCAACACCGCTGCCGTCGCCGTCAAATGGGACAAGAATGGATTCCGCCATGATTCGCTCCCGCTGACCCGCCGGTGCGCGCCGGCATGTCCTGGGTTTCCGGGAGAGCCTAATGACGGTCCCGTCCCGACGATTGCCGGGAAACAAGCCGTGCTGCCGGGTCAGGATTGTTGTAGTCGCGCGCGCGACAGCCACTCGGCGATGTCGGCGACGACCGTCGGGTCCACGTGTTGCGCCGGTTCGTACTCCGCCGGTGAGGACGGGCCGCTGCCGGTGAAGAACAGATGGTTGTCCGGCTCGTAGACCCGGATGGTCACGTCGGTGCGGTCGCCGAGTCCGGCCCGCCAGCCCGTGAGGTCCGCCGCGACGGTGACCTGATAGTCCCGGCCGCCCTGCAGGATCAGCATCGGCTTGCGCACCGCCGATGCGACCGCGACCGGATCGTAGGTGCGCAGGTCCAGCCAGTACGGCGCGGGCGCGCCGAAGGGCAGTTCGCGCTCCGGTGTGGACGGTGAGAGGTCGGGACTGTCGACCGTCCTGGCCTGCCTGGTGATCACGTCGATGGTGTGCTGGGACGCGGCGGCCGTCGCCGGGTTCAGCGCCGCCAGATAACGGAGCTGGTTGACGGCGGCCCAGTGCAGCGGCAGCGTCCCGCCTGCCATGATCACCAGTCCGGCGATCGAGGGCGCGGCCGCCGCGACACGTGGCGCGGCCGTGCCGCCCTGGCTGTGGCCGAGCACGAAGACCAGGTCGTGGTCCGGACCGAGCAGGTCGACGGCGGCGACCGCGTACGGCACGTACTCGTCGGCCATCGTGAAGTGGGGCCCGAGTTTCTCCGGGTGGGCGTAGGTGACCTTGTCGTAGCGCAGCACAGTCATGCCGCGGCTGGCCAGACCCCACGCGAGGTCCTTGAACGGTTTGTTCCGTCCGATCGTCTCGTCGCGGTCGTTCGGTCCGGAACCGGCCAGCAGCACGACGGCGGTCCCCGATCCCGACCGGGGCCTGCTCACCGTGCCGGGCACCGCGAGCGGGCCGTGGCCGACGGTCACCTCCTGCTCGACGAATCGCGCGGGATCGGCGTAGTCCGGCGGTTCCCATGGCCGGACGGGCTCGGCCGCGCTCGCGGGTGCCAGTTGGAGACCGGTGAGCCAGCCCCCGTCGTCCAGGACCGTCATGACCACCGTGGCCGCCCCACGCTCGAAGCGCACCGGGATCTTCACCACGGCCGTCCCCGAACCGGCCTGCTCACGCACCGGGGTGCCGATCTCGGTGACGGGTCCGTTCGTCTCCAGCGCCGCGACCCAGGTGACCTCGATCGCATCGGCCGACACCATCGATCGCAACGACGGCGCGAACAGGTCGCGGATCTGGGCGAACCGTCGTGTCGCCAGCAGATCGAGGACATCCACGTCAGCGCGCATCAGGATTCCTTTCGTTGCCCGGCAACAGAACCGTCCCGAGAATGCGCAACAGCCGACCGGGCGCCGGCGGGTTCGCCAGGTAGGTAATGTTCGCGACTATGAGA
>DASXXM010000384.1:0-7202 GCA_036503065.1 Pseudonocardiaceae bacterium | reverse complement strand
CCTGGCGGTAACAGAAATCACCGGCACAACCCCCACGTGGCCCTCCGGCACCCCTCTGACAAAGACGGAGTGCACGGTCCAGGTCCGAGCCCACGGCGGCCTGGCCCCGGCAACAGCCATCCTCCAGGGCGACGAACTGGTAATCCGCCTGACGGAGCCCCTGTCCGGCGTGGCCCCAGGCCAAGCAGCGGTCCTGTACCAACCGGACCCAGCAGGAGACCTGGTCCTGGCCAGCACCACGATCGCGGCGACCCGCTAGTCCGACGGCTGCCAGTCGGTGTTCCCGCCGCACAGGACAAGGCACGGGAGAGCGCCGGACACCTGGCCGGACAGCAGGGCCGCGAAGGGCACCGCCGCCGCTGGCTCGACGGCGAGCCGGAACTCCTCCCACAGCCGGTCCCGCGCCGCCAGCAGTTCCGCGTCGCTGACCAGGCACGAACGGCTGTCCCGCAACAACTCGAACGGCAGGGTGCCGACGCGGGTAGCGCCAAGGGCGGACGCCGCCACCGAATTGACCACCGTGTCCACCGGTTCCCCGGCCGCCAACGCGCCGTGCAGGCAACAACAACCATCCGGTTCGACCGCGAGCACCGGACGTCCGCCGCCAACCACCGTGCCGGCCGCCAAACCGCCCCCACCAACCGCGATGACGAACGTGTCCACCTCCGGCCGATCAAGAACCACCTCGGCAGCCACCGTCCCCTGCCCGGCGATCACGTCGACGTCGTCATATGCCGGCAGATAACGGCTGCCGGGAGCGGCGGAAGCGGACTGGGCGGCCGCCGCCGCGTCCGCGTACCGCGTGCCAACGCGAACCAGTCGCGCCCCGGCGGCTTCGATCCGGCGTGCCTTGCCCGCCGGCACCGTTTCCGGGACGTAGACCACGGCCGGCAGGCCCAGCAGCCCAGCCGCGGTCGCGACGGCCAGGCCGTGGTTCCCGCCGGATGCCGTGACGACCAGATCCGGTCGTGGGCCCAACAGCAACGCGTTCAGCGCGCCGCGTAGTTTGAACGATCCCGTGAGCTGCAGGTGTTCCAGTTTGAACACCACCGGCTGCCCATCGACGGAAGCGTCCAGTACGGGCGTGCGTCGGACGTACGGCCTGATCCGGCGCGCTGCGGCCGCGACATCGGCTTCGGTGGGCAGGGCGGTGGTTGTCATGCCTCCACTCTGCCACCGGCCGCCGCGCGGGCCTTGTGCAGCAGGGCCACGACCTCGCTGACCACCAGCTCGCCGGCCTCCGGACCGAACACACTGGACAGTGCCTCGTACTCGCCGTCGCGGTGTGCCCGATCGTCGGCCAGGTAACCGAAATAGCCGTCCGTGTAACCAACGGTCCTGGTGTGCGGGAACGGGCTGGCGGCGCGGATCTGGTCGCCGAAGCACGTGAACGGCTCGACCGGCAGGTGTGCCCAGGCCACGTCGCCCATGGACACCACGCTGATCGGCAGCACCAACTCGGGCGGCAGCGAAGTCTCGCGCAGCGCGGACAACGCCAGCGCGCCCTCGCAGCGCGTCCTGGCGAGTCGGATCTCGGGGGTTTCCTGGCCGTCGCCGGGATCGAGCGCGGCCCACGCTTGTTCCGCCGCGGCAAGGGTTTTGCGAACCATGGCGGCCGTGGGCAACGGGCGGGTCGGCACGGTGCACGTGCTGCGCAGCACCGTCGGATTCGCGTCGCCCAACGGGATTGACGACGCGTTCAGTACGCCGCGCAGCAGGGCGCCGGCCAGCATGGCGCCCTGCCGGTCGGCTTCGGCGAACGTCGAGCCGCGTCGGGTGAACCTGGTGCTCGCGTCGCCCGCGGCGCCCTGCAGGAACGCCACCACGGGTGGGGTTTCCACACCTTCGGTCTCCTGCAGCGCGGCGCGCAGTACGCGCCGGGTCGCGGCCGGATAGTCGGCGGAATAGTGCAGGTTGGCGTGGCCGAGCACGGTCGGGTGGCACGCGTAGTCGAACAGCACCGCCACGACCGCGTTCTCCGCGTCGCGCAGGGTCAGCACACCGGCGCTGGTGTCGTGGGGGCCGGCCGGGTCGTACCGGTTGGCGCCGACACCCACGTGCCGCACTGTGTGCCAGCCGGTGGTGACCGTGGTCCGAATCGCTGGCAGGCGACGGGCGCCGCGGGAGATGTCCTTGATCAGCCGGTCGATCGCCTCGTCGTCCACGGCGGACCGTCGGCCGTGCAACGGGCGTAACCACGTCGCAGGGCCCGAATGGGTGTGTGACGAGCAGACCAGCACGGCGTCCCGGTCCAGACCGATGTGGTCGGCGACCACGGTCCGGATCCGGGCGGTCGTGTCGCTGTCCAGGCTCAGCGCGTCCACCGCGACCCAGCACACCGAGTCCCGCTCGCCGGACAACCACAGCAGGCTGGCGGTCAGCCGATCGTGGGTGCCCAGCGCCGGTTCCGGCCGACGTGCCGCGTAACCCCCCAGCGGCACCTTCGTCGGCGGGGTCACGTCCACTGTCGTGGCTGCGTATCTCAGCGCTGTCATCACGTACCCGACTGGCTAGGTTGGCTTGTCCCGTTGACCGCTGCCCGCAACCCGGCCGCCACGTCGACCACGCCGTCCCGGCCGGCGCGCATGGCCACCGCGGCCAGTTCGGCCGCGGTCGGCGCGGTACTGGTGAGCACTTCGAGCACCATCGGCAGGTTCAGCCCGGCCACCAGGTGCAGATCCGGATTGCGCAGCGCCAGCAGGCCGACCGCGTTGGCCGGGCTGCCGCCCATCAGGTCGGCCAACACGAGCGCGGCGTTACCGTCGCCGCCGACGGCGGTGCCGACCTGCTCGGCGATCTCCTCGGTACTACCGTGTGGCGCGAGGGAGACCGTGGCGACCCGGGGCTGCTCGCCCAGGATCATCTCGACGGCATCGCGGACACCATCAGGATACCCCCCGTGCCCGACGAAGATCACCGGGATCGTGCTCATGCCGTCCCCTTCGCGTCCGCCGCGCGGCGGCGCCGGCAACGGTTGACCACAGTCAACGATGCCGGCGCCGTCCGCGCAACACTCGGTGGATGATCCTGACCCTGTCGGTGACTTTTGTCAGGGTGTGGGCAGTACCTTGGCGAACCAGCCGAGCCCGCCGAGGGTCAGTCCGATCGCGAACAGGACCACGATGGCCCAGATCGGGTTGAGCCGGAACCGCTTCAGGAGGAAATAAATGAACGCGGTCAGCAGCACCGGCAGCAGGAACGGCAGCACCTGGTCGATCTGGCTCTGTACGGTTACCGGCGCGGCCGCCTTGCCGCCTGCGACGCCCTTGCTCGAGTAGTGCAGCGTGGTGACGATCTTCACGATGCTCGGGATGAACCCGCCGAGCACGATCAGGCCCAGGATCACGAGTGCCTCGTTGAACCGTTGCAGCGCACCGGAAGCCAGATGCCTGATCAGGTTCTTGCCCTGCTGGTAACCGAAGTCGAACTGCCAGCGGCGGACCAGGTAGTAGGGGACGAGCACCATGACCGCGGCGAAGATCGGGCCGATGAGCTGTCCGTTCAGCGCCCAGTTCGACGCGAGCGTGAAGATGATGCTGTTGTAGACCACGAAGGTCAGCGCGTCACCGATGCCGGCGAGCGGGCCCATCATGGCGATCTTCATACCGTCCGCCGAGACGGCCGAACCGCCTTCCTCCATGGCGATGGTGCTGCCGAGGATGAACGGGCCGCCGATGATCGGCGATGTGTTGAAGAACGCGAGATGCCGCTGCATCGCTTCGGCGAAGGACTTGTCGTCGCGGTGCAGGTGGCGCAGCACGGGGATGATCGCCCAGCAGAAGCCCAGCGCCTGCATCCGTTCGTAGTTCCAGGAGATCTGGAACGACCAGAAGTACCGCCAGAACGACCGGTTGAGCACGCCGCGCGGGAGGGCGGGGTGTCCTTCCGCCGGCGTCGGCTCCGCGACGCGCTCGATGGTGTCAGACATTGGAGGCCTCCCCTGCCTGGTCGGTGCGGCTGGTCGGTGGGGTCGCGGTCGGTGTCGACGGCCGCAGGGTGACGAACATGATCGCGATCGCCACGCCGAACAGCGCGATGCCGAGCAGGCTGACCTTCATGTAGGCGAAGAGCACGTAGCCGATCAACAGCATGTACCAGTAGCGGGCCACCGGCAGCAGCGTGAGCAGCATGGCGAAACCGACCGCGGGCAGGACCGCGCCGACCAGCGTCATGCCGTTGGTGAACCAGGCCGGGATGTGTTTCTCCACCGTGGCAACGGCACCGCTGTAGTAGACGGCGAGGAAGGTCGGCACGGCACGGACCGCCGCCCACGGGATGAACGCCGTCCAGTGCAGCACCGTCAACTCTCGTGTCTTGCCGGACACGGCGGCGACGTCCGCGCGGTGGATCCAGAACGTCGGCAGGAACCGGCCGATCGGGTCCAGCGCGGTCAGCAGCAGTGCGGCCGGGATGCCGAGGCCGATGCCGATGGTCAGCTGGTGGGCGAAGTCGCCGCCGCCCGCGTGGGCGAGCGCGGTGCCGACGATGGCGCCGGTCGTGTAGTCCGGGATCGTCGCGCCGCCGTAGGTGTAGATGCCCAGCGCGGCCAGTTCCAGCGTGGCGCCGACCGCCATGCCGAGGGTGACGTCGCCGATGACCAGGCCGGCGACCGTCCCGGCGATCAGCGGGCGGCTTGCGTAGATCAGTGTCGGTCCGAGTACGTCGTAGATGCAGAAACATGCCCACAACGTGAGCACCACAGCGGTGAGCAACATCCGCTTTCTCCAGGTCCCGAGGTTGGAGTTCACTCTTATGGACTAGACCAGTGATCTAAATCTCACGGCAGGTTAACATCGGATATATCTCAGTCAAGACGGATTCGTGGGAAGTTACCAGGCTGTCACCGACAGCGGTTAATTATTGACAGCTCAACAAGACGGGCCTGGTCAGAGCTTCTTCTTCGCCATCAGGCGAAGGAAGTCCTCCGGCTTGTTGGACGGCATCATCTGGCTGTGCAGCGACCCGGCCAGCTCCGCGATCCGTCGGTAGACCTTGGCGTTCTCCTCGGTCACCGAGATCGATCTGGTGACCATGGTGAACTTCGAACCGGGCCGGGGGGCCTGGTTGCCCACGTTGATCTCGGCGGCGCGCACGCCGGCTTCGAGCAACGCAAGACAGTCGTCCGGGAACTTGGCCAGGATCATGATCTGCTCGCCCGCCGCGGCCTCGCTCGCGCAGTGCGCCACGGCGTCCGCGATCGACAGCACCGACGTCCGCACGCCACGGGCGGCCTGCGGCAGCAGCACCCGCTGGAACTCGTCCGCGGCGACCTCGTCGTTGGCGACGATCAGGTGGTTGGCGCCGATCGCGCCGACCCATGCGACGGTGACCTGACCGTGGATCAACCGATTGTCGATCCTGATGTGCTTGACGGGCATCGGTGGCGATCCTCCGTTCCACCATCCGCGCAACGCATGGCCACGCCACGCTACCGGCGCCGACCAGGACGGGCAATCGGGCGTCGGTGTCACGTTTCGCCTTGTTTCGACGTGCCGCGCCGTACCCGCGACCCGGCAGGTGATAGGCAGTGCGGGTGCCTGACAAGCCCTGGCCGACCGAGACCGCGACCGCCATCGGCGCCATGCCCGGAACCGACCCGACGGAAGCGGCCCGCACGGTGGCCGGCGAGCTGCCCCACCTGCCGTGCCTGCCCGAACTGCCGGCCAGGGGCGTCGGTGCCGACATCATCGGCCGCACCGCGGCCGTGCTGGTCGACCTGCCGATCGAAGTGGTGCCGTCGGGCTACCGGGTCGCCGCGCATCCCGGCATGGACCAGCGGCGCGCGGTCGATCTGCTGCGTCGTGACCTGGACAGTTTCCAGGAGGTCGTGCGGGCGCCGTTGGTCAAGATCCAGGTGGCCGGGCCGTGGACGCTGACCGCCGGCATCGAACTGATGCGTGGCCACCGGGTGCTCACCGATCCCGGCGCACTGCGGGAGTTCACCGAGTCACTGGCCGAGGGACTTGCCCGACACGTGGCCGAGGTGGCCGCGCGGACCGGCGCCGGGGTCATCGTCCAACTGGACGAGCCGACGCTGCCGACGGTGCTGGCCGGCGCGCTGCGGACCCCGTCCGGCTACGGCACGGTCGCCGCGGTGCCGGAGTCGGACGCACGTGACCTGCTGGCCACGGTGATCGACGCGGCCCGATCGGCATCCGGCCACCCGGTCGCCGTGCACTGCTGTGCCGACCGGCCGCCGATCGCCCTGCTGCGCGACGCGGGCGCGGACCTGATCTCGCTGGACGCCACCCTGCTCACCGGCAAGGACGCGTTGGACGAATTCGGCGAGGCATGGGACGCCGGCATCACGATGATGTTGGGCCTCGTCCCGTCGACGGATCCGCCCGCCCCGGTCACCCTGCTCGACGTGGCGAAACCCGTGCTGCGCCTGGTCGACCGGCTCGGCTTCGACCGGGCCATCCTGGCCGACCGCGCGATCCCGACGCCGACGTGCGGCCTGGCGGGCGCGAGCACGACATGGGCACGCAGGGCGATGGAACTGTCCACCGAACTTGCCAAGGCATTCGTCGAGCCGCCCGAATCGTGGGCGACGCCCTGAGCAGGCGCGCACAATGGCCGGCATGACGTGGTTTCGCCGGCGCAAGCCGAAGGCGACCCAACCGCTCGACCCGGCCACCGCGGCCAGCACGTTCTGGGCGCGCTGGGACGAACTGTTGCCCAGCATCAGTTCGGCACTGGGCGACCGCGAGCCGAGCCGCATCGAACACGACCTGTGCGTCGCGGTCGCCGCGGTGCATCCCGAGCTGCACTTCTCGCTGGATCGTGGTCAGCAGGCGGTGTACGCGCTGGTCGTCAGCGGCCAGGAGGACCCGGCGCTGCGGCCGTACACGGACGCGTGGAAAGCGGCCGCGCCACCCAACGACGTGCTGTGGGAGTTCCACGACTCGGTGCCGGCCGTGCCCGACCCGGACGGCGTGACCGTCAACCTGTCCGGTCACCGGATCAGCCTGGCCGACTTCCGGCTGGCCGCGCTGGTGGACGAGGTCGCAGGCGTGGTGGACGTGGCCGTCTACCATCCCGCACTGTCCGAACTGGACGAACCTGGCCGCTCCGCGATGACGTTCCTGCCCCTGGACGCCACGCTCGGCGAACGCCTTGCCGGCGAACGCCTGCGACGCGTGGAAGCCGCGGCGCACGAACCGGAGAACGCCATCACACTGCGCGAACTGCGCGAGCTGGTC